>NZ_VCKZ01000013.1 GCF_005889745.1 Actinomadura geliboluensis
GGCTGCGCCCGCCCGCCCGCGCCGAGGTCGCCGAGCCGCACGCCGCCCCGCACGTCCAGCGGCCGAGCTGGGAGCACGCCCCGTCCGACCGGGCGCTCGCCGCGGTCGTGCGCGGCCTGCAGCTGCACGCCGACGAGCGGGCCGTCGTGTACGGGAACGCGTCGTTCCCGTGGCCGCGGGTGGAGTGGGTGGCGTACTGGGCGGCCGAGCGCCCGGCCGGTTCCGGCCACCGGCCCTGCACGCAGTGGATCTTCCAGGCGGGTCGGTTCCCGTTCCGCGGCGGCCCGCGCGTCGAGGTGGTGATCGAGCCGGACGCGCTGCCGGGCCGCGACGGCGAGCCCGAGCAGGTCTGGGGCCGGCTGATCCAGCTGTGCCAGGAGCACTGCGAGCGGCGGCTGGTCGCCGAGCTGGCCGGCCGGGTCCGGGCCGGCGACTCGGTGGACGTGGCGCAGGGCCTGACCGTCCACCCGGGCGGGGTGCGCGGCAACCGGGTGTCGCTGAGCTGGTCGTCGATCTCCGGCGCGGTCGTCGACCGGGGCCGGGTCTGGATCCAGCAGGCCGCCGGCGGCTCCCCGATCCTCTACGTCCCGCAGCAGAACCCGAACGCGGTGCTGATCCCCGCGCTGCTGGCGCACCTCAAGCGGTAGCGACCGGCGCGCCTGCGCGCAGCGGGACCCCTCAGAGCAGCACCTCTCACAGCAGCGACCAGGCGATGCCGTCCAGGATGTCGTGCTCGCTGACGACGACGGCGCCGAAGCCGTACTCGCGCATGATCCGGTCGAGGATCAGCGCGCCCGCGCCGATCACGTCGACGCGCCCCGGGTGCATGACGCCGAACCCGGCGCGCTCGGCCCGGGTGGCGTGCAGCAGCCGGCGCGTCACCTCGTGCACCTGGGTGGCGGTGATGCGCGACAGGTGGATCCGGGCCGCGTCGTACTCCGGCAGGTCGAGCGCGATCCCGGCGACCGTGGTGACGGACCCGGCGAGGCCGACGAGCGTGCGCGCCTCGTCCACCGGGACGCGCTCGCGGACGGCGGCGAGCGCGGCGTCGATGTCGGCGGCGGCGTTGGAGATCTGCTCGGGCGAGGGCGGGTCGTCCTTCAGGTGCCGCTCGGTCATCCGCACGCAGCCGATGTCGATCGAGCGGGACGCGTCGGCCGACGAGCTGCCGAGCACGAACTCGGTGGACCCGCCGCCGATGTCGACGACCAGGTAGGGGCGGGCGGGGCGCAGTTCGGCCAGCTCGCGGGTGGCGCCGAGGAAGGACAGCTCGGCCTCCTCGTCCCCGCTGATCACCTCGGGGACGACGCCGAAGATGTCGACGACGCCGCTGACGAAGTCGGCCCGGTTCGCCGCGTCGCGGGTGGCGCTGGTCGCGACCACCCGGGTCTTGATCGGGCCGTGCCCGGCGCGGTTGCCGTGCCGGTCGATCAGCTCGGCGTAGCCGCGCATCGCGGTGAACGTCCGCTCCAGCGCGGCGGGCGAGAGCCGGCCGGTCTCGTCGACGCCCTCGCCGAGCCGGACGATCTCCATCCGGCGCTCGACGTCGGTGAGCCGCCCGCCGTCCTCGCCCGGCACGATGTCGGCGATGAGCAGCCGGACGGAGTTCGTCCCGCAGTCGATGGCCGCGACCCGTGTCACGCGTCCTCCCCCGGTTCGGTCCCGTCACCCGGCGCGGCCGCCGGCACGTCGACGCAGGGCCCGGACCGCCACCAGTCGGGCAGCGCGTCAAGGGCCTCCCGGCCGAACGGGTTCACCCCGGGCACCGCGAGCTCGTGCGCGACCAGGGCGTGCAGGCACTTGACGCGGTCGGGCATGCCGCCCGCGCTCTGCATGCCGGCGGGCAGCGGTTCGACGCCCTCCTCGCGGGTGGCCTCGTCCCTGCGGCGCAGGTAGTCCTCGTGGGCGGCGGCGTAGGCGTCCTTGAGGGACGGGTCGTCCGCGAGCCTGGCCTGCATGTCCCGCATGATGCCGCTGCCCTCCAGGGTGCCGATGGCCGAGGCGGCCTTCGGGCAGGTCAGGTAGAACAGCGTGGGAAAGGGCGTCCCGTCGGGCAGCCGGGGCGCGGTCTCGATCACCGCGGGCCGCCCGCACGGGCAGCGCGCCGCCACCGCGCGCACGCCGCGCGGCTCGCGTCCGAGCTGGGCCGCGACGGCGGCCGTGTCACCTGCTTCGATCATCTGTCCCCACCCGCGAAATCAGCGCGGCCGGTCGGCGGCCTCCACCGAACGCCACAGCGTCTCGTACCAGGGCGGCTTGCGCGCCGGTCCGCCCCGCTGCGCCTGCCGGCCCTCCGCACCGCTGCCGTCTAGCACGATGTAGCACTTTACGTCAGGACGGCAGTAATGGAGCCTTCGCGTGGCCTCACGCTCAATGTACGACTTATCACCTAGTTGTTGCTTGCGCAGGGCGAGCTGCTCCACCTGCCGGCGCGCCACCGCCTCCTGCTGGCGCAGGTCGGCGATCTCCTTGCGCTGGGCGATGTACTCCCGGACGGGGTAGGCGAGGCTCAGCGCGATCGCGCACATCACGACCGCGAGGATGGCGGCGCGGCTGGTCAGCGCCGGATTGCCGCGGCGCCCGCCGGCACGGTCGCCGGTGTCGCCGTCCGCGGCGCCGTCCCCGGCCGCGCGGCCGCCCTTGCGGCCGGTCCGGTCGTCATCGTCCGCCATCGTGTCCCCTGCCTCCGGCTCGGCCGCCCGGGGCCCGGCGGGACGCGGTCGCGCCCGCCGGGGCCCGGGCCTCGGCTCAACCCCGCGCGTCGAAGCGCGGGAACGCGGCGGCGCCGGCGTAGCGCGCGGCGTCGTCCAGCAGCTCCTCGATGCGCAGCAGCTGGTTGTACTTGGCGACGCGGTCGCTGCGGGCCGGGGCGCCGGTCTTGATCTGGCCGCAGTTGGTCGCGACGGCGAGGTCGGCGATCGTGGTGTCCTCGGTCTCGCCGGACCGGTGGCTCATCATGCACTTGTAGCCGCTGGTCTGCGCGAGCGAGACGGCGTCGAGGGTCTCGCTGAGCGTGCCGATCTGGTTGACCTTGACCAGCAGGGCGTTGGCGGCGCCGGACTTGATGCCGCGGCCGAGCCGCTCGGGGTTGGTGACGAACAGGTCGTCGCCGACGAGCTGGACGCGGTCGCCGACGGCGGCGGTGAGGCCCTCCCAGCCGGCCCAGTCCTCCTCGTCGAGCGGGTCCTCGATGGAGACGAGCGGGTAGCCGCTCAGCAGCTCGCCGTAGTAGGCCGCCATGTCGTCGGCGGACCGCTTGGTGCCCTCGAAGGCGTACTGGCCGTCGGCGTGGAACTCGCTGGCGGCGACGTCGAGCGCGAGCGCGATGTCGCGGCCGGGGGTGAAGCCGGCCTTGCGGATCGCCTCCAGGATGAGGTCGAGCGCGTCCCGGTTGCTCGGCAGGTCGGGGGCGAACCCGCCCTCGTCGCCGAGGCCGGTGTTCAGGCCCTTGGACTTCAGCACCGACTTCAGCGCGTGGTAGGTCTCGGCGCCCCAGCGCAGCGCCTCGGCGAAGGTGGCCGCGCCGATCGGCGCGATCATGAACTCCTGGACGTCGACGTTGGTGTCGGCGTGCGCGCCGCCGTTCAGGATGTTCATCATCGGGACGGGCAGCAGGTGCGCGTTCGGGCCGCCCACGTAGCGGAACAGCGGCAGGCCGGCCGAGTCGGCGGCGGCCTTGGCGACGGCGAGGCTGACCCCGAGGATCGCGTTGGCGCCGAGCGCGGACTTGGCGGGGGTGCCGTCCAGGTCGACCAGGAGCTGGTCGATCAGCCGCTGGTCGGACGCCGGGTAGCCGACGAGCTTCTCGTCGATGGTCTCGTTGACGGCCTTGACCGCGTTGCGGACGCCCTTGCCGCCGTAGCGCTCCCCGCCGTCGCGCAGCTCCACGGCCTCGAACTGGCCGGTGGAGGCGCCGCTCGGCACGGCGGCGTGCGCCTCGGTCCCATCGGCGAGCAGGACCTCGACCTCGACGGTCGGATTGCCGCGGGAGTCCAGGATCTCCCGGGCGAGTACGGCCTCGATCGACGACACGGGGAACCCCCTGAGGAAAAAGCGGATGGTCGGTGCGGTCACCGAGCCTATCCGCGCGGCCCCCGCGCCGACCAACGGGCTCGCCGTTCGCATAGAGGACAGCCGTGACGAAACCGTTCCTGAACGGGGGCTTGACGCGGGACTTGCCCGGACTATCTACTATTCAGGTCTATCCGACTTGATTGATAGGGAAACAAGGCAATGCTTCGAGGACTCACCGGGCGCATCACCACGGCGGCACTGGCCGCCCTGGTCACGGCGGGCGCGCTCGGCGCCTGCGGCGACGGCGGGGGGACCGGCGACGGCGGCGGGTCCGAGGCTCCGCTCAGGCTCGGGTACTTCCCGAACATCACGCACGCCACCGCCCTCGTCGGCGTCGAGAAGGGCATCTTCGCCAAGCACCTCGGCACCGCGCCGAAGACGGCGACGTTCAACGCCGGCCCCGCCGCCGTGGAGGCGCTGTTCTCCGGCGCGATCGACGCGACGTTCGTGGGGCCCAACCCGTCCATCAACGCCTGGTCGAAGTCGCACGGCAAAGCCGTCCACATCATCTCCGGGGCGGCGTCGGGCGGCGTCTCCCTCGTGGTCAAGCCGGGCATCAAGGGCGTCCAGGACCTGCGCGGCAAGCGCATCGCGACCCCGCAGCTCGGCAACACCCAGGACGTCGCGCTCCGCTACTGGCTCAAGCAGAACGGCCTCACCGCGAACAAGGACGGCAGCGGTGACGTGAAGGTCGTCCCGCAGGAGAACGCGCAGACGCTCCAGACGTTCGCGCAGGGCGACATCGACGGCGCCTGGGTGCCCGAGCCGTACGCGTCCCGGCTGCTCCTGGAGAGCAAGGGCGAGCGGCTGCTGGACGAGAAGTCGCTGTGGCCGGGCGGCAAGTTCGTCATCACCAACCTCCTCGTCAGCCAGGAGTACGCGAAGAAGAACCCGGAGCAGGTCAAGAAGCTGCTCCAGGGCGTCGTCGAGGCGACCGACTACATCAACCAGAACAAGGCGGACGCGGAGAAGGTCACCAACGACGCGCTCACGAAGCTGAGCGGCAAGCCGCTCAAGCCGGACGTGCTGGCCGCGGCGTTCAAGGAGATCGACTTCACCGTCGACCCGGTCGCGTCCTCGCTCACCGCCGGCGCCCGGCACGCCGAGGAGATCGGGCTGCTGGAGAAGACCGACCTCGCCGGCATCTACGACCTCGCGCCGCTCAACGAGGTGCTCAAGGCGGGCGGGAAGCCGCAGGTGGGCGACCGATGAGCGGGACGGCGGCGGTCCGCCTCGACGGCGTCTCCAAGGCGTTCGGCGGCGGCCGGTCGGCGCTGCTCGCGCTCGACCGGGTCTCCCTGGACGTGGCGCCGGGCGAGTTCACCTGCCTGCTCGGCGCGTCCGGCTGCGGGAAGAGCACGCTGCTCAACCTGGTCGCGGACCTGGAGGAGCCGAGCGGCGGGACGATCGACACCGCGGGCGCCCGCGTGGCCCTGATGTTCCAGGAGCCCGCGCTGTTCCCCTGGCTGACCGTGACGGGCAACCTCGAACTCGCGCTCAAGATGCGCGGCGTGCCCCGCGCGGAGCGGCGCGGGCGGGCGGCGGAGCTGCTCGACTCGGTGCACCTCGGCGGCTTCGCGAAGAAGCGCCCGCACCAGCTGTCCGGCGGCATGCGGCAGCGCGTCGCGCTCGCCCGCGCGCTGTCGCTCACCGAGGGCGCGGGCGGCGGGGACGGCGAGGCCGCGGACGGGCGGCGGACCGTCCTGCTGATGGACGAGCCGTTCGGCGCGCTCGACGCCATGACCCGCGACCTCCTGCACGACGAGGTCGAGCGGATCTGGCGCGAGCGGAACCTGACCGTGCTGTTCGTGACCCACAACGTGCGGGAGGCGGTGCGGCTCGGCGACCGGGTCGTGCTGCTCAGCAGCCGGCCCGGCCGGGTGGTGGAGGAGTTCCCCGTCCCGATGGGCCGGCCCCGGCGGATCGACTCGCCGGAGGTCGCCGCGCTGGCGGCCGCCATCACCGACCGGCTGCGCGAGGAGGTCGTCCGGCATGGCGCATGAGGTGCTGAAGAAGGGCGGCCCGGGGGACGGCGGGCCGGCGTCCCGCCGCGAGCGGGAGCTGGCCGGGCTCGACGCCCTGGAGCTCGGCGGCGGGACGCGGGTCAGGCTCGCCCGGCGGGCCTGGTCGGCGGCGTGGCCGATGGCCGCGGCCGTGCTCATCGCGCTCGCCGCCTGGCAGGCGGTGGTGTGGAGCGGCTGGAAGGACCCGTGGGTCCTGCCCGGCCCGCGCGACACGCTCCCGGTGTTCTGGGACCAGGTGACGAGCGGCCGGTTCTGGGAGGCGGTCGCGCTGACGATGCGCCGCGCCCTGGTCGGGTTCGCGCTCGCCGTCGCCGCCGGGGTGCTGACCGGCGTGCTGGTGGCGCGGTTCCGGGTGCTGCGGCGCGCGTTCGGGTCGCTGATCACGGGCCTGCAGACGATGCCGTCGATCGCGTGGTTCCCGCTCGCCATCCTGCTGTTCCGGCTGAGCGAGAGCGCGATCCTGTTCGTGGTGATCCTGGGCGCGGCGCCGTCGATCGCCAACGGGCTGATCGCGGGCGTCGACTACACCCCGCCGATCCTGCTGCGCGCGGGCCGGGTGATGGGGCTGCGCGGCGTCCTGCTGTACCGGCACCTGATCATGCCGGCGTCGCTGCCGGCGTTCGTGGCCGGGCTGAAGCAGGGCTGGGCGTTCGCCTGGCGCAGCCTGATGGCGGGCGAGCTGCTGGTCATCATCGGCGACACGACGTCGCTCGGCGTGCTGCTGTCGCAGGCCAGGGAGCTGAACAACACCGCCGACATGATCTCCTACATGCTGGTGATCCTGATCATCGGGATCGTGATCGACCAGCTGTTCGGGATCGCGGACGGCGCCGTCAGGCGGCGCTGGGGCGTGGACGCGGCATGACCGGGTTTTACCCGTCCGCCGCGGTGGCGTTTGCCCCGTTCCGGCAAGAAATCCCGGGTACCAGCAGGAACGTACCCGGGAGGTCGCCATACGCTTCCGGCTTCCCCGGCCGTCCGCGGGACTGAGCCACTGGATCTGGCGGGCCGTCCTGCGGCGTCCGGAGATCCGGATCCGGGTGACGCTGGCGGCCGCGCTGGTCGCGCTGGTGCTGTCGGGGGTGCTGTGCGCGGTGCTGCTGACGCTGCTCAGGCAGCAGGCGCGCGCGGACACGATCCACGACCTGGCCCGCGACGGGCGCCGGGTGGCGACCGCGCTCAACATCGGCACGCTGCACCGCCCGATCCTGGCGCCCGGCGGCGAGCTGCTGCAGGTCACCGACCTGCGGCACCGGGTGGTCGCGGCGTCGCCCCGGATGGCCGGCCGGGCGCCGGTGCGGCTGCCGCCCCTCCCGCCGAACGACGACCGCCGCGACGCCCGCAGGTGCGGGCTCGACGCGCCCGGCGGGCACTGCTTCCTCATCGTCGAGTACCAGGTCGGGGTCGGGCCGTCGGCGAAGCTCGTCTACTCGCTGGCCCCCGAGCCGGGGCTGTTCCCGCAGCCGCTGGCGGCGGCGCTGCTCGGGCTCAGCGTCCCGGTCATCACCTGCCTCGTCGGCTACGCGACGTGGCTGTCGGCGAACCGGACGCTGCGGCCGGTCGACGCGATCCGCCGGGAGCTGGACGAGATCACCGCCACCGACCTGGAGCGCCGGGTGCCGGTGCCGGCCCGCCGCGACGAGGTGGGGCTGCTCGCCGAGAGCGTCAACGCGACCCTCGACCGGCTGGAGCAGGCGGTCGCCCGGCAGCGGGGGTTCGTCTCCGACGTGTCGCACGAGCTGCGCAGCCCCCTCACCGCGCTGCGGATGGAGGTCGAGCTGGCGCTGACGGCGCCGGAGGACGCCGACGTGCCGGAGACGCTGCGGGCCGTCCTGGAGAACACCGAGCGGCTGTCGGCGGTGGTGGACGACCTGCTGGCGCTGGCGCGGCTGGAGGCCGACCGCAACTTCCCGCGCGAGGCGGTGGACCTGACGGAACTGGCGGACGAGGAGGTCCTGCGCCGCCCGCGGCGGACGCAGGTGACCGTCCTGTCGGAGGGCTCGGTGACGGTGGAGGGGGGGCGCAGCGAGCTGGCGCGGCTGCTGACGAACCTGCTGGACAACGCCGACCGGCACGCGGCGTCGGAGGTGACGATGATCCTGCGCGCGGAGCTGCCCGCGACCGCCGTCGTCGAGGTGATCGACGACGGTCCGGGCGTCCCGCCGGAGGACCGCGAGCGGGTGTTCGAGCGGTTCACCCGGCTGGCCGAGGGCCGGCACCGCGACGCGGGCGGCACCGGCCTCGGCCTCGCGATCTCCCGGGACATCGCGGTCGCGCACCAGGGGTCGCTGATCCTCACCGACCGCCTGGACGGCCGCAGCGGCGCCCGGTTCGTCCTGCGCCTCCCCCGCCGGTGACCCGGCGGGGGCGCACCGCCTCGGCGGCGGTGTCAGGCGAGGTCGGCGGCGGTGACGGAGACCTCGACGCCGGGCGCGGGCTCGACGCCCATCGCGCGGGCGAGCTTGCGGAACCTGCCCGCGTCGGCCGCGCGGCCGCGCCGCTCCAGCGTGCGGGCGAGCGCCTCGTGGGCCCAGCCGTTGCAGGGGTCGAGGTCCACGAGCCGGCGGAAGACGGACTCGGCGCGGCCGAGCTGCGCGCTGTGGAAGTAGGCGCGGCCGAGCAGCTCGACGGCGGCGCGGTTGCCGGGATCGCCCTCGACGATCGGGGCGAGCAGGCGCGCGGCGCCGGCGTAGTCCTTGGCGTCGAAGAACAGCGTGGCGCGCTCGAACTCCTCGTAGACGGTCATCCCGGCCTCCCCTCGGTTGCGTGATACAACCCCGCTAACCGGGAGCACCCCGCGTTTGTTCCCGCGGGTCCACGGCCGGGCTCACAAGGGCTCACAGGGGCTCATGGCCGGGTCGCGGCCGGGCTCAGCGGAGGCCGAGCGAGTCGCGGAGGCGTTCGCGCTCGTTCTCCAGCAGCTCGATCTGCCCCTCCAGCTCCTCCCGCTGGGCGAGGTACTGCCCGGAGTCGACGAAGTCGCCGGCGTCGGCGGGCGGCGCCGGCAGGTCGGCGCGGAGCCGGGCGAGCGACTCCTCGACCTGGCCGAGCCGTTCGCGCAGCTCCTCCTCGGACTGGTTCATCTGGTCCTCCCGTCGTCGGGCCGCCCGCGCGGGCGGCCCCTGCATGCACCTCTGCATGCCCGCCTCCCGCCGGTATGCACGCCGTCCCGCCGTGAGACGCTGATCACGGCCGGGCGCGGTCCCCGGTCAGATGCGGATCACGGTCTTGCCGCGGGCGCCGCCGGCCCGGTTGGCGGCCAGCGCGTCGGCGGCCTCGGCGAACGGCGCCTCCCGCTCGATCCGGACGCGCAGCTCCCCCGCGTCGATGAGGTCGGACAGCCGGTCCAGCAGCTCCGCCGACGGCGCGACCTCGAAGTTGATGCCGCGCAGCTCCCGCGCCGCCATCGCGTCCGGGTTCACCGCCCAGACGGTGCTCAGGTAGGTGCCGCCGGGACGCAGCAGCTGCGCGAGGTGCTCGACCGCGGTCGTGTCGCTCGCCATGTCGAGGATCGCGTCGACCCCGCCCGAGTGGACGGCCAGCACCTGCCCGTTGAGGTCGCCCTTGGAGTGGTCGACGGTCTCGTCCGCGCCGAGGCGCCGGATCGTGCCCGCCATGTCGTCGCGGGCGGTCGCTATCACCTTGGCGCCCGCGCGGGCGGCGAGCTGCACCGCGCTCTGCCCGGTGCCGCCGGTCGCGCCCACGACCAGCACGGTCTGCCCGGCGTCGACGCGCGCCCGGTCCACCATGGCGAGCGCGCTCATGCTCGCGATCGGCACCGCCGCCGCCTGCGTGTAGATCATGCCCTCCGGCATCTTCGCGACCGGCCCGTCGTCGCGGGCGATCGCGTACTCGGCGTAGCTGCCGAGGCCGCGCTCGGGCGCGCCGAAGATCCCGTAGACCTGCTCGCCGTGCCGCAGCCGGGTCACGCCGTCGCCGACCGCGTCCACCACGCCCGCACCGTCCTGGCCGAGGATCAGCGGGAACGACGCGTCGACGGAGTCCTTGAGCAGCCCGTCGGCGATCTTCCAGTCCATCGGATTGAGCCCGGCCGCGATCAGCTTCACCAGGATCTCGCCCGGCCCCGGCTCGGGGCGCGGCAGATTCATCGGCGCCGGCGTGGCACCGTACTCGGACACGGCGATGGCTCGCATGACGATCGTCCCCCCGATCGGATCCCGCGGGGGCCCGGACGCCCCCGCCCGAGCTCTACCCGATCATCGCGACGATCACACGGACCCGCAGGTCGGAAGGGTCGCAGGCGGGCGTCGCCGGGGTCAGGGCGACGGCGGCCGGGCCGGGTCGCCCGGCAGCGGCGGGATCGTCGCCGGCGGGCGCGGCGGCAGCGGGCCGTCCGGCCCCTCCGGGTCTCCGGGCTGCTCGGGCCGGTCCGGGCCGCGGCTGGCGCGCAGCGTGACGGTCGTGCCGGGCTCGGCCGGGCCGGGGGCGGGCGACATCTCGGCCACCGTCCCCTTCGGGTACTGGTCGGACGCCACCTGCGCGCCGATGTTGGTCGTGAAGCCCGCCGCGCGGAGCTTGGCGACGGCGTCCTTCAGCTTCATCCCGCGCACGTCCGGCACCTTCACCCGGTCCTCGCCGGACCCCTTGCTGAAGTAGTGCGACGGCGGCCGGTGGAACGACGACGGCGCGGTGTCGCGCAGCGCCCCGCTCATGCTCTGCTGCCAGATCGGCGCGGGGATCGTCGCGCCGAACACGGCGCCGTAGCACCGCCCGTCCATGCAGAGGTTCCCCATCGGGTGCCGGTAGCCGCCGCGCGGGTCGCCGACCCAGACGGCCGACGCGAGGTCCGGGGTGTACCCGGCGAACCAGGCGGCGGAGAAGTCGTCGACGGTGCCGGTCTTGCCGGCGGCGGGCCGGCCGAGGCCCATGCCCCGCGCCGTGCCCTTGGTGAGGACGCCCTGCAGCACGTAGTTGACGGCGTCGGCGACGTCCTCGTCCAGCACCTGCTCGCAGTCGCGCGGCGGCACCTTCAGCCGGTGCCCCGCCGCGTCCTTGACGGACTTGATGGCGATCGGCTTGCAGTACTCGCCGCGCGCGCCGAACGCGGCGTAGGCGGCGGCGAGCCGCAGCGGGGAGACGGGGTTGAAGCCGAGCGTGAAGGCCGGGTACTGCTCCAGCGGCTTGCCGTTCGCCTGCTTCATCCCGAGCCGCTCGGCCATCCGGACGGTGTCGCAGAGCCCGACCTCCTTCTCCAGCGCGAGGAAGAAGGTGTTGACCGAGTGGTGCGTGCCGGTGACGAGGCTGAACTGCCTGCCGCCCTCGCCGTCGGCGGCGTTGCGCAGCGAGGCGTTCGGGTCGCCGACCCGGTCGCCGTCGCAGTTGCGGAAGCCGACCGGGGTGTAGGCGCGCGGCGCCATCAGCCGGGTGCCGAACGGCATGCCCTCGTCCAGCGCGGCGGCGAGCGTGAACGCCTTGAACGTCGACCCGGCCTGCATGCCGATGCTGGAGCCGTGGCTGGCGTCGGCGGCGAAGTTGATCCAGGTCTTGCCGCGCTCCTTGTCGGGGCCGAGGGCGCGGTCGACGACCATCGCCTTGATCTCGCCGGTGCCCGGCTCGACCATCGCCTCGGCGGCGGCCTTGTGCGCGGAGTTCTTCGGCGGGACGTGCCGGTCCACCGCGCGCTGCGCGGCCTTCTGCGCGCGCGGGTCCATGGTGGTGCGGATCGTGAGGCCGCCGCGCTTGAGCAGCTTCTCCCGGTCCTTGGCGGTCTTGCCGAACACCGGGTTGGTGAGGATCTCGCGCTGCACGTAGTCGCAGAAGAACGGCGCCCTGCTGGACACGCAGCCGCTGCGGATGTTGTCGATCTTCAGCCCGATGGGGCGGCGCTTGGCCTCGGCGGCCTTGGCGGCGTCGATCCAGCCGAGCGCGGCCATCCGGTCCAGGACGGTGTCGCGGCGCTTCCGGGCCTCGCCGGGATGCCGGGTCGGGTCGTAGGCGTAGGGGTAGCGGATGATCCCGGCGAGCAGGGCCGCCTCGGGGAGGTCCAGCTGGGACGCGTGCTTGGAGAAGTAGTGGCGGGACGCGGCCTCGATGCCGTACGCGCCGTCGCCGTAGTAGGCGATGTTGAGGTAGCGGCGCAGGATCTCGTCCTTGCTGAACTTCTCCTCCACCGCCACCGCGTACCGCAGTTCGCGGACCTTGCGGGCGGTGGTGACCTCCTTGGCCGCCTCCCGCTCCTCGTCGTTGTCGGCCTGGGTGAGCAGGAGGTTCTTCACGTACTGCTGGGTGATGCCGGAGCCGCCCTGCGTCACCTGCCCGCTGCTGAGGTTGCTGGCGAGCGCCCGCAGCGTGCCCTGCAGGTCGATGGCGCCGTGCTCGTAGAAGCGGCTGTCCTCGATGGCGAGCACCGCCGTCCGCGCGACCGGCGCGATCTTGTTGAGTGGGACGTCCACCCGGTTCTGGTAGAAGAACGTCGCGATCTTGGAGCCGTCGGCGGCGAGGATCGTGGACCGCTGCGGGACGCCGGACGTCGTCAGGTTCACCGGGTCGCTGTCGAACCAGCGTGCCGTGTCGCGGGCGCCGACGCCCGCCGTGCACGCGGTGGGCAGCAGCATCAGCGCGACGAGCACCCCGGCGAGGCCGCCGAGCGCGCCCAGCCCGCGCAGCGCGCGGAGCTTCTCGGCGCGGGTCGTGGACGCGGTGAGGATCCGGTGCGCGCGGCGGCGCGGCGGAGCCGGGAGACCGCTTCCCGCATCGCGATTCCCTGGATCACCATCCGCCCCGGTCGGCACGCGCCTAGAGTAAACGCGCCTTCGCGGACGGACCACCCCAATGCCGATGTTCCGCCATAATCCCGACGATCTCCGCCTGTGTGATCCGGGCTCCCCCCGTGGATCAGGCGTGCTGCCGCCGTCGCTCCCACGCTTGGACACGTTCGCGGAATACCCGGGAAACGGCGCGCAACTCCGCTTCGGGATCGGCTCCCCGCTCCACCGCCTCGCCGACGAGGGCGAAAAGCCGCGAACCCAGGTCATTCTCCCCGGCCGCGTCGTCCCCCGCCCCGGCAAGGCCGGCGGCGAGGTCGGCCGGCGCCTCCATGCGCGCCGCACGCCGCCGCAACTGCGCCGCCAGCGACAGCGCGGGCTGCCCCATCGGCACCCCGTCCAGCGCGGACGCCTCCGCGCCGCTCTTCGCCGCCCGCTCGGCCGCCTTGATCTGCTCCCAGTTCGCGTTGACCTCGTCGGCGCCGGAGACGGTCACGTCCCCGAACACGTGCGGATGGCGGCGGACCAGCTTCTCCACGATCGCGGCGGCGACGTCGTCGATGGTGAACGCCGTCTCGTCGTCGCGCTCGGCGGCCACCACCGAGTGGAACGCCACCTGCATCAGCACGTCGCCGAGCTCCTCGCGGAGCGCGCCGAAGTCGCCCGACTCGATCGTGTCGAGGACCTCGTACGCCTCCTCCAGCAGGTACGGGACGAGCGTGGTGTGCGTCTGCTTGCGGTCCCACGGGCATTCGCGGCGCAGCGTGTCCATGACCGAGACCAGGTCGAGCAGCCGCGCGCCGGGCAGGTCGTAGGAGCCGTGCAGCACCTCGACGTCCAGCGGGTCGTTGACGACGAGCGTCCCGACCTCGCGCATCAGGTCCTCGTCGCCCTCCGGGGCGGCGACCCACACGACGTCGGCGGCCCGCGCGTCCGCGACCAGCCGCGCCGCGTCGGGCTCCGCGACGGTCTCCACCGCGACCCCGGCGTCGCGCAGCGACGGCAGCAGCGGATGCCCGTCGCGCAGCCGGACGGCGCCCGCCGAGCGGAGCGCGTCCCACGCCCGCCAGGTCAGCAGCCCCGGCGCGACCCGGTGCGTGGTGGCCAGCAGTGTCAGCGCCATGCGCCTCAGATACCCGAGTCGGGGCTGGACAGCCGGTAGGTGATCGGGGCGATCTCGAACTTGCCCGGGTCGTAGGTGCCGTAGCGGGGGTTGACCTCGACGTGCATGCCGTTCGCGGTCTGCTGGAACAGCTCGTTCCACCGTCGGCCGGCCTGCTGCGTCGCCGGGCTCAGCTGGTTGCCCATGTCCGCGCCGAACCGCTGCATGACCGCCGCCTGCGTCGCCACGAGGCGCGCGAGGTCGCGGGTGTGCGCGCGGGGCAGCCCGCTCGCCAGCGTGATCGAGGCCGCGCCGCCGCGCCCGTCCAGCGCCTGGACCGCCGTGTCCACCTGGCCGTCGGTGACCTTCACCCCGGCCCGCTCGGCGACCTCGCCGGCGACCCGGAAGTTGATCAGCAGGGTGAGCGCGCCCTGCAGGTCGGACTCGGACTCGCCGGCGAGCTGCTGCCCCGGGTTCGCGGGGTTGGCGCGCAGCTCGTTGGCCGCCGGGTCCGCGCGGAACTGGGTGCGCCAGTCGCGGACGGTCTGGCTGAGCTCGGTGACGGTGATGCGGTCGTCGCCGACGAGGGCGGCGGTGCCGACCTTCGGGGAGCCGCCGCAGCCGGCCAGCGCGCCGGCCGCCAGCGCGACCGCCACCGCCGCCTTCACGGACTTACCAGGCACGGAATCCTCGTCTCGTCATGGGTCATCTGGTCGGGGCGGGCCCAGGCTACCGCTTGGCGGCGGTGGACGCCGGTTCCAGGAACAGCGCCTCGACCAGGTCGGTCGCCCACTTCAGCAGCTCCTGGTCGCGCAGCGGCCGGCCGCCGAGCGGCGCCGTCTTCGGCATCGGCACCAGCAGCGTGTCGGTCGCGGGCTTCAGGATGCTCTTCGGGTACAGCCGCTGGAGCCTGACCTGCCGGGAGTCGGGCAGGTCCACCGGCGTGAACTTCACGAAGTTGCCCTGGAGCGTGACGTCGCTCAGCCCCGCCCGGCGCGCCTTCGCCCGGAACCGCGCCACCTCCAGCAGGTTCAGCACCGGGACGGGCAGCGGGCCGAACCGGTCCTTCAGCTCGTCGTGCACGGCGCCGATCTCGTCGTCGGAGGTGATCGCGGCGATGCGGCGGTAGGCGTCCAGCCGGAGCCGCTCCCCCGGCACGTACTCGTGCGGCAGGTGCGCGTCGACGGGCAGCTCGACCTTCGTCTCGACGGCCTCGGCCGCGCGGGTGCCGCCCTCCTTCAGGTCCCGGACGGCCTCCCCGACCATCCGGACGTACAGGTCGAACCCGACCCCGGCCACGTGCCCGGACTGCTCCGCGCCGAGGATGTTGCCCGCGCCGCGGATCTCCAGGTCCTTCATCGCGACGTACATGCCCGCGCCGACCTCGGTGTGCTGCGCCAGCGTCGCGAGCCGCTCGTGCGCGGTCTCCGTCAGCGGCTGCTCCGGCTGGTACAGGAAGTAGGCGTACGCGCGCTCCCGGCCGCGCCCGACGCGCCCGCGCAGCTGGTGCAGCTGCGACAGCCCGTACATGTCGGCGCGGTCGACGATGAGGGTGTTGGCGTTCGGCACGTCCAGCCCGGACTCGACGATCGTGGTCGCGACGAGGACGTCGTAGTTCTTCTCCCAGAAGTCGACCATGACCTTCTCGAGCTCGTTCTCGTTCATCTGCCCGTGCGCGACCGCGACCCGCGCCTCCGGGACGAGCCGCGCCAGGTTCGCCGCGACCTTGTTGATCGACCGGACCCGGTTGTGCACGAAGAACACCTGGCCCTCGCGCAGCAGCTCGCGGCGGATCGCGGCGGCGATCTGCTTCTCCTCGTACGGGCCGACGAACGTCAGCACCGGGTGCCGCTCCTCCGGCGGGGTGAGGATCGTCGACATCTCCCGGATGCCGGTCAGCCCCATCTCCAGCGTGCGCGGGATCGGCGTCGCGGACATGGCGAGCACGTCCACCTGCGTGCGGAGCCGCTTCAGCTCCTCCTTGTGCTCGACGCCGAACCGCTGCTCCTCGTCGATGATGACGAGGCCGAGGTTCTTGAACCGGGTCTGCGACGACAGGATGCGGTGCGTGCCGACGACGACGTCCACGGTGCCGTCGGACAGGCCGCGCAGCGTCTCCTCGATCTCCTTGTCGGTCTGGAACCGGCTGATCGGCTTCACCACGACGGGGAACGCCGCGAACCGCTCGCTGAACGTCGACATGTGCTGCTGCACCAGCAGCGTCGTCGGGACGAGCACCGCGACCTGCCGGCCGTCCTGCACCGCCTTGAAGGCCGCCCGCACCGCGATCTCGGTCTTGCCGTAGCCGACGTCGCCGCAGATCAGCCGGTCCATCGGGACGGGCTTCTCCATGTCGCCCTTGACCTCGTCGATGGCGGCGAGCTGGTCGGGCGTCTCGTTGTAGGGGAACGCGTCCTCCAGCTCGCGCTGCCAGGGCGTGTCCGGCGCGAACGGGTGGCCGGGGCTCGCCATCCGCGCCGAGTACAGCCGGATCAGCTCCCCGGCGATCTGCTTGACCGCCTTGCGGGCGCGGGACTTGGCCTTCTGCCAGTCGGCGCCGCCGAGCCGGTGCAGGCTCGGCGCCTCGCCGCCGACGTAGCGGGTCAGCTCCTCCAGCTGGTCGGTCGGGACGAACAGCCGGTCGCCCTTGGCGTACTCCAGGATGAGGTACTCGCGGGTGGCGCCCTGCACCGTCCGGCTGACCATCTCCACGTACCGGCCGACGCCGTGCTGCTCGTGCACGACGTAGTCGCCTGGCTTGAGCTGCAGCGGGTCGATGCCGCCGCGCCGCCGCGACGGCATGCGCCGCGCGTCCTTGGTGGACGACTTCTGCCCGGACAGGTCGGTCTCGGTCAGCACCGCGAGCTTGACCGACTCCCAGACGAAGCCGTTCTCCAGCAGGCCCGTCGCCACGGTCACCACCGACGGCTCGGGCGGCGCCGCGAGGTCGGCGCGGCGCGCGCCGATGCCCTCCTCGCCGACGAGCTGGACGAGCCGCTCGGCGGGCCCGTGCCCGGCCGTGACCATCACGACGCGCCAGCCGCCGTCGATCCAGCCCTTCAGGTCGCCGACGACGCGGGACGTGTCGCCCCGGTACGCCTCGGCCGGCACCGCGCCCAGGCTCAGCGCGTCGCCCTCCGGGTTGAGCGCGGTCACGCTCCAGCGCGGCAGCCCCAGCTCGGTGCTGTGCTCGCGGACCTCCTCCAGCGAGCGGAACGCGGCCGCGCCGAGGTCGATCGGCGCCTCTCCCCCGGCGGCGGCGTTGACCCAGCTCGCCTCCAGGAACTCCTGGCTCGTGCGGACCAGCTCCACCGACCGGGTCCGGATCCGCTCCGGCTCGCACACCAGCAGCGCCGACCCGTCCGGCAGCAGGTCGGTGAGCAGCTCCATCCGCTCGGCGAGGACGGGCGAGAACGCCTCCATGCCCTCGACGGTGTCGCCGTCGGCGATCCGGCCGAGGATCTCCGCCAGCGCGGGATGCTCCTCGGCGAGCAGCTTCGCGCGCTCGCGCACCTGCTCGGTCAGCGGCAGCTCGCGGCACGGCGGCGCCCACAGCCCGCCCTGCGCGACCTCCAGCGACCGCTGGTCGGCGGCCTTGAAGTAGCGGATCTCCTCGACGGTGTCGCCCCAGAACTCCACCCGCAGCGGGTGCTCCTCGGTCGGCGGGAACACGTCCAGGATGCCGCCGCGCACCGCGATCTCGCCGCGCTTCTCCACCAGGTCGACGCGGTGGTACCCGGCCTCCACCAGGTTGCGGACGGCCTCGTCCATGTCGGCGTCGGCGCCGGAGACGAGCCGCACCGGCTCCAGGTCGGCGAGCCCGGCCACGATCGGCTGCAGGACGGCGCGGACCGGCGTCACGACGACGTCCAGCGCGCCGCCCTTCGCCGTCCCGTCCTGGGCCTCCTCCTCGGTGGGCGGGCCGCCGGCGTCCGGGTGGACGAGGCGGCGCAGCACCGCGAGCCGCTGCCCGACGGTGTCCGAGCGCGGCGACAGCTTCTCGTGCGGCAGCGTCTCCCACGCCGGGAAGTGCGCGACCCGCGCCGGGTCGATCAGGCTCGACAGCGCGGCGGTCAGGTCCTCGGCCTCGCGCCCGGTCGCGGTCACCGCGAGCACCGTGCCGCCACCGTTGCCGTTGCCGTCGCCGCCCTCGCGGAGCGCGCGGCTCAGCGCGGCGGCGAGGACCGGCCAGAGCGCGCCCGGCGCCACGACCTCCTGGTCGGCGCACGCCCGCCGCAGGGCCCGCTGCAGCCCGGAGTCGGTACACGCAAGGTCAACAAGTCCAGAAAGCGTCATCTTCGCCCGCACATTCGCCGAATAACCCCGAGGCAGGGCAGCCCGAAAAGCCGGAAATCCACGCGGACCCCGGTAACGCCTACCAGAGTACGCGACACCGCCGCGCCCAAGAATGCACAAATCGCGGACGGAGCGCAGTCAGGCGATTACGCTGCGGAACTGTGACCGATCTGCGTACGCCGCCGGTCAGCGACGGCGATCTCTTCTCAGAACGCGCCCGTCAGTACGCCCTAGAGAAGCCCCTGCAGCGGATCCACGTCCTGGAGGCGGGCTGCGGCTGGGGCACGGGCCTGGACCTCGGCGACCACGACCACCACGTCACCGGCGTCGACATGGAGTCCCCGGAGCTGCGCGCCTACACCTGCGAGCGGCCCGACCTCGACACCTGGTACCTCGGCGACCTGCGCACCGCGCCGATGCCGCCGCGCGCCTTCGACATCGTGCACGCCTCGTACCTGATCGAGCGCGTGCCGCACGCCGAGCTGGTGCTCGACCGGTTCGTCGCCGCGCTGAAGCCCGGCGGGCTGCTGCTGGTCCACCTGCGCGACCGCAACACCGCGTTCGCCTTCCTGGACCGCACGCTCCCCCGGTGGCTGCGCACCGGCCGCCGGGGCCGCCCGCGCCCGGTCCGGGCGCCGCGCGCGGGACGCGGCGTCCGCGGCGGGCGGGGCCCGCGCGGCGCGCACGCCCGCGTCCCCAGCCCGGGCGACGAGCGGGTCGCCGGGCCCGAGACGGGCGCCGGCGCGCGGGCGGAGGTCCGTGCCGAGCCGGTGCCGGAGGCGCGCGTGCCGGAGGCCCGTGCTCCGCAGACCCGCGCCCCGGAGACTCTCGCCCCGGAGACCCGTGCTCCCGAGGCCCGTGCTTCTGAGGCCCGTGTGCCGGAGGCGCGGTCCGCCGTGCGGCCGGTCCCGGTCGTCCGGACGAGCCCGCCGCCCGCGGTGTACGGCAAGGTCGCGTCCCGCGCGGGCATGCGCTGGTACTGCGTGATGCGCGGGCTGGTGATCTCCGAGGAGTACACGTCCCGGCAGGCCATCGACGCACTCGGCGCGGGGACCGGCGTCGCCGAGGTGCTGTGCCGGCTGGTGTCCGCGCTCACCCGGGGCCGCCTCACCGCCGACCACAGCGAGATCACCCTGGTCATCCGCAAGCCCGAGAACCGGTTCGCGCGGGTCATCTGACCGGGCCGCCGGGCGGGGCGGGTGTGCGCGGGCCGGGGCCGGCGCAGTATTTTTCCTGCGGAAACTCCCACTGACACGGACGAGCCCGGCTCCCCGCCGCCGGGCGGGATCGGAGATCGCGGTGACCGCCGAAGCCGGCCTTCCCGACACGCTGCGCGACCTGCCCGCCTGCACCCCCGACCCGGTGGAGCTGGCCGACCTGGAACTGCTCCTCGCCGGGGCGTACCGCCCGCTGACCGGCTTCCTCGGCTCCTTCGACACCGCGATGGTGATCGCCGGCGGCCGGCTGTCGGACGGCACCCCGTGGCCGGTCCCGGTCACGCTGACCGTCCCGAAGGAGCTGACCGGGCAGGAGCGGGTCGTCCTGCAGGACCCCGAGGGCGTGCCGCTCGCCGTGCTGACGGTCGCCGAGGCGTGGCAGGACCCGACCACCCAGGCGTGGCGGCTCGCCGGTCCGCTGGAGGGCCTGCGCGCCCCCGCGCACGGCCCGTTCCACGGGCTGCGCCGCCGCCCCGACGAGCTCGACCCCGTCGAGGGCCCGCTGCTCGCCGTGGCGACGCGCGAGCCGCTGCACCGCAAGCAGCTCGGCCAGCTCCGCCAGGTCGCCGAGAGGCTCGGCGCGCAGGTGCTCGTGCTGCCGCTGCTCGGCGGCGAGCACGACGAGTCCCTCGTCCGCGCGCTGCTGGGCGTCCGCAAGGAGCTGCCGGACGGGGCCCGGATCGTCCCGGTGCCGCTGCCCGCGCGCGGCACCGGCGCCGAGCAGGAGGAGCGCGACGTCCGGCTGCGCGCGCACGTCGCCGCCGCGTACGGCGCCACCCACCTGCTCGCCGAGGCCGACCTGGACGGCACCGCGATCCCGCTGGTCGTCCCCGAGCCGTGGGCCTACGACGCCGACGTGGAGGTGTGGCGGCCGGTCGCGCGCATCGAGCCCGACCACGTCCAGGCCGAGCTGACGCGGGAGCGGCTGCACGAGCTGCTGGACGCGGGCGAGCCCGTGCCCGACTGGTTCACCCCGCCGGCCGTCGCCGCCGAGCTGGCGCTGGCCCGCCCGCCGAAGCGCTCGCGCGGGATCACGGTGTTCTTCACCGGGCTGTCGGGCTCCGGCAAGTCCACGATCGCGCGCGGCCTGTCGGACGCGCTGATCGAGCGCGGCGGCCGGACCGTCACCCTGCTGGACGGCGACGTCGTGCGGCGGATGCTGTCGGCCGGCCTGACGTTCTCCCGCGCCGACCGCGACCTCAACATCCGCCGGATCGGGTTCGTCGCCGCCGAGATCACCCGGCACGGCGGCACCGCGATCTGCGCGCCGATCGCCCCGTACGCGGCGACGCGCGCCGAGGTCCGCCGGATGGTGTCCGCGGTGGGCGACTTCATCCTGGTGCACGTCGCGACGCCGCTGGAGGAGTGCGAGCGCCGCGACCGCAAGGGCCTGTACGCCAAGGCCCGCGCGGGGCAGATCCCGGAGTTCACCGGCATCTCCGACCCCTACGAGGAGCCGGACGACGCCGACCTGACCCTCGACACCTCGCGGATGGCGCCGGACGAGGCGGTCGCGCAGGTGGTGGACCTGCTGGTGGCCGGGGGCTGGGTTCGTCCCGCATAGCGGGCCTTTGCCTCACCTATCCCATTAGTCCCGTTTGCCCCTTGCTAGCCGGGTTACCACGCCCGAGTGGCGTCCTCTACTCTGTTAGCGAGTTTTCCTACATGTCAGGTAGGTCATGCCGATGGACTTCGATTGGACGATGGCGCTGGGCTCGTTCCTGGTCGCCATCATCGTCGGGCTCACCGGGATGGGCGGCGGCGCGCTGATGACGCCGATGCTCGTCACGTTCTTCGGCGTCAGCCCGCTCGCCGCCGTGTCCAGCGACCTCGTCGCCGCCGCCGTGATGAAACCGGTGGGCAGCGCCGTCCACTACCGGCAGGGCACGATCAACATGCGGCTGGTCGGCTGGCTGTGCGCGGGCTCGGTGCCCGCCGCGTTCTCCGGCGTGCTGCTGGCGAAGGCCCTCGGCCACGGCGACTCCGTCGAGGACCTGATCAGCAAGGCCATGGGCGTCGCGCTGATGATCGCGGCGATCGGGCTCGTGCTGCGCGCCTACCTGGCCCACCGGGGGCGCGCGGGCGGCGCCGGGGACGAGACCCCGGAGGTGACGGTCCGGCCCGTCCCGACCGTGCTGATCGGGATCGTCGGCGGCCTCGTCGTCGGCATCACCTCGGTCGGGTCCGGCTCGCTCATCATCGTCGCGCTGCTCGCCCTGTACCCGACGCTGAAGGCCAACCAGCTCGTCGGCACCGACCTGCTGCAGGCCGTCCCGCTGGTGTTCGCCGCCGCCATCGGCCACCTGCTGTTCGGCGACTTCCGCATGGAGGTCACCGCCGCCCTGCTCGTCGGCTCCATCCCCGGCGTCTACCTGGGCTCCAAGGTCTCCTCGCGCGCGCCGGGCGGGCTCATCCGCCGCGTGCTGGCGCTCGTCCTGGTCGCGTCCTCGCTGAAGATGTTCCGCGTCGGCGCCGTCCCCCTCGCCTGGACGATGGTCGTCCTCACCGCCGCGACGGTCGCCGCCTGGCTCGTCCTGCGGCGCCGCCCGTCCCCCGCCGCGGTCGCCGAACCGGCCGGCCTGACGCGGGCGGAGTCGCCCGCCGCCCGCTGAGCGCGACCGGTTCCGGACGCCGGTCCCCGGGGGGATGGCGCGAATCGGCGATGGGGCGGACCGGTGATCCATAGAATCGGCCCATCAGTCCTGTTCATCCCCCCGAGGAGGCCGTCCGTGCCGTCCCTGCCGGTCCGCCGCGCCGCGATCCCGATCGCGCTGGCGGCCCTACTCGCGCCACTGGGCGCCCCCGGCGCCCTCGCCGCGGCCCCGAGCGGCGTCGAACTCGAGGCCGTGGCCGAGAGCCTCACCGAGAACGGCGGGCTCTACATCGCCCCCGGCGTCCGGGACCTCAGTGACGACCAGCTCGACAAGCTGCGAGGCCCGCTGGAGCGCGCCCGCCTCCCGGTGTACATCGCGATCTTCCCGGCCGGGACGCTCCCTGAGCGGGCCACCGCCTACAACCGGCTGATCGTGGACATCTACCGGGAGGTGAAGCGCAAGGGCACCTACGCCGTCGTGGTCGGGCGGACCGTGCGCGCCTACTCGTGGAGCGTCTCGCCCGGCACGACCAGGAAGGCGTGGGCGGGGGCGAAGAAGAACGGCGGCGGCAGCCTGATCAACGAGCTCTCGCTGTTCGCGCGCAACGCCGGCACCGCGGCGCCCGGCGCGCCCGGCCCGGGGCCGGAGATCGGCGCGGAGAGCCCCGTCGCCACGCCGCCGCCCACACCCGACGAGAAGGCCGCGACCGACCCCGGCAACGCGTCGGTGCCCATCGACGAGGACGGCGGCACGCCCGTCGGCCTGATCGCGGGCGGCGCGGCGGCCGTGCTCGTCGCGGCCGGCGGCGCGGTCTTCCTGGTCCGCCGCAAGCGGCGGCCGGCGGTCGCCCCCGCGGGCGGGCCGCCGTCCGCCGCCGGCGGACCGGGCGGCCCGCCCGGCGCCCCGCCCGCGGCCGGTCCCGGTGCCGCCGCGCAGGGGCCGCACGTCCCGCCGGCGCAGGGGCCGCAGGTCCCGCCCGCGCCGGGTGCCGCGCCCCCGAACGGCCCGCGGCCCGGCGGCCCGGCGGGAGGCGGTCCCGCGACCGGCGACGACCGCCCGCCGACCGCCTGATGGTCGCTCTCGTCGCCCTGTGCGCGGTGGGGCTGGTCCTGTCGTTCATCATCGGATACGCCTGGGCGAGCCGTCCCCCGGGCGCGCGGGCGGCGCCGGCCGTGCAGCTGCGCGCGGCCCGCGAGCAGCTCGACGGGACGCTCGGCCCGGTCGCCTCCTTCGGCGTCTTCCTCGGCGCCGGCACGTTCGTGGTGACCGTGGTGTGCCTGCCCCTCGGCGAGCTGTTCCAGCGGCTCCTCCGGGCCCACGACGTCCCGATGTTCAACCTCGCGCAGCGCACCGTGCGGTCCGGCGCCTGGACGGACGCGATGAAGGTCCTCACCCAGTCGGGGAACGTGTGGCCGACCCGGTACGCCGGGCTGGCCGGGGCGATCGCCCTCACGATCGTCGCCGTCCGGAAGGGCCGCCGCGCGTGGGTGCCGATGCTGCTGATCGGCTCGGTCATCCTGGTGGAGCGCTTCCAGCAGACCGCGCTCGGCGCGCTCGTCGACCGGGGCCACCCGCCGACGACCCTCGGGACCTACCCGTCGGGCGGGTGCGCCCGGCTGATCTCCATCTACGGCGCGATCGTGCTGATCACGCTGTCGTACCTGCGGGCGGGCCCGCGGATGCGCGCCACCGCGTGGGGCCTGCTCGCCGCCTTCGCGTTCTGGGAGGGCTACACGCGCTGGTACCTCAGCAAGCACTGGATCACCGACGTGTACGGCGGCTGGATCTACGGCTACCTGCTGCTGGCCGTGGTCGTGTTCGCGAGCCGGTCGCTGCTCGCCGAGCCCGCGGACGGGTCCCCGTCCGCGGGCCGCGGGCGCGAGCCGGCTACGGCGGTGTCAGGCGGTTGAACTCCGGCATTTTGGCGATCTGCCGGAATGCCTGCGCGGAGGCGCCCGTGGCGTTCCACCTCGTGTCCCCCACGGGCGTCTTCGGCGACTCGAAGTACAGCAGGCCCTTCAGCCGGGGGTACTGCGGAAGCTGGCGCGGGACGGACGCGAAGAAGCGCCGGCTGAAGTCGGGGTCGTTCTTGCGGTTCACGGTGCCCCACTCGGCGAGCATCAGCGGCTTCTTCGGGAACCGCGCCGACGCCCACGTGTAGAACCCGGGCCAGTTCGGATAGTCCGGACGCCTCTTGTTGACCAGCGTCGCGAAGTCGCTCACCCACTTGTCCGCGTACAGGTCCGCGGCCACCCAGTCGATCACGTCGTCGCCCGGGTAGAGGTCGTTGAACCAGGGCTGCGACCCCCAGTTCGGGACCCCCATGTAGGCCATCACGGTCACCACGTTGTCGGCGCCGCCGGCCCGCAGCCGCTTGATCACGTGCCGGACCATGTCGCGGTAGTCGCGCGCGGTGTACCCCGAGCCGGGCTGCGGCCGGACCTCCTCCTCCGGCTCATGGTGGACGGCGAGGAAGAAGCGCTGCGGATGGACGTCGCGGATGCGGCGGGCGATGTCGTCGATGTGCTCGTCGACCGCCGGGTCCCCGGCGGCGACCTGCGCCCAGGTCCGGCCCATCTCCGGCTTCCAGTTGAGGAACAGCAGCCGGCGGCGGCCGCCCTCGCGGGCCATCGCGATCTGGCGGTCGGTCGGGAAGACCTCCCCGTCCCGGTGGTACATGTGCAGGACGTCGGCGGGCCGGCGGGTCTTGTCCTCGAAGTCGGTGAGGGCCCGTTCCGTCGACTTGCTCGTGAAGACGCCCGGCGCGACGCCCCACCACCGGCCGCACTCCGGGACCAGTTTGGCGGAGACCGCGCAGCCCGGCCCTTCCTCGGAGCCCCCGCCGGCCTGGACGCCGACCACGACGCCCGTGGCCAGAACGACCGCGCCGACCCCCGCACCGAGCGCCCAGCGGCCCCTTCTCGTCATGGCCATCTGAAGAAGACCCCCCTTGCACGTAAAGGCCAGGCGCCCACCGCACTCGGGCGGGCGCCTGGCCCTCTATCACTGCCGCGCTACAGGTCACACGAGGAATCGGCTGCCTTCGTGCGGTTCCGCGGCGAACGGAGCATCAGCCGACGAAGAGGCCGCGGCCCCGCCAGTCCGCCGTGCTGATCACCGTCGGGCTCCCGCTCGGGGCGCCGCCGGTGAACTTCACCGCGTTCAGCTTGCCGTCACTGGCGACGTAGTAGAGCTTACCGTCGGAGACG
Source organism: Actinomadura geliboluensis (assembly GCF_005889745.1). Classification (GTDB taxonomy): domain Bacteria; phylum Actinomycetota; class Actinomycetes; order Streptosporangiales; family Streptosporangiaceae; genus Spirillospora; species Spirillospora geliboluensis. The sequence continues at coordinate 25,242 of NZ_VCKZ01000013.1, forward strand.
AACATCCCCTGGACGTTCGACCAGCCGGAGGACGCCGCGGTGTACTCGATGGCGCCGAGGATCCCGCTCTCCGGGGTGAAGTAGCGGTAGTACAGCGCCGAGCTCCCGGACCGGGTGTAGTACATCCGGCCGTTGTCGAAGAACATCCCGAGCGTGCGGCCGCCCGTCACCGAGCTGTAGAAGTCCGACTGGCGGCCCTTCCACGCCGGCTCGTCGGCGTCCCACTGCGCGTCGGCGTAGGGGTTGACGAACTGCTCCGCGCCGACGGCCGTGCCGTTGAACGTGCGCTTGTACAGCTTGCCGTCGGCCTTGGCGTACCAGAGGACGCCGTCGATCAGCATCGCGCCCCGCACGTCCGACCAGTTCATGCCGCCGGAGACGGACTCGGTGACCTCGGTGCCGACGGTCGTGCCGTCGAGCGTGCGCGAGACGAGCTTGTTGGGCTGCACGACCGACCCGGGCGCCGCGATGTACACCTTGCCCGGAAGCTGCTTGGTGGCGTCCTCGGGCAGCGTCGCGCCGCCCGCGAACGGGAAGAAGCCGATCTTCCCGCGGAACTTGTGCGACGCGGGCGGCAGGAAGTAGTTGGTGTCGCTGCCGACCCACAGGCCCTCGGAGGTCACCAGCAGGGACCACGCGCCGTCACCGCGCGGGTCGCGGCCCGGGTTCCAGGAGAGCGGGACGCCGTTGCGCGGGTCGAGGGCGGCCAGGCCGGGGCGGGTCACCGCGCCGGGGCCGGCGCTGTCGCGGCCGGTGGGGTTGTTGGACCAGCGGGGGTGCCCGCCGGCGAACACGGCCGCGCCGGAGACCGCGACCGAGTCGATCGTGTCGCCGCCCGTCCAGTTCGTCCACGCCGGCTTCACGTTCGAGCCGGTGTCGGCGGTGTCCCAGCGGGTGACGCTGTCGCACAGCTGGGACGTGCCGTACGGGCCGCCCGTCGAGCCGACCACGACGAACTTGCCGTCCGGCGACATCGCCATGTCGCGCACGTAGCTGTCGAAGACGGTGTTGCACGAGGTGGCGAACCCGTCGGTCTTCCAGTTCGCGTCGAGCGCATCGGAGGAGTCGCCGAGGTTCAGCCGGGCGAACTGCCGCCGCTCCTGGCCGCCGGCCGTGCGGAAGTTCCCGAGCGCGTACATCTTCGTGCCGTCGGGGGTGGCGGCGATCCGCCGGACGCGCGTGACTCCGCCGTTGTGCACGCCGGTGAACGGGACCACGCCGAACTTGGTCGACAGCCCGCCCGTGGTCGGGCTGAGGGCCGCGAGGCGGTTGCGCGCCACGCCCGCGACCGTGGTGAACTGCCCGGCGATGTACAGGCGGCCGTGCGCCTGCTCGATGTCGAAGACGGCGCCGCCCTTGATGCCTGGCGTCTTCCAGGTGCCGTCGGCGACCTCCTTGCCGGTGCCCACGTCGAGGCGGGCGAGCTTCGGCCGGGCCTTGCCGTTGACCGTGTTGAACTTGCCGCCGACGAGCACCGACTTGCCGTCGGCGCCCGGCGCGAGCGCGAGGACCTCGTCGTCGAGCTGCACCTTGAAGGCGGTGTCGAGGCGCTTGGTCGTCGCGTTGATCGCGAGCAGGTTCGTCACGGGGTAGGTCGTGTCGCCCTGCTTGACCGACTTGAACTTCCCACCCACGATGATCTTGTTGCCGACCTGGGTCATCGCGTAGACGACACCGGCCCAGCCGCCCTGGTTCGGTTCGATGTTCGGAGTTCCGCCGTAGGGCGTCTCGACGGGCATCTTCCCGGTGGTTAGCGCGGCACTGGCGGCCGGGACCTGGTGGCCCTCGGCGAACTGCGGGGCGGCCACGAGGCCGATCCCAGCCAATGCCGTCACCGCAACCGCTGCATCACGGCGCAGACGCGACACTTGAGCCTCCTCGGCGGGGAATCCTAGGAAGGAATGAAGTATTGACCAATGCGCCCATCGTGTCGCGGGCCGCGCCTCTTGAGGCGAGAGTTACCCGACTGATACTCATGGGGGGAGCCTGCGGTAGCTTAGCGGCGGGCCGTACCCGCCGCCAGACCACATCCGGACGCCGCGGTGCCGCCCGAACGGCCGGCCCCGCCCGCGCACAGGTGGTACTCCGGCGATGCCCGCGTGCGCGCTGTTTGTCTGAACCGTGCGCGCGCTCGCTATATAGTGACCGCGACGCCACGCCCCCCACCACACCCGGCGACTCCGGCGGCCAGCCCCGGCGGACCGGACAGTTCGCGCGGCGGCGGGGGCGGTGACCGCGAAGGGACTGAAGTGTCGTCTAGTCCAGCACCCTCCAAAGAGTTCGTCGACTACACCGGGTTGATACGGCGGCGCTGGGGGATCGTCGTGTGCTGCGCCGCGTTCGTCCTCGCCGGCGTCGCCGCGTACACGTTCACGCTGGCCAAGACCTACACCGCCGAGGCGCAGGTCCTCGTGGCGCCCACCGGGTTCGACGACGCCGCCCCGGCCGCCTCCAAAAGCAAGACCGACGTCAACCTCGACACCGAGGCCCAGGTGGCCAAGTCGCTCGAGGTCGCCAAGGAGGCCAAGCGGCTCCTCAAGTACGAGGACTCCGAGAACCACCTGCTGTCGCACGTCACCGTCTCGGTCCCCCCGAACTCGGGCGTCCTGACGATCGCCTACACCGACGACAACCCGCGGGGCGCGGCGAACGGCGCGAACCTCTTCGCGCAGGCGTACCTCAACCAGCGCACGGCGTCCGCGCAGGCGAACCTCGCCCGCCAGATGGACGTCATCAACAAGAAGATCGAGGAACTGAGCGAGAAGAACAAGGACCTCCTCGACCGGATCCCGCGCTACAGCGGCGCCACCCGCACCTACGCGCGCAGCCAGCAGCAGATCATCAGCCGCCAGATCACCGAGCTCACCGGGCGGCTGGGCTCCCTCAGCACCACCACCATCAACCCGGGCCGCATCATCAGCAACGCCGCCACGCCCTCGCAGCCGAGCGGCCCGAACGTGCCGCTCTTCCTCACCGGCGGCCTCATGGCCGGGCTGCTGGTCGGCCTCGGCGTCGGCGCGGTCCGCGACCGCCTCGACACGCGGCTGCGCAGCGCGGCGGACGTCGAGCGGATGCTCGACATGCCCGTCCTGCTGGAACTGCAGCCCGGCGCCAAGGGCGAACGGCTGGGGCTGTTGCCCGCCCGAAGTCGCAACGGGCAGGAAGTGCACGAGCTGAGCCACCAGCTCAACGCCGTGCTCGGGCACGGCAACCACGTGATCCTGGTGACGAGCGCCACCGACGGGCCCGGCGCGGGCCTGTCCGCCGCGAACCTCGCCGCGGCGCTCGCCCGCACCCAGTCGCGCGTGGTGCTCGTCTGCGCCGACCTGCACTCCCAGGAGTCGGCGCGCCTGACGGAGGCCCCGGGGAGCACCGGGCTCGCCGAGGTGCTGCTCGGCGTGCGCACGCTCCGCGACGCGATGGTCCGCTCCCCCGTCCAGAAGCGGCTGTGGGTCGTCCCGCCCGGTGTCGACACCGAACTCGCCTACGAGCTGCTCCAGACGCGGCAGATGGTCCACGTCATCGACCAGCTGCGCTCCAACACCGACTACGTCGTCATCGACGCGCCGTCCACCAGCAGCAGCGCCGACGCGCAGGCCATCGCCGAGGCCGCCGACACCGCGCTCGTGGTCGTCGAGGTCCCGGGTGCCAAGCGCAAGGACGTCGAGGAGTCGGTGCGCGCGCTCGACCGGATGAGCGTCGCAGTGCTCGGCACCCTCGTCGTCCCGGCCCAGCCGCGCTCCGACAGCGCCCATCCGCGGCGGGCGGCGGGCGCCGCGCGCCCGGCGCCCGGCGCCCGGCGCGCGCGGCCCGCTCCGCCCGGCAGGCCGGGCGGCGGGGCGCCCGGAGCGCCCGGCGGTCCCAAGCACGGCGGCCTGGACCTCGACGCCTTCGGGGACGGCCCCCCGGACCGCACCGTCGTCGACGTCCCCGGCGACCGTCCCGTCGCCGGGCCGCGGCGGACCGAGCAGCCCAAGCACGGCGAGGGAGAGGCCCCCGAGCACCGCGTCCCGACCAACGGCAACGAACCGGACTCGAGCAGCACGGCGGTGATCCCGCGCTTCGGCCGGCACGACGACCCCGACGAGTAGTCCGGCGCCACTGAGATGCCGTCCCCCTCCACCTCCGCCGCACCGCGAACCGCGCCGGAGGATCCGGTCCCCCCGTCGCGGAGCGACGAGCCGCTCCCGGTCCGCCTGCGCGACCTGCCGCGCACGACCTGGCCGCTGATCGCGCTGCTCGTCGGCTTCCCCGTGTGGTGGATCGTCGGCCTCGGCGTGTTCAGCTTCGTCATCTGCGCGGTGCCGATGGCGCTCATCCTCCTCAACCGCCGCCCGCTGCGGTTCCCGCCGGGCTTCGGGCTGTGGGTGCTCTTCCTGGTCTGGTACCTGGTCAGCCTCACCATGCTGAGCAAGAACCCGCCGGGCGCGTACGGCGAGTTCGGCCTCGGGCGGATCGTCTCGGTCCTGGTGCGGCTGGTCGTCTACGCCGCGTCCGCGGTCATCGCGCTGTACGTCGGGAACCTCAGCGAGCGGGAGCTGCCGCGGCTCGCGCTGCTGCGGATGCTCGCGGCGCTGTTCATCACCACCACGCTCGGCGGGCTGCTCGGCGTGGTGTTCCCGAACTTCCACGTCACCCCGCTGTTCGGCATGCTGCTGCCCGGGCGGGTGCGCGGCGACGCGTTCGTGCAGAACATCATCAACCCGACCGCGGCGCAGATCACCTGGGTCGGCTCGGTCAAGGCGGTGCGTCCCGAAGGCCCCTTCGAATGGGCCAACACCTGGGGCAACAACTACTCGATCCTGCTGATCTGGTTCGTCCTCGCCTGGTGGGTGTACGCCTCGCGCAAGCGCCGGATGCTGGGCGCGGGCATCCTCGTGCTGTCCATGGTCCCGGTGGTGTACGGGCTGAACCGCGGCCTGTGGATCGGGATCGGGATCAGCGCCGTCTACGTCCTCGTCCGGCTGGCGCTGCGGGGCCGGGTCATGGCGCTCGGCGTGGCGGCCGTCGCGCTGGTGTTCGGCGGCACCGTCTTCGCGATGTCGCCGCTGTACTCCCAGGTCCAGACCAGGCTCGACAACCCGCAGAGCAACGGCATCCGCGCCTACACGCGGGCCAAGACGATCGAGGCGACGTTCACCTCGCCCATCATCGGCTACGGCAACACGCGGTACGCGGTCGGCTCCGACAAGACGGTCGTCACCGGCAAGACGCAGGCGTGCCCGGAGTGCAAGCACCCGCCGCTCGGCTCCGACGGCCAGCTGTGGCTGCTGCTGATCTCGCAGGGCTTCGTCGGGGCGGGCCTGTACATCATGTTCTTCCTCAACGCGATCCGGCGGTACTGGCGGGACACCTCTCCGATCGCCACGGGCGGCGTGCTGACGATGCTGCTCGTGCTCTTCTACATGACCATCTACGACGGGCTCTACACCCCGATGCCGCTCTACCTGCTGTCGTTCGCGGTGATGTGGCGCAACGGCATCGACCTGAGCCCGCCGCGCGTGGAGCCGGTCGCCGTGCGCGCCCGGCGGGCCCGCGACAAGACGCTCTCCGCCGCCCGCACCCGGCGGCTGCTGGAGACGAAGACGCGCCGGGCCGCGCTGGCCACGCGGACGAACGGCACGCCCATCAGGATCGGAGAGGGACAACGTGAGCGACACGGCGGACCGGCTGACGGCCCTGCGTGAGACGACCCGGCTGCTGTGGCCCGAACCCGCGCGCGTCACCGACGGCCGCGGCGACCGGCTCCTCGCACCCGACGCCCGCCGGCCCCGGATCCTGCTTCCCGCCGACCGCGCGGCCGCCGTCGGGGCGCTGCGCGCCTACGGCCGGGTGGAGTCGCGGGCGGCGCGGCTGGTGACGGCCGGGCTGATCTGGTCGCTGCGCGGCGGGCTCGGACGGGCGGTGCTGCGCCGCGGCGTGCGGGTGGACGTCCCCGAGGGGGCCGAGACCGTGGAGACGTACCTGAGCGAGGCCCTGGGCCGTCCGGTGTGCGCCGCCCTGTACGCGCGGCCCGCCGGACGCGCCAACGACAAGCCGGTCTTGCAGGCCCTCTCCCCCGGATCGGCCGGGCCCCCGGTCGCGTTCGTCAAGGTGGGCGTGAACGAGCTGACCGGGCGGCTCGTCCAGGCCGAGGCGGCGGCGCTGGCGCAACTGCCGCGCGCTGCGGGCGGTGTTGTCCGTGCGCCTGAGGTGCTGCACTCGGGGTCGTGGCGGGGGCTGGACATCCTGGCGCTGACGCCGCTGCCGACCTGGGAGCAGGGCCGCCCGATCACCGCGGAACTGCTGGCCGCCGCGCTGCGCGAGATCGCCGAAGCGGCCGGGACGCGGCGCATCCGCCTGGCGTCCTCCCCCTACTGGACGGCGCTCAACGACCGCGTCGCCGCCCTGCCGGGCGAACCGGCCGGCCGGCTGCGCGCGGCGCTCGCGGCGATCGGCGAGCGCCACGGGGACGCCGAGCTCGTCTTCGGTTCCTGGCACGGCGACTTCACGCCGTGGAACACCGGCGGCTCGGACGGCGGCCTCCTGGTGTGGGACTGGGAGAGGTTCACCACCGGCGTCCCCGTGGGCTTCGACGCGCTGCACCACCGCCTCCAGCGCACCGTCTCCGACCCGGCGGCCGACCCGGCGCGGGCTGCGGCCGACTGCGTGCGCGACGCGGCCGGCGCCCTGGCCCCGTTCACCGCCGCGCCCGCGCTGGCCGAACCCGCGCACGCCGCGCTCGTCGCGCGGCTGTACCTCGCCGAACTCGCCGCGCGCTATCTCGCCGACCGGCAGGCCGAGGCGGGCGCCCGCCTCGGCGACGTCGGCGCATGGCTCCTCCCCGCCCTCGCCGAGGGCGTGCACGAAACGAAGGAAGCGAATGGCTGACAAGCACCAGGCGGCGCGTCCCCCCGGGCACAAGCGGCTGGCCCAGGCCGCCGCCGTCACCGCGGGCAAGGCCACCCACCGCGCCCGCATGCTGCCCGGATTCCTCATCGTCGGCGGGCAGCGCTGCGGCACGACGTCGATGTACCGGACGCTCAGCCAGCACCCGGCGCTACTCAAGGCCCTGTGGCACAAGGGCGTCCACTACTTCGACACGGGCTACGACAAGGGCCTCGCCTGGTACCAGGGGCACTTCCCGCTGCGCACGACGGCCGCGCGGGTCGAGCACCGGCACGGGGTGAAGCCGCTGGCGTTCGAGTCGTCGCCGTACTACGGGTTCCACCCGCTGGCGGGCGAGCGGATCGCCGCCGACCTGCCGGACGTCAAGCTGCTGATGCTCGTGCGCGACCCGGTGGAGCGGGCCTACTCGGCGCACTCCCACGAGCTGGGGCGCGGGTTCGAGACCGAGCCCTTCGAGCGGGCGATCGAGCTGGAGGAGGAGCGGCTGGCGGGCGAGGCCGAGCGGCTCGCGGCCGACCCGGCCGCGACCAGCCACGCCTACCAGCACAACGCCTACCTCGCGCGGAGCCGCTACATCGAGCAGATCGAGCGGCTGGAGGGGCTGGTGGGCCGCGACCGCCTCCTCGTCGTGGACAGCCACGAGTTCTTCACCGAGCCGGAGACCGTGTACAAGGGCGTCCTGGACTTCCTCGGCGTCCCGCCGCTCGGCTCCCCGGTGTTCGAGCGGCACAACGCGCGCAGCCGCTCGCCGCTGCCGGACGGGCTCCACGCGCGGCTCGGCGAGTACTTCCGCCCGTACGACGAGCGGCTGGCGGAGTGGCTCGGCCGCACCCCGTCCTGGCGCCGATGAGCGCGCCCGCGACCGGCGCGGCCGACCCCGCCGCGACCGGCGGCGCGAAGGACGGCGCGGCGGGCGGCGCGGGCCCCGGCTCGAAGGGCTCGGACGTCGGCTCCCTCGCCCGCGGCGGCGCCCTGAACATCGTGGGCGCCGTGGTCTCGGCGGTGGCCCAGCTCGTCGTCGTCGCCGTCATCACCAACGCGTTCTCCCAGGACGAGGCGGGCGTCTTCTTCGCCGCGACGTCGGCGTTCCTGCTGTTCGGCGCGGTCGCCGAGCTCGGCACCCAGACGAGCCTGGTGTACTTCATCGCCCGGTTCCGCTCGCGCGGCCGCACCGAGCGGATCGGTCCGCTCGTCCGGCTGGCGCTGCGGCCGATGGTGCTGTGCTCCGCGGTCCTCGGCGCCGTGCTGTTCGCGGCGGCGCCGTGGGTGGCCGAGGTGATGGTGCACGGCGACCCGGGGGACGGCGCGACCTACCTGCGGGTGCTGGCGGTGTTCCTGCCGGTGATGAACCTGTCGGCGGGGGCGCTGGCCGCGACCCAGGGGTTCCGGCGGATGCGGCCGTCGGTGCTCGTGGAGAACATCGGCCGCCCGCTGGTGCAGCTCGCCGCGGTCGGCGCGGTGGCGGTCGCCGGAGCGTCCGGGCTCATCGCCGTCGCCTGGGTCGGGCCGTACCTGCCCGCCGCCGTGCTGGCCGTGCTCGCGATGCTCGGGCTGGTCCGGCGCACGGCGCCGGACGCCGGCACCGCCCCGGACGTCCCGCCCGACCTCGGCCGCCGGTTCTGGCGCTACTCGCTGCCGCGCGGGCTCGCGGGCATCACCCAGATCCTGCTGCAGCGCATGGACATCCTGTTGGTCGCGGCGATGCTCGGCGCGCGGGACGCGGCGATCTACACCGCGGCGTCCCGGCTGCGCGTCGTCGGGCAGCTCGCCAACCGGGCCATCTCGCAGGCGGTCCAGCCGCAGCTGTCGGAGGTGCTCGCGCACGACGACCGGCGCTCGGCCAACACCCTCTACCAGACCGCCACGAGCTGGCTGATGCTGGCGAACTGGCCGCTGTTCCTGCTCTCGGCGCTGTTCGCCGAGCAGCTGCTGCGGATGTTCGGGAGCGGCTACCACACCGGCGCCTCGGTGATCGTGGTGCTGGCGGCCGCGATGCTGGTCAGCGCGGGGACGGGCATGGTCGAGGTCGTCCTGATGATGGCGGGCAAGACCACCTGGAACCTCGTGAACATCGTGCTCGCGCTCGGTGTGAACGTCTGCGTCAGCGTCCTGCTCATCCCGCACATCGGGATCGTCGGGGCCGCGCTCGGCGGGGCCGCCGCGCTGCTGACCCGCAACGTCATCCCGCTGCTGCAGCTGCGCCTGAAGCTGGGCCTGCACCCGTTCGGCCGGGGCTCGCTGGCGGCCGCGGCGCTGACCGGCGTCTGCTTCGGCGCGGTACCGCTCGCCGTGCGGCTGGCGGCGGGCGACGGGCTGCCCCAGCTCGCCGCCGCCGCGGCGGTCGGCACCGTCGGGTACGTCGCGGGCTGCTACCTGCTGCGCCGCCCGCTGAACCTGGACGAGGCCGCGCGCTCCATCCTGCGCCGCGGCCGACCGCGCCGCTGACCGGCGGGGGCGCGCCGGCTAGGCGCGCCCCCGGCCGCGGTTCAGCGGCGGTACCGGTCCAGCGCGCAGCCGGTGAGGAACCGCGCCGCGAACGGCAGGTCGTGCAGGATGTACCGGCTGAACAGGCGGCGGGGCTCACCCGCCAGCCGGTGCAGCCACTCCAGGCCGGCGCGCTGCATCCAGCCCGGGGCCCGTTCGAGCTCGCCGGCCGCGAACGGGATCGCCGCGCCGCATCCGACGAACCACGCGCCCGGCAGCGCGGGCCGCAGCGCGGTGATGAGCCGGTCCTGGCGGGGGAACCCGAGGCCGACGAACACCAGGTCGGGCTTGAGCGCCGCGAGGTCCGCGGCGATCCGGTCGACCTCGCGCTCGTCCCGGTCGAAGCCCATCGGCGGCGCGGACGCCCCCGCGACGCGCAGCCCCGGATACCGCTCGGCGAGGACGGCGCCGGCGCGTTCGGGGACGCCGGGCGCGCCCCCGCCGAGCAGGTAGACCGACCGGCCGTCGCGCGCCATCGCCTCGCTCAGCGTCCAGATGAGGGACGCCCCGGTGACGCGGGCGGGCAGCGGGCGGCGGGCGAGCCGCGCGCCCCACAGGATCGGCGTGCCGTCGGCGACGACGAGGTCGGCGCCGGTGACGAGCGAGCGCGCCTCCCCGTCCCGCCGCGCCAGCCGCATGATGTCGATGTTCGGCGTCACCAGGTGGCCGCCCGCGCCGCGCGCCACGTCGGCGGCGACGCGCTCGACCACCTGCGCCTCGGTGAGCGCGTCGAACGGGACGCCGCGCAGCACCACGCGCGCCGCGCCGCCCGCCGCGGCGTGGCCCGTCATATGCCGTGCCCGCGCGAGTGCAGGGTCCGCAGCACCCGCTCGTCGGAGACGAGCCCGGTGGCGACCGCCAGCGCGAACGGCACGCGGCGCTCCCGCCAGTTGGCGCGCAGCGCCCGCCGCGACCAGCTCAGCGCCTCCCGCCGGCGGCCCAGCCCCGCGTTCCAGAACGCGATCTGGCCGTAGACGCGGGCGGAGCCGACCGGGTCCGCGGCCAGTTCCGGATGGTGCCGCAGCATCCAGCGCAGCCCCTCGATCTTGGTGTCGTACTCGCCGGCGAACAGCGACGTCCGCCCCCACAGCACCTTCACCAGCGGGCGGTCGACGTTCACGATCGGGTGCCGCCGGGCGGCGCGCAGCGCGAAGTCCCAGTCCTCGTTCTGGCCGGCCGGGATGGTCTCGTCCACCAGCCCGATCCCGTCGGGCGCGGTCAGCGCCGCGCGGCGCGCCAGGTACGTGGACGAGTGGACCATCACCATCCGGGACCGCACGAGGTCGGCGTGCGTCACCTCCGCGGCGCCCGCGAGGCGCGCGTTGCCGCCGCCGCGGAACTCCACGAGGATGCCGCAGCTCGCCAGCACCGCGTCCGGGCGGGCGGCGAGCGCGGCCGTCTGCGCGGTCAGCTTCTCCGGCAGCCACTGGTCGTCGTCGTCGCAGAACGCCACCAGCTCGGTGTCGAGCGCGAGGATGCCGGTGTTGCGCGCCCCCGCCAGCCCCGGCGTGCGGTCGTTGGCGAGGACGGTGACGCGGCCGTCCGCGCCGGGCACGTCCGCGAGCGACGGGTCGGGCTCGGCGCGGTCGAACACGACCGCGATCCGCAGCTCGCCCGGGTAGTCCTGGGCCAGGACGGCGTCCAGCGCCGCACGCAGCAGCTCCGGACGGTTGTGCGTGGGGATCACCACGCCGACGGACGGATGCCCGTCGCGCTCCGACGTCATGCGTCGCCTCCGAGGTAGCTGTAGTGGCGCAGTAGCGGCAGGGTCATCGCGGTGACCCTGCGCTGGTCGGCGGCCGGCAGCGCGGTCCGCCACCGGTCGTCGGACCGGATCTCGATCTGCCCGGTGCGGAAGCGCATCGGGTTGCCCGACGCCGTGTGGTTGGCGGTCAGCTCCGCGCGCCCGTCGCCGACGAAGGCGAGGGCGTCGGCGACGGCGGGGAGCCCCGCGAACCGGGCGATGTCGCGCAGCCGCGCGCGCGGCTCGGCGACGAAGTCCTCGTAGCGCATCCGCCGCACCCGCACGCCGCGCCGGGCGAGGAGCTGGAAGGCGCCGTTCTCGGCGTTCCAGTGGACGGCGGTGCGGGGCGGCGACCACTGCGTCATGTACTCGTCGCCGCCGGCGTCGGCCTCCGGGCGCCGCACCTGGCGCGTCCACGAGTAGGCCACGCCGCGGCTGTCCCGGACGACGTGCAGCACGCGCAGGTCGACGCGGCCGGCGCGGGCCGCCCAGCGCAGGCAGAACGCCAGTGACGCCTGCTTGCTGGAGTCGATCAGCACCGCCGCGCCGGACTCGGCGGCCACGGCGCGGTACAGCCGCAGGTAGTGGTCGACGTACTCGGCCACGAGCGGCGACCGGTCGGCCGGGAGCCGGTCGCGGGCGAGCATCGGGATGTGGCGGGTGCGGTCCACCTCGGCGCGCAGCTCGGCGAACCGGTCGAGGTCGACCGCGTCCCAGCCGCCGAACGCGGCCTCCCCGACGCGCCGCCAGAACGGGCACTCGCCGAACGGGACGCCGCAGCCGCAGCGCTCCCCCGCGTGGGCGCCGCGCTCCCACAGGTGGATGACCTCGCCGAGCGCCATCGCACCGGGCAGCTCGCCGAGCAGCCGCTCGACCAGCGTCGTGCCGCTGCGGCCGAGGCCCCCGAGGAACAGGACGCGGGGCCGGTCCGCCCCGGCCGCCGGCCCGGGGGCGGGCTCAGCGGACACGTCCGCACTCCGGTGGGGGGACACGCGTCATTCGGTTCGACCTCGCGGGCGTTCGGGGGGTGGGTGTTCGGGAGCCCATTGTCCCGCACCGCGGCGGGCGGTGCGGGCGGGTCCGGACTACTTCGCCCCGATGATCATGCCGGCCGCGACCGTGTTGTTGGTGGCCTCGTCGATCAGGATGAAGCCGCCGGTGAGGCGGTTGCGGCTGTAGTCGTCCACGAACAGCGGCTGCGTGACGCGCAGCGACACCCGGCCGATCTCGTTCAGGCCGAGCGCGGCCGCCTCCTCGTCGCGGTGCAGGGTGTTGACGTCCAGCCGGTAGTGCAGGTCCTTCACCATGGTCTTCGCGGTGCGGGTCGTGTGCTTGATGACCAGCTTGGAGCGCGGCGTGAGGGTGCGGTCCGGGGTCATCCAGCAGACCATCGCGTCGATGTCCTGCGCGACCTCCGGCCGGTTGTTCGGCCGCGCGATCATGTCGCCGCGGGAGATGTCGATCTCGTCGGCGAGGCGCAGCGTCACCGACATCGGCGCGAACGCCTGCTCCACCGGGCCGCGCGGCCCGTCGATGCGGGTGATCGTCGTGGTCAGCCCGGACGGCAGGTGCACGACCTCGTCGCCCGGCTTCAGCACGCCGCCCGCGACCTGGCCCGCGTAGCCGCGGTAGTCGTGCAGGTCCGGGTCCGTGGAGGCGTGCGGCCGGATCACGTACTGCACCGGGAACCGCACGTCGATCAGGTTGCGGTCGGAGGCGATGTGCACGTGCTCCAGGTGGTGCAGCAGCGACGACCCCTCGTACCAGGGCATGTTGCCGCTGCGCTCGACGACGTTGTCGCCGTGCAGCGCCGAGATCGGCACGAACGTCAGGTCGGTCACGTCCAGCTTGGACGCGAACGCGGTGAACTCGTCCACGATGCGCTCGTACACGCCGCGGTCGTAGTCGACGAGGTCCATCTTGTTGACCGCCACGACCAGGTGCGGGACCTGCAGCAGCGTCGTCAGGAACGCGTGCCGGCGCGACTGCTCCAGGATGCCCTTGCGGGCGTCCACCAGGATGATCGCGAGGTCGGCGGTCGACGCGCCCGTCACCATGTTCCGGGTGTACTGGATGTGCCCCGGCGTGTCCGCGATGATGAACTTGCGGCGCGGCGTCGCGAAGTAGCGGTACGCCACGTCGATCGTGATGCCCTGCTCCCGCTCGGCGCGCAGGCCGTCGGTCAGCAGCGCGAGGTTGGTGTACTCCTCGCCCCGCTCGGTGCTCGTGCGCTCCACCGACTCCAGCTGGTCCTCGAAGATCGACTTGGAGTCGAACAGCAGCCGCCCGATCAGCGTCGACTTGCCGTCGTCGACGCTGCCGGCGGTGGCGAACCGCAGCAGGTCCATCGGCTTGCCCGCGGGCTCCTCGTTGCCGGCCATCAGAAGTAGCCCTCCTTCTTGCGGTCCTCCATCGCGGCCTCACTGGTCCGGTCGTCGGCGCGGGTCTGCCCGCGCTCGGTGATCCGGGTCGCCGCGATCTCCTCGATCACCTCGTCCAGCGTCGCCGCCGACGACTTCACCGCGCCCGTGCAGGACGCGTCGCCGACCGTCCGGTACCGGACCGTCGCCTCGAACTCCGGCTCGTCGTCGCCGCGGTTCGCGAAGCCCGTCTCGGCGTCCAGCAGCAGCCCGTCGCGCTCGAACACGCGCCGGGTGTGCGCGAAGTAGATCGAGGGGAGGGCGATCTCCTCCCGGCGGACGTAGTCCCAGATGTCGAGCTCCGTCCAGTTCGACAGCGGGAACACCCGGACGTGCTCGCCCTGCTCGATCCTGGCGTTGAACAGGTTCCACAGCTCCGGGCGCTGGTTCTTCGGGTCCCACTGGCCGAACTCGTCGCGGAACGACACTACCCGCTCCTTGGCGCGGGCCTTCTCCTCGTCGCGCCGCGCCCCGCCGAACGCCGCGTCGAACCGGTGCTCCTCGATCGCGTCCAGCAGCGGCACGATCTGCAACCGGTTCCGGGACGCCCGGCGCCCCTTCTGCTCGGCCACCCGGCCGCTGTCGATCGCGTCCTGCACCGACGCCACCACCAGCCGCACGCCGAGCTCGGCCACCCGCCGGTCGCGGAACTCGATCACCTCGGGGAAGTTGTGCCCGGTGTCGACGTGCATCACCGGGAACGGGATCGGCGCCGGCCAGAACGCCTTCTCGGCCAGGCGCAGCATCACCAGGCTGTCCTTGCCGCCCGAGAACAGCAGCACGGGCCGCTCGAACTCGGCCGCCACCTCCCGGAAGATGTGGATCGACTCGGCTTCAAGGACGTCCAACTGGGACAGCAGGTAATCGGAACGCTGCATGGTCTAGGGCTCTCTCCACGCTGATCTGGCAGATGCAACCGGTCGCGGCGGCGGGACGGGACGTCCCGCCGGGTCGAACGCCGGCCCGCGGCGGATCAGTCCCGCCGGGCCGGACGAGCTCGGCGGGCGTCAGCCCGGCCCGGCACCGGCGGCCGCCGCGATGCCGGTCAGCAGCATCGACGCCGACGCGGGGTGGCACACCAGGATATCCGGCAGCCGGGGATCCTCCCGGTTGTACTCCAGCGGCGAGCCGTCGACCCGGGACGCGTGCGCGCCCGCGCCGAGCGCCACCGCCGCCGGCGCCGCCGAGTCCCACTCGTACTGGCCGCCCGCGTGCACGTACGCGTCGACCTCGCCGAGCAGCACCGCGGAGATCTTCGCCCCCGCCGAACCGATCGGCACCAGCTCCACGTTCACGTCGATCCGCTCGGCGAGCTGCCGCACGAACTCCGGGGGGCGCGTGCGGCTCACCGCGATGCGGAGCTTGCCCGCGTCCGGCGCCGGGACGTGCAGCGGCACCTCGCGCGGCTGCGCCCGCACCGGACCGGCCGTCACCGGGTCGGGGGCGCCCGCGTCCGTCCGGACGAGCGCGGCACCGCCCGTCGCGTCCGTGCGCAGCGTCAGGCCCTGCGCCGGCAGCGCCACCGCGCCGGCGGCGAGCCGGCCGCGGCCCGCGGCGTCGCGCTCCCACAGCGCCACGTGGACCGCCCAGTCGCGGCGGCCCTCCTCGGAGAACTCCCGGGTGCCGTCCAGCGGGTCGACGATCCACACCCGCGCGGCGGTGCGCCGCTCGTCGGCCGAGGTGTTGCGGGTCGGGGCGCGGTCATCGCCCTTCGACCGCTTCCCCGCGACGGAGGAGCGCCCCTCCTCGGACAGGACGGCGTCGCCGGGACAGCGCTCGGCCAGCGCCGCCATGAGGTACTCGTGCGCCCGCAGGTCGCCGGTGTCCTTCAGGACCCGCGCGTCCGCGAAACCGACCTCGTCACGCACACCGAGCAGCAGCCGCCCCGCCGCGCCGGCGAGCTCCGCGGCCAGCGCGTGGTCGTCCACATCCGTCATCCGCTGATCACATTCCCGACTCGCACGGTCTGTTCGGTCTACTTTCTCATGCCTACCCGACCCGCCTCGATGCCCGGTCCCGGTCAGCGGGGTCAGCCGGTTCCGGCCGGCGGGGTCAGTAGGCGCCGGAGCCCCGGAACACCGCGTTCCAGGTCTTCCACATGATCTGCAGATCGAGCGCCAGCGACCAGTTGTCGACGTAGCGCAGGTCGAGCCGGACCGACTCCTCCCACGTCAGGTCGGAACGGCCGCTCACCTGCCACAGGCCCGTCAGCCCCGGCTTCACCACCAGCCGCCGGTACACGTCGCCGCCGTACTGGGCGACCTCCTCCGGCAGCGGCGGGCGCGGCCCCACCAGCGACATCTCGCCGCGCAGCACGTTGAACAGCTGCGGCAGCTCGTCCAGCGAGTAGCGGCGCAGCCAGCGCCCCACCCGGGTGATCCGCGGATCCTCCCGCATCTTGAACAGGACCCCGTCGTTCTCGTTGGCGGGCAGCAGCTCCACCCGCCGCGCCTCCGCGTCCTGCACCATCGTGCGGAACTTCAGCACGGTGAACTCCCGGCCGCCGCGCCCGACCCGCGTCTGCCGGAACAGCACCGGGCCGCGGTCCCCGTCGAACTTGATCAGCAGCGCGACCAGCGCCAGCAGCGGGCTCAGCAGCACGATCCCGCTGAGCGCCGCGACCCGGTCGAACAGGCCCTTGAAGAGCTTGCGGCCGCCGTCCAGCTCCGGGTGCTCCACGTGCAGCAGCGGCAGCCCCGACACCGGGCGGATCGAGATCCGCGGGCCGGTGACGTCCATCAGCGCCGGCGCCACCACCAGCTCGATGTCGTCGCGCTCGATCTGCCACGCCAGCCGGCGCAGCGCCACCCCGTCCATCTCCGGACACGCCAGCACCGCCACCGAGTCGGCGCCGATCCGCTCGGCGGCCGCCGCCGCCTGCGAGAAGTCGCCCAGCACCGGGACGTCCTCGACCTCGGCGACCGCGTCGTCACCGGACGCCAGCGCCGGCGGGAGGCACACGCCCACGATGTCCATGCCGTGGTACCGCTTCGTGCGCAGCAGCCGGATCAGGTCGGACACCGACGTCCGGTGCCCCACCGCGACCACGCGCCGCATGCACTCGCCGTTCCAGCGCTTCTTGTGCAGCCACTTGCGGAGGCGGTAGCGCGCCACGAGCGCCAGGAACGTCCCTAGAGGCAGCGCCATCACCACGTAACCGCGCGCCACCTCGGTCTTCGTGGCGTACGCGACGATCGCCACCGACGCCGTCAGGACGAACCCGGCCCGCAGGACCCGGTGGAACTCCTCGTAGCCGACGCCGATGTACCGCGGCTGGTAGGCCCGGCACAGGACCAGGATCGGGATCCACAGCAGCGGAAGCACGACGGTCAGCGCCACGTACGGCGCGTTCGGCTCCGTCGGCGCTCCCGGGAACCGCAGCACGAACGCGATGACGCCGGCCATCAGCATGCTGAGGAAGTCGAGGCACCGGGCGACCCGGCGGTACGACCCGCTCCAGTTCTGCGACTGCGCAGATCTCTGCTCATGGCGGATCGATGACTCGGCCTGGACCTTGTCAACGACGGCCATAAACCACTCACCAATCTCCTGTAACGCGCGCCCCCATCAGCGCGGTTCACCTCGAAGACGGCCGAACACCGCATCAGGTTCACATGCAACGCGAACCTCGTGCGAGCAGCATCTTACGGCGGTTTGCCATGGTCACTGGGGGAACGCCGCCATCGACTCAGCGGGATCGCCGAACCGTAACGAACACCGACAAAAAGACCATCACGACGGCAGGTGCGGCCGCCGTCCCGCCACACCCGTGGCCGGAACCGGTCAACCCGCGTGGAACACGTTCTGGGCCGCCTCCAGCCCGTCCGACAGCAGCGCCTCCACCGCGTCGGCCGCCCGGTCCACCTCCAGGTCGAGGCTCTTGCGCTCGGCCGCGGAGAAGTCCTTCAGCACGAACGCCGCCGCGTCCATCCGCCCCGGCGGCCGGCCCACCCCGAACCGCACCCGCAGGTACTCCCGCGTCCCGAGCGACCGCGTCACCGACCGCAGCCCGTTGTGACCATTGTCACCGCCGCCGCGCTTCAACCGCACCGCCCCGAACGGGATGTCCAGTTCGTCATGGACGACGACCACCCGCTCCTCCGGCACCTTGAAGAAGTCCCGCAGCCCCTTCACCGGCCCGCCCGACTCGTTCATGAACGACCGCGGCTTCGCCAGCACCGCGCGGCTCCCCGCGAGCCGGCCCTCCAGCACGTCCGCCCGCGACCGGTGCGACTTGAACCGCCCCCCGGCCCGCGCCGCGAGCACGTCCAGCACCATGAAACCCGCGTTGTGCCGGTTCCCCGCATACGACGGCCCCGGATTGCCCAGCCCCACGACCAGCCAGAGATCCGTGCTCACCCGAACTCCTCACCGACGCGCGCGACCCCCGCCGGTGCACACACCCGCGGGGGCCGCGAAAGAACCCTGCGGCCGCACGGCCGCGCCTGCGCTACTCGCTGGCGGGCTCGCCCTCGCCCTCGGCGCCGCCCTCGGCCGCGGCCTCCTCGGCGCCCGCCGCCGGCTCCGGCGACGTCGCCGCCGTCGCGTCGACGATCTGCAGGATCAGCGTCTCCTCGTCCGCCGCCAGCGTCGTGCCCGACGGCAGCTTCAGGTCCTTCGCCAGCACCTGCGAGTCGACGCCCAGGCCGGAGATGTCCAGGTCGACCGACTCCGGAATGTGGGTCGCCTCCGTCTCCACGGAGATCTCCACGACCGTCTGCGCCACCTGGCCGCCCGCGACCACGTCACCGATGACGTTCACCGGCAGGTCGACGACGACCTTCTCGCCGCGCTTCACCAGCAGCAGGTCGACGTGCTCCAGGAACCCCTTGACCGGGTCGCGCTGCACGTCCTTCGGCAGCGCCAGCTCCGAGCCGTTGCCGAGCCCCTCGATGGTCAGCAGCACGTTCGGGGTCTTGAGCGCCAGCATCAGGGCGTGACCCGGCAGCGAGATGTGCTGCGGGTCGGTGCCGTGACCATAGAGGACGGCGGGCACCTTGCCGGCCCGGCGGGTGCGCCGCGCGGCACCCTTACCGAACTCGGTGCGCGGCTCGGCGGCAATGCGTACCTCGGACACGGCGAAAACTCCTCGTTGTTGCGATCCACGGCCGTCCGGCACTGGACGTCCGCTACGGACAGAGCGAATCAGGCGATGCTCGATGCGTCAGGCGCCTCGAAGATTCTTTGCGTTCCCCGGGGAGTGCGGCCCCTGAACCGGCACCGCACTGAACGACCCGAGACATGCGCGATTCAAAGAGTCTAGCCGATCGCAGAAGGACTATTGGCCCACGGGGACGACTGTGCTGGTCCAGGGCGGCGCCCCCCCTGGACCAACAGGGTCCCAGGGGGGCGCCCCTGGGAATCAGCTGTGTCCGCCGAAGAGGCTTGTCACCGAGCCGTCGCTGAAGACCTCGTTGATGGCGCGGGCGACCAGGGGGGCGATCGGCAGGATGGTCAGTTTGTCGAACTGCTTCTCCTCCGGGATCGGCAGCGTGTTCGTCAGCACGACCTCGGAGATGCGCGAGTTCTTCAACCGGTCCACGGCCGGGCCGGACAGGACGCCGTGCGTGGCGGCGACGACGACCTTCGCGGCGCCCTGCTCGAACAGGGCGTCCGCCGCCTTCACGATCGTCCCGCCGGTGTCGATCATGTCGTCGACGACGACGCAGACGCGGCCCTTGACCTCGCCGACGACGTCGAAGACCTTCACCTCGTTGGCGACGGCCGGGTCGCGCTTCTTGTGGATGATCGCCATCGGCACGCCGCCGAGCCGGTCCGACCAGCGCTCGGTCACCCGGACGCGGCCCGCGTCCGGCGCCACCACCGTCACCTGCGAGGTGTCCAGGCGGCTCTCGAAGTGCCGGGCCAGCAGGTCCAGCGCGAACAGGTGGTCGACCGGGCCGTCGAAGAAGCCCTGGATCTGCGCCGTGTGCAGGTCCACGGTGATCAGCCGGTCGGCGCCCGCCGTCTTGAACAGGTCGGCCATCAGCCGCGCCGAGATCGGCTCCCGGCCGCGGTGCTTCTTGTCCTGCCGCGCGTACCCGAAGAACGGCGCCACGACGGTGATCCGCTTGGCGGACGCGCGCTTCAGCGCGTCCACCATGATCAGCTGCTCCATGATCCACTGATTGATGGGAGCCGTGTGGCTCTGGATCACGAAGGCGTCCGACCCGCGGACCGACTCCAGGAACCGCACGAACGTCTCGCCGTTGGCGAAGTCATACGCGGACGTCGGTGTGAGCTCGATGTGGAGGTTGTCGGCGACTTCCTTGGCCAGGTCCGGGTGGGCTCGGCCGGTGAAGAGCATCAGCTTCTTCTGACCGCTCGCTTTGATCCCACTCACCTCTGACAACTCCCCCTCAATGGAACTGTGCCTTACATGTGGGTTGTTGTCCCCACTCCCCGCGCACCACAAGACTCCGGCTCACGGGTTGCTCTGTTGTCACGGAAGACACCGGTGTCCTCCACATCCCCGCCGGGCGGCGGGAAAGCATCTCGCGCGCGGGACGCGGCGCTACGGCGCGCCCTCGTCCTCGCTCTTCGCCCGCCGGGCCGCGTCCGCGGCCGGCGTGCCCGGCCGGCGGCGCTCGACCCAGCCCTCGACGTTGCGCTGCCGCGCCCGCGCGACCGCCATCGCCCCGGGCGGGACGTCCTGGACGATCACGGACCCGGCCGCGGTGTAGGCGCCGTCGCCCACCGCCACCGGGGCGACGATCATGTTGTCGCTGCCGATCTTCACGTGCGAACCGATGACGCTGCGGTGCTTCTCGACGCCGTCGTAGTTGACGAACACCGAGCTCGCGCCGATGTTGGAGCCCTCGCCGATCTCGGCGTCGCCCACGTAGGTCAGATGCGGCACCTTCGTGCCCTCGCCGATGTCGGCGTTCTTGGTCTCGACGTACGTGCCGACCTTGGCCTTGCGGGCCAGCCGCGTCCCCGGCCGCAGGTAGGCGTAGGGCCCGACGGACGCCTCCGGCCCGATCTCCGCCTCCACGCACACGGCGTTGACGACGGTGGCGCCCTCGCCGACCGTCGTGTCGGTCAGCGTGCAGCCCGGCCCGACCCGGGCGCCCTCGCCCAGGTGCGTCGTGCCGTGCAGCTGCGTGCCCGGGTGGATCTCGGCGTCCGGCTCGGCGGTCACGCCCACGTCGATCCAGGTGGACGCCGGGTCGATGATCGTGACCCCGGCCCGCATGTGCGCTTCGAGGACGCGGTCGTTCAGCTGCCGGCGCGCCTGCGCGAGCTGGACCCGGTCGTTCACGCCCTGGGTCTCCACCCAGTCGGGGGCCAGGTGCGCGCCGGCCCGGTGGCCGTCCGCGCGCACGATCGCCACGACGTCGGTGAGGTACTCCTCGCCGCCCGCGTTGTCGGTGGTCACCCGCTTCAGCGCGTCCGCGAGCAGGGCCCCGTCGAAGGCGTACATGCCGACGTTGATCTCGCTGATGGCCCGCTGGGCCTCGGTGGCGTCCTTGTGCTCGACGATCGCCTCGACGCCGCCGTCCGCGGCCCGGACCATCCGCCCGTACCCGGTGGCGTCCGGCATCTCGGTGGTCAGGACGGTGGCGGCGTTGCCCTCGCTCTCGTGCGTCCGGACGAGCGCCTGCAGCGTCTCGCCCCGCAGCAGCGGGTGGTCGCCGTTCGTGACGACGACGGTGCCGTTCAGCGCGCCGGTCTGCTCCAGCGCCATGCGCACCGCGTGGCCCGTCCCGCCCTGGTGGTCCTGGACGACGGGCTCGGCGTCCGGCGCGTGGACGGCGAGGTGCTCGACGACCTGCTCGCGCCGGTGCCCGACGACCACGACGAGCCGCTCGGGCTCCAGCTGCCGCGCGGCGGCGAGCACATGCCCGAGCATGCTGCGTCCGCACAGCTCGTGCAGGACCTTCGACTGACGGGACTTCATGCGGGTGCCCTCGCCCGCGGCGAGAACGATGACGGCGGCCGGTCGGCTCGCAGCGCTCACAAGGAGGCTCCTCGGCATCGCGGACGGGATCGGTCTCGGACGCGCCCACCTGCGAGTTCACGACACGGCAGGCCGGAACGCACCCGACACGGGCAGGATACCGCCCACTCGCGACCTGTCACCCCGCCGCCCGCCTCGGGGCGGCTACCTGGGACATCTCAGACAGCTCCGGCGCAAGGACTCGAACCTTGTCTAAGGGCACCAAAAACCCTTGTGCTGCCAATTACACCACGCCGGAATAAAGCGGACGGCCCGGACAAGGTCGCGCACCGACCGGGCCCAACGATACCGACACCCGCCCAGCGAAACCCACCTCATTCCCCGGCGGCGACCTCCGGGCCGTCCGCGGACCTGCGGCCATGCTGATCGATTCGTCGTGATCTGTGTAGAACGTCCGTCTTGGAGCATGACACTCCCCAGTTGCCCGACCAGGGCCACGGCGCCGGCGGGGACGCCCGCCTCCGCGAAGGCCCGTCCACCGGGGGCGTCTCGGGGTTTCCCCGCGGCGCGGG
>NZ_VCKZ01000642.1 GCF_005889745.1 Actinomadura geliboluensis
CGTCCGGCCACCGCGCTCCGCCCCCGTCGTCACAGCGCCCCGGGCAGGCTCAAAACGCCCAATGACCGGGCAAAAGACCTCCGATCAGCGGCCTCCCCACCCGGTCGGCGCCGCGCGCTCCAGCTCGTCGATGCCACCGGACATGATCGTGCGGATGTGCTCGGTGATGTGCTGGAGCGGCCAGTCCCACCAGGCCAGGGCCAGGAGCCGCTGAATGTCGGCCTCGCTGTAGCGGCGGCGCAGAAGCCTCGCCGGGTTGCCGCCGACGATGCCGTAGTCGGGGACGTCGTCCACCACCACGGACCCAGAGGCGATGATCGCGCCATGCCCGATACGGACACCGGGCATCACCATGGCGCGGTAGCCGAGCCAGACGTCGTTGCCGAGCACCGTGTCGCCGCGTCCGGGCAGGCCGCTGATCAGGTCCATGTGCTCGGCCCAGGAGCCGCCCATGATCGGGAACGGGAACGTCGACGGGCCGTCCATCCGGTGGTTGGCGCCGTTCATGATGAACCGCACGTCCTCGCCCAGCGCGCAGAACCGCCCGATGACGAGCTTCTCCGGCCCGTAGTGGTACAGGACGTTGCGGGTCTCGAACGCCGCCGGATCGTCCGGATCGTCGTAGTAGGAGAACTCTCCGACCTCGATCAGCGGCGAGGTGATCAACGGCTTCAGCAGCACCACGCGCGGCTGGCCGGGCATCGGATGCACCACGGTCGGGTCGGCGGGGGCAGACGGCATGAAGGAGTCCTTTCTCGATAGGTATGCAGGGAGACGTCAGGCCCGGGCGCCGGACGTCCGATCCGCCCGTACGGCCAGCCGGGCGCCCCACCAGCGCCGGCTCAACCGGCGATCATGGCTGACGATGACGACGGCGCCGTCGTACCCGGTCAGAGCCGTCTCCAGCTCCTCGACGAGGGCGGGCGACAGGTGGTTGGTCGGCTCGTCGAGCAGCAGGACGTCCGCCGGCTCACTGAGCAGCCGCGCCAGCGCGAGCCGCTGGCGCCCGCCGGTCGACAGCCGGCCCACCGGCACCGCGAGCCGGTCGGCGTCGAACAGGCCGAGCGACAGCAGCAGTTCGGCGTGCTCGTCGGGCTCGCCCTTGCGTCCGCGGGCGAAGGCGGCCAGCACCGACTCGTCCGCGTCCTCGAATCCCGGTTCCTGCGGCAGGTAGCCGATCCGACCGCGCCGGGTGACACGTCCCGCATCCGGTTCAAGCTCGCCCGCCAGGACGCGGAGCAGCGTGCTCTTACCCACGCCATTCGGCCCCGTGACCAGCAGATGCTCGCCCGCAGAAACGGTGAGGCTCATGCAGTCGAGCCGACCGGCGACGGCAACACCGTCCGCCTCCAGCACGGCGCCCCGCAGCGAACGAGCCCCCAGCACAGGAGTGAAGCGCAGCGGCTCCGGCGGGGCCGGAACCGGATCGGCGAGGAGGCGGCGCAGCCGTTCCTCGGCGTTCCGCACCCGGCTGGCCAGCGACTGCTGCACGCGGCCGCCCGCCCGGTCGTAGGCCATCTTGTTGCCGTCCTTCATCGGACGGCCGGGAGCCACCTGCCGGGCCGTGGTCGCCGCGGCCTCGCGGAGCCGGTCGACATCGGCCCGCCACCTCTCGTGCTCCTGCGCCCAGCGCTGCCGCGCCGCGGCCTTCTCCGCGAGGTAGCCGGCGTAGCCGTTCCCGTACCGCACGACACGGCGCCGGTCGGCGTCCACCTCCAACAGGTCGGTGGCGACGCGTTCGAGGAAGGCCCGGTCATGCGACACCGCGACCGTCGTCCCCCGCCGGGTCCGCAGGTGCTCCTCCAGCCAGCCCAGCGCGCTCTCGTCGAGATGGTTGGTCGGCTCGTCCAACAAGAGCACCTCGGGTGCGGACGCGAGAAGGGCTGCCAGCCGCAACCGGATCTGCTCGCCACCGGACAGGCTCCCCGCAGTACGGTCGCGCCTCACCAGCCCGAGACCGAGCCCGTGCAGCGCACGCTCCACGCGGGCATCGGCGTCGTAGCCGCCGCGCAGCTCGAAGACGGTCAGCAGCTCGCCGTACTCGGCCAGCCCCGACTCGTCGCCGGCGGCCATCGCCGCCTCCAGGCGGCGCATCCGCCGCTCGACCTTCCGGATATCGCTCAGCGCCCGGTCGATGACCTGCTGGACGGTCTGGTCTGGCGGCAGCCGCTCGTCCTGGGCGAGGTAGCCGACGCCGCCGTCGGCCTGGACGACGACCTCACCCCGATCGGGGCGTTCACGTCCGGCGAGCAGCCGCAGCAAGGTGGTCTTGCCGGAGCCGTTCTCGCCGATGATCCCGGTGCGCCCGCCGGCGGCGAGCGAGCAGGTCACCGAGTCGAGGACGACCCTGCCGTCAAAGGACTTGCCGACGGCGAGCGCGGTGATCTGTACGGGCAAGCGGGCACTCCAAAGCATTCGGGGACGGGACGGGGCGAACGCTTCGGATGAGCACCGACGACTCCACTAATACGACAACTGATGCATTAAGATGGTGCCACAGCCCATCCCTCCAAGCAATCGGACTACCGGCGATGACCTCCGCGACAGCCGGCCGCCGCCCCGGCGGCCGTACCGCCCGCGTGCGCGCGCAGGTGCTCGACGCCGTCCGCGCGGAACTCGGCGAACACGGCTACGACGGACTCACCATGGACGCCGTCGCCGCCCGTGCCGGCGTCCACCGCGCCACGGTGTACCGGCGCTGGACCGACGTCGGCGGCCTCCTCGCCGACGTCCTCGACGCGGCGGGCGACGACGACTGGCGCCCACCGGACACCGGCACCCTGGAAGGCGACCTGGCGGCCCTCAACCACGAGATCCAGGACGCCATGGCCGCCGAGCCCCCGATCATGGCTGCCCTGATCGCCGCCTCGTTCCGCTCGGAGAAGGCCGCCCGCGCCCAGCAACGCCTCTGGGAGGACCGCTACACCCGCTGCGAGATCGTCGTCACCCGCGCCATCGAACGCGGCGAAACCCCTGTCTCTTATACACTTCT
>NZ_VCKZ01000643.1 GCF_005889745.1 Actinomadura geliboluensis
TGGGCTCGGAGATGTGTAGAGGAGACAGCGGCGGCGGTGGTGCTGGCTCTGTGGGGACTGCTGGTGCCGGGGGCGCGGTGGCTGTCGGGTGAACGTGAGCCGTTGAGTGAGGCCGAACGGTCAAGGCTGACGGTGGCCGAGCGGCTCGAGTCGGTGAACCAGGCACGGGCGGTGTTGATGCAGTCGGTGACCGGACTGGTGGTCATTGTCGGTGTGGTGTTCACCGCTGCAGGACTTCTCTACACTGAACCTTTTTCAGCGTGCTGCGGTCTCGCGGAGTTGCAGGGTGTGGATGGCCTTGGCGAGGTGTCCGGCGCGGTGGGGGCAGCAGCGCAGCTTGCGCAGGATGCGCCATGACTTGAGCTGGGCGTTCGCTCGTTCGCCGGGTCCGCGGAGCTTGGCGTGGGCGCGGTTGGCGTCCTTCTGGGGCTCGGGCTTGTCGCGTCCCTTGTAGGGCGTGAGGATGTGCGCGCCGGCGCCCTGGTAGGCCTTGTCGGCCAGCACGGGCAGCCCGGTGGCGGCCAGTGCCCGGATGACGCCCCGGATCCGGGCCGCGGTCAGGTCGTGAACTGAGCCGCGCAGCGGTCCCGACACCCACAGCAGGGTCCCGTCCGGTGCGGCGATGACCTGGAGGTTCATGCCGTGGCGGCGATGTTTCCCCGAGTAGTAGGGCCGGTCGGCGGCGACCCGGTCGATCGAGACCAAAGTGCCGTCCAGCACCAGGTGAGGCAGCCCGGCTTTGACCGCTCTGGCCAGCGCGTTTCCGAGTTTGGGCGCGCGGGCGGCGAGCAGGTCGACGGTCTCGTTGACATAGCGCCACGCGGTGGTGGTCGACACGCCGAATCCGGCGCCCAACTCGGCGTAGGTCTCGCCCTTGCGCAGGTAGACCAAGGTCATCAGAGCTTGCATACCCGAGGGCAGGCGCCGGCCCTTGCTGCCGAGGGCCCGGCGGTGTCGGCGGACGACACCGGTGGCGTAGGCCAGGGTCCGGCGCGACAGCGGCAGCGAAGCACGGTACAAAAGCATGTGAGGCCTCTGGTGGGGACGGGGCGTTGTGAGAGACCAACCGTCCTACCAGGGGCTTCTTGACGTCCGGCGCCGCCCACGCCGTCCGCGATCATGCTGTGATCAGCGCACACGCAACCGCCGCTGAAAAAGGCTCACTGCCCGGACGCTGGAGGTGCCCCGCCAAGGGCAGATCACCGACCGCTACACCAAAGCGATTGAGCAACTCGGGTCGGACAAGCCGAGGTGCGCATGGGCGGTGTCTACGCGCTGCAGCGTCTGATGAAGGATTCCCCAGACGACCGCAGCACCATACGTTCGGTGCTGGCCGCATATGTTCGCACCCACGCCCAGGACAATCCATCGGGCTCCGACAAGCCGTCAGGGCCTGTCCCTCCGGGGCTGGACAGGACCCGCTTGGCCGTCGACGTGGAGGCCGCCCTCACAACCGTGGCAGCCTCCCCGCCGGCCAACGGCCGCGATCCCCTCGACCTGCACAACGTCGACTTCCATCACCGCCACCTCGCCTACAAAGCTCTGACCAGCGCGAACCTAGACGGTGCTGCGCTAGGCAATACTGACCTGCGTCAAACGAACCTGACGACCGCTTTTCTGAACGGCGGGGACCTGCATAACGCGGACCTGCGCGGTGCCATCCTGGACAACGCAGCCCTGAAGGGGCGCGGACCTGCGCAACTCACGGCTGCAGGGGGCTAATCTTCATCGCGCGAACCTGCACCAGGCGGAACTGACGCTCCTAGATCTGAACGGCGCTGACCTAGGCGGCGCGGACCTGCGGCAAGCAGACCTGATAGGCGCTGACCTGCGCGGCGCGAACCTGCACGAGCCGGACGGCGAGGTGCACCGAGGCAAAGCAGCGGACCTGCGCGGCGCGGATCTGCGTGGCGCAAAGTTGGCCGGTGTGAATCTGGTAGGCGTCAGCCTGGCTGGTGCCGATCTGCGCGGTGCAAACCTTGCTGGCGCGGACCTGCGCAGTGCAGATTTGCGCCAGGCAGGTCTTCGAAGAGCGAAAGGCGTGAGCCGGGAGGTCACCGCTAACAGCGGTGCACACACCGACGACACGACTCGTTGGTGACGATTCCCAATCCCAGGACTAGCGACGCCATCCCCTGCGCCCGACCGGGCTGTCGACGAAACTCTTTGATCAGCGGCAACGCCAGACCTCGCTCTGTCGGATTCCACACTAAGCAAGATCATTTTCCACTCTCCGCTGTGGGAGGGGCCGAGGGGGCGGCATAGAGTCCGACCTGCGCGGTAGGCGCGCTTCGCCGGTTGGCCGTTGTGGTAGGACAGGCGCGAGGACCCAAGAGTGGGAGGGTGCGAAGGTGACGGCCAGTACCAGTGGCGTCGAGAAGGCGGTCGGTGTGCTGCGCGCGGGAGGGCTGGTAGCCTTCCCGACCGAGACCGTCTACGGTCTGGGCGTCGATGTTGAGGACCCGGCCGCTGTGGCGCGGATCTTCCAGGTCAAGGGGGGTCAAGGGGCGTCCGTCCTCCCATCCGCTGATCGTTCACATCGGCGGGGGCCGGCATCTGCACGAGTGGGTCGAGGACGTGCCGGCGACCGCGTAGTCTTTGGCCGAACGCTTATGGCCGGGGCCGCTGACTCTGGTGCTGCGGCGCGGTCGCCGGGTGCCGTTGGAGGCGACCGGGGGTCTGGAGACGGTGGCCGTCCGTGTGCCCTGCCACCCTGTCGCGCTCGAGCTGCCGTCGACCTTCGGCGGGGGCCTGGCGGCCCCGTTCGCCAATCGCTTCGGCTCGGTCAGTCCTACCACGGCGGACCACGTCCACGCGGAGCTCGGTGAGGCCGTCGACCGCTGGCGGGGACAGCGCTCGGCCGCTGGATCCGGCCGCTATCGGCGTGGAGGATCCCGGCGACGCCGAGTGGCTGCGCGCCGGCTCCACTCCGATGCCGGTGCGGACGCACCGGGAGCCACTACCCGGCCCGCCGCCCGACGCGGACCTGCCCCGCATGTTCGTCCGCTGCCTGCGCTTCGACGCCTTCGCCGAGACCGCCGCCGGTTTCCAAGCCCGCGGCCTCCCGACCG
>NZ_VCKZ01000140.1 GCF_005889745.1 Actinomadura geliboluensis
CACGTCGTCCGGGCCGTGCTGCCGCTCGCGGGCGCGCCCGCCCAGGCCGCGCGGGCCGCCGCCGACTCGTCCACGGTCAGTCGCCCGCGCCACCCGCCGTTCTTGCGGACCTGCGCCAGCGACCGGACGGTGTCTTCTTCCGCGGCGACCAGCACCCGCACCGGCGGGCTGCCCCAGCCGCGTCTCCCGCAGAAACCGCTGCCGGACGGCGGCCAGCCTGGCGGGGCCGGGCTCGGCGGCCTCGCTCCACAACTCCCGTACCTCACGCAGGTCACTCATCACCGATGTCCTCATTCCGATCATGGACGCAGGTCGGATTCACTCCGCCGAACTCCTGCCTCACCTTTTTCCGGGCCCGGTTCAGCCGGGACCGCACCGTCCCCACCGGAAGCCCCAGCGCGTCGGCGACCTGCTCATAGGACAGATCAGCCCACGCCACCAGCAGCAGCACCTCCCGGTCACGGGCCGCCAACCCCGCGATCGCCCGCGCGAGCCGACGCCCGCTCAGCTGCGCGCTCGCCCGTTCGACCGCCCGCTCGGCCACACCCTCGGCCGCGTCCACCAGCACCCCGGTACGCACGAACGTCCGATACCGGCTCACCTCCGCGCGCCGATGCCTGCGGATGAGATTGGACGCGATCCCGTACAGCCACGGCAGCGCCTCGGAACGGCCGAGGTCGTACCCATCCCGCTGCCGGAACGCCACCAGGAACGTCTCGGCGACGATGTCGTCGGCCTCGCCGTCCCCGAGCCTGCGCGCCGCATACCGATGCAAACGCGCGCCGTACCGGTCGAACAGCACAGCGAACCGCTCGGGCTCCCGCCGAGAACGCTCGATCTCCTCGGCGTCACTGGTGGACGCGACCGCCCCGACAGCGGTCATGGCGTCACTCTTCACATACCGGCCCTCCTGGATCGCTGGCAACAACACCCCTCTTTGCCAGCCGACCCCAAGAAGGTTCACGCGCGAGCGGCGGCGGGAGTGTCCAATGAACGGCGGATTCGATGATCAAGGAGACGCTCGGTGACTGACATCGGCGTCGGACGAGCGGCTGATCTCGATGCTGGTGGAGCGTGCTCGGACGCCGGGCGGTGACGTCATCGACTCGTAAGGGTCGGCGTGGACAGAGCAGATCTACCGTGACGGCATGAAGATGTTCAGTCTGTCCCTCTCCGCGCTGGCAGTCGTGCTGACCGCATGCGGTGGTGGGACCGCTGAGCCGGGCATCGCCGCGTCGTCGGCGACGGTTTCAGCACCGACGAGCGCGGCGCCGAGCAAGGCGTCCGTCAAGGAAGCACCCGCGTTGCTGAGGTTCCGGGGAGCCAAGCTCGATGGAACGGCGTTCGACGGCGAGAGCTTGGCAGGCAGGCCGGTAGTGCTCTGGTTCTGGGCGCCGTGGTGCCCCAAATGCCAGGCCGAGGGGCCCGCGGTCGCCAAGGCCGCTCAGAAGTACGGCGACAAGGTCGCCTTCGTGGGGGTCGCCGGGCTCGACAAGGACAAAGCGGCGATGGAGAGGTTCGTTTCGCGCACCGGCACGTCCGGGATCGTCCAACTGGACGACCGGACCGGCGCCCTCTACAAGCACTTCAAGGTCACCTCGCAGTCCTCTTATCTGATCGTGAACCCCGAGGGTGGCAGCCACCCGGCGGTGGGCCCATTGGACGAGGCCGAGCTGTCCTCCCTCATCGATAAGCACGCCCTGTAAATGGACGACCTCGCGCTCGCGTTGGCCGCCGGATTGGTCGCGGCGTTCAATCCGTGCGGCTTCGCGATGTTGCCTTCGTTCCTGGCCCTGCTGGTTTCCGGGCCCGGTGGTGCGGTGCGGGCGCTGCGGTTGACGGCGGCCATGACGTTGGGCTTCATCACCGTCTTCGGAATCTTCGGTCTGGTGATCAGCGTCGCGACCGCTCCGATCCAGCGGCACCTGCCGTGGGTCACCGTCGTGACCGGCGGGCTCCTGATCGTGCTCGGCGTCTGGCTGGCGTCCGGGCGGGAACTGCTCCTGCAACTTCCGCGCCTGAACGTCGGCCGGCCGACCGGCTCGTTCGTCGCCCTCTACGGATACGGCGCTTCCTATGCGGTCGCCTCCCTGTCGTGCACCATCGCGCCGTTCCTCGCCGTCACCGGGCTGGTCTCCGGGAGCGGCGATCTGCTGGACGGGCTGGCCGCGTTCGTCGCCTACGGTGTCGGGATGGGCCTGGTCATCGGACTGCTGGCCCTTCTCGTCGCCCTTGCCCAGGAAGCCGCCGTCCGAAGGACCCGAGCGGTCCTTCCCCACGTCTCGCGAGCCAGCGGGGTGTTCCTGCTCCTGGCAGGCGTCTATGTCGGCTACTACGGCTGGTACGAGTTGCGCGTCAACGCCGGAGCCTTCGCCGACGACCCGATCGTTGGTACCGTCACCGACATCCAGGGGCAGGTCACCACATGGCTCGATGCCCTCGGCGTCCGCTGGATCGCCGGAGCCTTCGCTCTCGCGGTCGTCCTGGCCCTGGCGCTCCGCAGACGCAGACTCAGGAAGCAGCCCGCTTCTCCCTCGGTGACCGACAACGTGACGTGAGCCGCAGGTCCCGTCATCAGCATGAGCATCGCCTTGTGCGGCGGACGCGATCCGGTCCACGGCCGAACATGGCCGAGGCGACACGTTCACGCCGGATCCCCGCCGTCCAAGCCCCTGGTGCATTGACTGGCGGTGACGTGGGGAACGCCCGGCGCTGGTCGCGATCAGTGGAGCGCCACCCGTTCCGTGAGGACGTGGCGTACCGTTCATGCTCGGGGTCGCGCGGCCGCCATCAAGTAACCAGGCGCTCGAAGGCTTCAAGGGTCCTCAAGATGCACGGGAAGGCGACCGATGGGCTTTATACAGCGCTTCGACCACGTCGGTATCACCGTTGCCGACCTCGACGCCGTGACGGCGTTCTTCGTCAGCCTCGGGTTGGAGGCCGATCAGAAGATGGCCGTGGAAGGCGAGTTCCTGGACACGGTGATCGGCATGACCGGCGCCGCCACCGAGATCGTCATGCTGCGACCGCCTGGAGGCGGAACGACGTTGGAGCTTTCGAGCTTCGTACGGCCGGACCACCTCGCGGGTTCCCCGGCCGCACCGGCCAACGAGCTGGGCCTGCGCAACGTCGCTTTCGAGGTAGGGGACCTGCAGGCTGCCGTCGATCAGGCTGCGGCCGACGGCTACGGCCTGGTGGGAGGCATCGGCGAATATGAGGGCGTGTGGCGGATGGCCTACGTCCGCGGGCCCGAGGGAATCATCGTGTCGCTGGCCGAGCGCGTCCACAAGTAGGGAGACCTGGTGAGCACAAGGGTGACCGACGAACAGATTCAGGCTCTGGCTTCGACCGCGAAACCTTTCAGCCTGGCGCTCCTCCAGTGGACTCCGGAGCGAACCATGAACGGCGCGGACGCGGTAGAGCTTGAGCATCAACGGCGCATGGTGTCGCTTCGTGCCGAGGGGGTGATCGCCGTCCTCTGCCCGGTCGCCTCCGACACTGTGGCGGGCGTCGCGATCATGACCGTGCCGGCTGAGGAAGCCGCCGAGATCATGGCCGACGACCCCTGCGTGCAAGCCGGGATGATGCGCTGCGATGTCCATCCCTGCCACGGCTTCCCCGGCGACGCTCTCCCCGCCTGAACGATCCAGTCGGGTCGAAGTGCACTTCACGGTCGCTGGGTCAGCATGAGGACGATCTGCTCGGCCGCGGCCCGGGTGTCATACGTCGGGTCCTCGAGGAACTCCGCGACGACGGCGTCGATCATCCCGCCGACGAGGATCGCCCGGGTCCGCAGGCTGTCCGCGTCCGCCGGGTGGCCGTCCGCCTCGGCGGCCTCGCGTAGAAGGGCGGCCAGCGGGGCCCAGCGTTCCTGCCCCGGCGGCCGCGCCCGGTCCCCCTCGTCGGCTGCGGCCAGGCCGGCCTGCACGATTGTGCGGGCGTGCTCGGGATGGTCCGTCAGGTAGCCGATCATGGCCCGCACGTAGGCCCCGGGGGCCTCTCGGGGCGAGGTTTCCTCGACCTTGCCGGCCACGTGCGTGACCAGGGCCGTCATCACGTGCTGGTAGGCCGTGGCCAGGACGGCGTCCTTGGTCGTGAAGTGGTAGACCACGGTGCCCTTGGCCACCCCCGCGGCCTGCGCGATCCTCGACAAGGAGGCCGCGGCGTGCCCGTGCTCGGCCACCAGGGTGATGGTCGTGGCGATGATCTGGGCGCGCCGCTCCCGCTCGATCCGGGTGAGACCGTCGGGCCCCGACGCGCGCGCTGGCATGGGACGAGGCTACTCTGGAACCTAGGATTTGACCGAACGGTCAAAAAAAAGGGGGACCATGGAGGAGGACGTCCAGGACGCGACGCCCGAGGACGGTGCCCGCATGGCCGCGCGCAAGCGTCGTCGCCGCCGGGCCGGGGGCATCACCGCCGGGGTGCTGGTGGTTGCGGTGGTGGCCGGGGCATTCGCGCTGCGCACACCGAGCCCTGTGGGGCACTGGAACTCGAAGGCCGGGTACGAGGCGTTCATGGCCGACTACAAGCGGGCCTGGGAGGCGATGCCCGCCCCGGACAAGACGCTGGACGTGCGCACCGGGTTCGGGTTCGTGCGCGTCTACCGGTTCGAGGCCACCACCGACGCCCCGGCGAAGCACCCGTTCGTGCTGCTGCCGGGCCGGTCCTCACCCAGCCCGATCTGGGCGGACAACATGCCCTCCCTGCTGGAGCTCGGGGACGTGTACGTGCTCGACCTGCTGGGCGAGCCCGGCCTGAGCGTGCAGATGGTCCCGATCGAGGACTTCGCCGACAACGCCGCCTGGCTCGACCAGGCCCTCGCCGAGCTGCCCGAGGAGAAGTTCAACCTGCTGGGGTTGTCCATCGGCGGGTGGACGGCCGCGAACATGGCCGCCCACCGCCCCGAGCGGGTGGCCGGCCTACTGCTGATCGACCCGGCCTACACGTTCGGCAGCATCCCCGCCGAGACGGCGGTGCGCGCGATCCCGGCCTCGGTGCCCTGGCTGCCCAAGTCCTGGCGCGACTCTTTCGCCTCCTACACCGCCGGGGGCGCACCGGTGGAGGACGAACCGGTGGCCCGCATGATCGAGACCGCGATGAGCGCCTACTCGATCAAGCTGCCCCAGCCGGCCCGGATCCCGGAGAAGGACCTGAAGGGCCTGAGCATGCCGGTCCTGGCGATCCTGGCCGGCAAGTCGGTCATGCACGACACCGCGAAGGCCGAGAAGGTCGCCAAGCGTGTCCTGCGGGACGGGACCGTGGTCGTCTACCCGCATGCCTCCCACGCGGTCGGCTCCGAAGAGGCCGGCGCGATCGCCAAGGAGATCAAGGCCTTCCTCGCCGCTCACGCATGAACCTCGTCCGATGAGTTCGGCTCCGGCGGCTGGTCGGAACCTCGACACGACACTCACGAACGGAGGTATGAGCATGGGCAAGGTCATCGTCGATCTGAGCGTGTCCCTGGACGGGTTCATCGCCGGGGCCGACGCCGGCATGGACAGCCCCCTCGGTGTCGGCGGTGAGCGGCTGTTCCATTGGTTCAGCGCGGGCCCGGAGTCCAACCGCGTCAACCGGTGGTTCTGCCCGCCCGACGCCAGCAGGCAGGTCATCGAGGGCTGGTACCGCGACATCGGGGCGATGATCAGCGGGCGGCGGACGTTCGACGTCGCCCGCGGGTGGCGGGACGGCCATCCCATCGACGTCCCCATCTTCGTCGTCACGCACAAGGCGCCGGCCGAGGGCGAGTGGAGCCCGCGGGTCTCCTTCGTCACCGAGGGCGTCGAGCGAGCCGTGGAGTTGGCGAAGGAGGCCGCCGGCGGACGGGACGTGTCGGTGTCGGCCGCCGACACCGCGCAGCAGTTGATCCGCGCCGGGCTGCTCGACGAGATCCGGCTGAGCATCGCGCCGTGCCTGCTCGGGTCGGGCGTCCGGCTGCTCGACGACATCGGGCCGGAGCCGCTCGACCTCGAACAGATCTCCATCGTCCCGTCGGACGGCGTGACCCACGTCCGCTACCGCGTCGTCCGCTGAAGCGAGGCGGGCCGGGGGAACGGGTCCGGATCCGGAACGCGGCTACTCAACGCGCGGGGTCTTAAGGCTTCGGTGCACCGGCTGCTAGGCGTGCCAAATGCTGGCGAGCTGTCGGGTGGCCAGGCGGGCCGGGATCGCGCGCAGCAGGCTGTCACGCACCCAGGCGGCGGCCCCGGTCCGAGAGGTCAGCCGGGACTGCCGCTCGGCGGCTCGCATCATGCGGTTGGCGCGCGGGCGGCGCTGCGCGTCGTAGCGCAGCAGCCGCTCAGCCACGTGTGCGGGCTCTGCCGCCTCCAGGTGGCGGGTGAGCGAGGCGGCGTCCTCGAAGGCCTGGCTGGCGCCCTGCCCGAGGTCGGGCGTCATGGCGTGTGCGGCGTCGCCGAGCAGCGCGATCCTGCCGGACGCGAACGTCGGCAGCGGCTCGGCCAGGCAGGCGATCGGGTCGACGTAGACGTCGTCGGCCGCGGTGGCCGCCAGCAGTGCGGGGACGGCCGGATGCCAGTCGGCCATCAACTCCAGCATCAGCTCACGAGCCCGCTGCGGCTCCGGGACGGTTTCGGGCAGCGGAGAGTCGGTGAACCAGTACAGCCCGTCCGAGCCGAGGGGGAACAGCCCGAACATCGCACCGGTGCGCCGGTCGATCAGGATCCCGGCCAGCAGCTCCTCCACGTCCGGCTCCGCGGGGCGAGGCAGGGTGCCGCGCAGGTCCATGCGGCCGATTCTGCGCAGCCCGCGGTGGCCGGGGAACAGCTGTGCGCGCAGCCTGCTGCCGATCCCGTCGGCCGCGATCACCGCGTCCGCCTCGTCGACGCGCTCGCCGCCGCTGAACACCGCCACCGCGTCCTCGCCGGCCTCCAGCCGCTCCACCGGTGCCGCGGTCCGCACCGAGCCGGCGGGCAGCGGGGCGCGCAGGGCGCGGTGCAGCTCCGTCCGGTCGGCCACGACCATCGACCCGACCTCGCGTTGCGCCTGCACCGCGTCGGTGATCAGCAGCGGCCGTCCGCGCCAGTCGCGCAGCCCGCCGGTGCGGGCGGGGGTGGACCGCGCTCCGCCGATGTCAGTGGTGTCGTAGCCGAGTTCCTCCAGCGCCCGCAGCCCGTTGGGCATGACCACCACGCCGGTGCCCGCCTCGCGGAGCTCGGCGCCCCGTTCGTAGAGGACGACCTGGTGCCCCTGGCGGTGCAGCCCCACCGCCGCCGTCACCCCGCCCAGCCCTGCACCGACCACGATGACGCGCATGGCATCCTCCATTCACTACGATCGTACTACTACGGTTATTGGTAGCATGGTGCGGTGCCGCCCACCAACCTCGCCCGCCGCCAAGCCCTGACCGACGCCGCCATCGACCTCCTGGCGGCCTCGGGAGTGCACGGTGTGACCCACCGGACGGTGGAGAAGCAGGCGGGGCTGCCGCCCGGCACGGCGTCCAACTACTTCCGCAGCCGCGAGGCCCTACTGGTGGCCGCGGCGGAGCGTGTGGTCGAGCTGCACCTGGCCGACATGGAGCAGGCGGCCGAGCACCAACCCGCCGGCGGCGCCGACCTGGTGGAGATGCTGACCGAGTCGTTGTTCACGGCGGCGACCGCGCTGCGCGACCGCTACCTGGCGATCTTCGAGCTGCAACTGGAGGCGCTGCGCCGCCCGGCGCTGGCCGTGGCGCTGGCGGGACTGCAGGAGGCCGCGGTGCGTTTCACCGCCGGGCTCCATGGCCGGCTGGGGCTGAAGATCGCACCCGAGAAGGTCCCCGCACTCATCGCGCTCTACGGCAGCGCCCTGTTCGCCCTGGTCAGCGCACCACCCGGCGCCGTCACCCGGCCCTCCGTCAAAACCATCGTCGACACCATGGTGCACGGCTCGGCCGTACCGGATCCCTAACGCGGGCCGTGGTCGAGCTACGCCGCTCACGCCCCGAACCGGCGGGAGAAGGCCGTCCTGATGCTGCTCGACCAGAGGAACGGTTGGACGCCGAACCAGATCACGCCCAGGGCTGTGAGCAAGGTGGCGAAGGAGGTGTCCAGTTCGATCTCCATGCCGTATCTCCAATCCGCCAGCTCGTAGACCGGCTTGGCCCAGAACAGGGCCACCGCGCCCTCGACGGGAACCGCCACGGCGAGCAGGGCATGGCGGACGGGCGGGGCAGTCACCCGGCCGGCGAACGACCAGTTCATCACGGTGAAGGCCAGCATGAACGCGAGTGTGCCCAACGCCCAGGGAACTCCGAAGCCCTCTTTGGCCTGGCTACTCTCCCCGTACGTGTACACCGAGACGATTCCCACGTGAAGGGCGCCGAGAATCAAGATCATGCTGCCGAGGCTGAGGAGCGGTCTGTGCGACAGGAACCACAGTCCGCACATGACGATGAAAGCCACGGCCACCAGCAACAGACCGGGCGAAGGGTGCGTGTAGTACTCGAGGGGAAACCTGTCGCCGACCTCGCTCCACGGTGAGACCAGAAAGGTCAGCATGGAGAGTTCGGCGCAGACGAGGGCCACTCTGATCAAGATCGCTTGATGGCGCTGGAACGGGATGTCACTGACGGGTGAGGAGAGAAGGGAAGTACGGGGCTGTGGACGGTCCTGGACGGGCGGTCCGATGTCGACCGCGGTGTTGCCTGTCGGGTTGAGGGCGGCGTTGAGCAGGTCGCGGACCTGTGCGGGGTGGAGCCGTTCGTCGGGGTTCTTGCGCAGTAGGCCATCGAGGGCTTGGGCGAGTGGGCCGCCGCACCGGGGTGCGGGTGGTTGCCGGGTGGCGATCGCGATGAAGACGGCGCCGTGGCTGGGGCCGTCGAACGGTCGGCGGCCTTCGACCGCCGCGTACAGGGTGGCGGCCAGGGACCACAGGTCCGAGGCCGGGGTGACCGGCTTGCCCTCCACCTGCTCGGGCGACATGTAGGCGGGCGTGCCCAGCACCATGCCCGAACGGGTGATGGTGGCATCGCCCTCCAGCGCGGCGATGCCGAAGTCGGTCAGCAGGACCCGGTCGCCCTCCAGCAGCACGTTGGCGGGCTTGACGTCCCGGTGGACCACGCCCTGGGCGTGCGCGGCCGACAAAGCGTCCAGCATCGCCAACCCGAGGGCGGCGGCCTGACGCGGCGGAAGCGCTCCCTGCTCGGCCAGCACCTGCTCGAGGGACCGGCCGCGAACCAGTTCCATCACGATCCAGGGACGGCCATCGTCGCCCGTCACCCGGTCATGGACGGCCACGATGCCGGGGTGCCGCAGCCGCGCGGCGGCGCGGGCCTCGCGGTCCATCCGCGCGTACCAGTCGCGCCGTTCCCGGTCGGTGACCTGGTCGGGAACCAGAAGCTCCTTGA
This sequence comes from Actinomadura geliboluensis, assembly GCF_005889745.1. Classification (GTDB taxonomy): domain Bacteria; phylum Actinomycetota; class Actinomycetes; order Streptosporangiales; family Streptosporangiaceae; genus Spirillospora; species Spirillospora geliboluensis. The sequence continues at coordinate 9,347 of NZ_VCKZ01000140.1, forward strand.
CGGCGACCTCGCGGTCCAGTTCGAGGTCATGGGCCTGCCACACCGACCCCATCCCGCCCCGGCCGATCCGGTCGAGCCGCCGGTACCGGCCGGCCAGTACTCCGTCACCGTCCCACCCCATGATCAGAACCTACCGATGCGGGACCGCCTGCTGTTGACGATCCGGATAACTGTCAGACATCAGTGTTCGACTGAAAGTCACGTCCAGTGGAGTGGTGCAGGGAGTCGTGGTTTCAGCGGCTCACGGTGGTCTCCCGCTGCACGTACGACAGCTTTTCGGGGTTGCGCACGTGGTAGGCGCCGGTGATGAAGCCGTTCTCGACCCGCACCGCCACCACGCCGTCGATGTCCCCGTCGACGCGGACGAGCAGGCCCGGGCCACCATTGATCTGTACCGGCTCGACCGTCCTTTCGGCGTCGCGCTTCCACCAGCCGGCGGCCAGCAGGCGCGCCACCTTGTCGGCCCCGATGACGGGCTTGAGCAGGGCGTGTTTGATTCCGCCGCCATCGCTCAGGGCGACGACGTCCGGCGCCAGGATGTCGACCAGGCGCTGCAGGTCGCCTGTCTCCACCGCGCGCTGGAAGGCCCCGAGCGCGGCTCGGGTCTCGGCCGGTGAGACGACGCCGCGCGGCCGGCGCGCGGCGACGTGCGCCCGTGCCCGGTAGGCGAGCTGGCGGACCGCCGCCGGGGTCTTGTCGACGGCTTCGGCGATCTCGTCGTAGTCCAGGTCGAACACCTCGCGCAGCACGAACACCGCCCGCTCGATCGGCTGCAGCGTCTCCAGCACCAGCAGCATCGCCATCGACACGCTGTCGGCCAGCTCGACGTCCTCGGCCACGTCGGGCGTAGTGAGCAGCGGCTCGGGCAGCCACGGCCCGACGTAGGACTCCTTGCGCCGGCCGAGCGTCCGCAGCCGGTCCAGCGCCTGCCGGGTGGCGATCCGCACCAGGTAGGCGCGCTGCTCCCGGACGGTGGCCAGGTCGACGTCCACCCACCGCAACCAGGTCTCCTGAAGGACGTCCTCGGCGTCGGCGGCCGACCCCAGCATCTCGTAGGCCACGGTGAACAGCAGGTTGCGATGGGCGACGAACACCTCGGTGGCGGAATCCACGCGGTCGCCGCGATCGAGCGGTTCGGTCGTGCTCGCCGTTCGTTCGCTGCGCTCGTGCATGCCTGACTCCCGCCCGCTCGCTCTCACCACTGCCATACGCACAAGACGTCGTTCTCCACCGCCCCGTAACACCCCGGGCGGGTGGCCTAGGTCACTTGTTCGCGCTGTTACGGAGATCGGGGCACCGGCGTCTCGTGGTCGTCGGGACGCCGCGCGGACGATCCGTCCGGCACTACGACATGCGACATCACGAGATGAGCTCGGAAGGGAAGACCTCACCATGTCCACACCCACGACGACCGGGCAGGAGCATCCGCGGTCGCGTATGCCCAACCCCCTCCCCTGGCCCACGGCATGAGCACCGTCAAGGCCGTGGTGGCGGGAGCGACCGGGCGGTTGGGTCGCCACGTCGTGGACGTCCTGACCGAGAGGGGACACCGGGTCGTGCCGGTATCCCGGGCCACCGGCATGGACATCGTCACCGGTGAGGGCCTCGGCGAAGCCCTCACCGGGGCCGGCGTCATCATCGGCGTCGACAAGGCCACCGCCGGTTTCCTCGCCGCCAAGAAGGCGCACGAGGAATTCCTCCGGTCGGGACCGATCCCCGTCCGCATCCTGCGGGCCGCGCAGTTCCACGAGTTCGTCGGCCAACTCCTGGACTGGCGGCAGGGCGACGTCGCCTACATCCCGGCTCTGCCCTCTCAGCTCGTGGCCTGCCCCACCGTGGCCGAGGAACTCGTCGGCCTCGCCCTGGATCCGGGCTCTCACGCTCTGGAGACGCCGATTCCCGAGATCGCCGGCCCCCGCAAGGAGGTCCTGGCCGAGGCCGCCCGGCTCCTCGGCGCTCGCCGAGGCGTCCAGGTCGTCGGCGTCGACGGCTCCGGCATGCCCGATGCCGAGATCGCCGCCGACTGCGGGTTCCTGCCCAGCCCGCACGCCAAGCTCGCCGGACCCGCCTTCGAGGAGTGGCTCGGCAGCCAACCCTGAGCCGGCCGTACGCACGCGCCCGCCCTTGTTCCGGAAGCCCCACCACCCGCTACCCGACCACCTAGGAGTGCTCCCATGTCAACGCCGACCGCGCCGCCCTCCTCCGCCGGCGCCGAACAGCCCGTGCGTCCTCGGTTCTTCGCTCTGATGAAGGCGAGCACGGTGTTCCTGTCCACCGCGCTGCTGGTGCAGGGGGTCACCGCGGGACAGCTCCTGTCGGACGGGGGCAGCCGCCAGTTGCACGATGCGACGAGTCCCGCCGTTTCGGTCGCGATAGTCCTGCAGCTCATCGCCGCGCTCCTGGTGTGGCGGGCGGGGCGCGGGCCGGTGCTGTACCCGGCCGTCAGCGCGCTCCTTCTCGTGCTGATCATCGTCCAGTTCCTAGTCGGTGAGAGCGGTGACCTCGCCGTCCACGTCCCTCTCGGCGTGGCGCTGTTCGGGGCGAGCGCCGTCCTGACGGCACAGGTATGGTTCCCCCGCTCCGCCGACTGAGACGATGGAAGGGAGCGCCGCTCCCCCAGCCGATCACGGCACGGGCTTGGTGCCTGGTGAGCGAGCCGGCGGCTCGTTTTCTCGGGGTGTCGGGCCGAGGTCTTTGCGCGGAGGGCCCTGCGGCTCGGTTCCGGTCGGGACGCGTACCAGCCAGATGGCGCACACTGCGGTGACCGCGGCCATGAGGATCAGCAGGACCCGGTAGTCGACGACCAGGGACAGTGCCGCGCCGAGGGCGATGGAGACGGTCTGCGGGGTGCTGACGACGCCCATCGACGCGGTCAGTGCCCGGCCGCGCAGGGCGTCGGGCGTGCGTCGCTGCACCGCCATGACCAGGCCGACGGTCGTCCAGCACATGCCGAAGCCGAAAAGGAACGCCCCCACCGCCACCGGGAGGATGGCGGGCGCCAGATAGACCAAGGACGCCACCGTCACCAGGGCGATGCCCGACATCACCGTGCGCAGGTCGCCCACGCGGCGGATGGCGGCGCCCGCCGTCAGGCCGGCGCAGACGGCGCCCGCGCCCTGCACACTGCTCAGCACGCCGACGAACGCGGGAGCGCGGTGCAGCCCGTCGTCGACGATGGAGAAGATGAGGGTCTGCGAGAAGCCCGTCACCAGCATGGCCAGGCCCAGCGCGCCCACCAGCGTGCGAAGCTGCGGGGACCGGTAGATGTGGCGCAGGCCCGACAGCACCTCTTCGCGCAACTCCAGTGCACCGGTGACATGGCGCTGGTCACCGGGCGCCCGGATGAGCCACACGCATACCGCGGCTGCTAGGAAGGTCGCCGCGTCCAGCAGAGCCACCACCTGGCCGCCCGCCACGGTGAACAACGCCGCGCCGAAGAGGGGGGCCAGCAGCTTCACGCCGTCGGCGGAGGTCTGGAGCAGGCCGTTGGCGTCGGGGAGTGCGTCCTCGTCCACGATCGCCGTGACGAGGGCGGCCTGGGTGGCGGTGATGACCACGCCGGCGATGCCGTAGCAGAGGATGATCGCGTACAGCAGCCAGACCTGGCCCTCGCCGCGCACCAGCAGGCTGAGCAGCATGACGCACGCCATCGCCAGGTTGGTCACGACGAAGACCTGGCGCCGCGGGAACCTGTCGATGAGCACCCCGGCGAACGGGGCGAACAGGAACGGCAGGGCGACGAAGAAGAACGCGCCGCCCGCCGCCGCATTGCTGCCGGTCAGCTCCTTGACCCAGATGCCGAAGGCAATGATGAGAGCCCGGTCGCCAAGGGTTGACAAAGACTGCCCGATGATCAGGAGCCGAAACCCCCGATTGGTCAGGAGAACCCGCACAGGCGACCTCCTCGGCGGGGCGGCGGAACTACAAGACCATGCCATATCCGAGCCTTCATGGATATGGAAGACCGGTGGCCGGATCCGGCACTCGGCAATTCCGCCTGATCCATTTACCATCGGTAAAGATCATGTGTCGGACGACCCATCGGACACCTGAGCGACTGCGTCGCCGTCCTCCCGGCCACCCGCAGGGGAGGCGGCGAACTGGCCCGAGGCCGCTCGCCGGTGCCGTCCGTGCGAGGAGGTCGATATGTCGGAGGCGCCGGCCGCGGATCCGGCCGCGGGACTCGCGGAGCCCGCGGCGCTGCTGGACCCCTACGCCTTCTTCGGCCGCCTGCGCGAGAGCGCGCCCGTCCACCGCAGCGCCTTCCTCGACTCCTGGGTGCTGACCCGGTACGACGACTGCGCCGCGGTCCTGCGCGACACGGAATCGTTCGCCTCGGACTGGCGCCGGATCGGCGAGGCCGTGCCGGAGCCGTTGCTGAGCATCCAGTCGCTCGACCCGCCCGAGCACACGGCCATCCGGCACTTCATGGTCGACGCGGTCCGCGGGCTCGACCCGGGCGTGCTGCGCGAGCGCATCGCCGCGCAGGTCCGCGCCCGTGCCGAGCGGCTGCGCGCGGCCGGGGAGTTCGACTGCGTGTCCGACTTCACCGCGCCGCTCGCGCTGGACACCATCGCCGCGGTGCTCGGGGTGCCGCCCATCGACCCCGCGTGGTTCCTGCCCGTGTCGCAGACGATCGTGGACGGCATGGACGCCGGGATCTGGCCCGAGACCGGGGAGCCCGCCGTGCGCGCCCGCGCTGAGCTGGCCGAATACACCGGCCGGTGGCTGGACGACCCGCCGGCGGACGGGCTGGTGGCGCATGTGGCGGCCAAGGCGCCCGGCTCCGGCATCGCGCGCCCGGTGCTGCTGAACACGCTGCGGGCCGTCCTGCACGCCGGGTTCGAATCGGCGGGGCGGCTGCTCGGCAACGCTCTGGTCGTCCTGCTGAGCTCACCGGAGAATTTGGCACGTTTCACCCGGGCTGACCTGTCACTCGCAGTGGAGGAACTGGTCCGGTACGTGTCGCCGGTGCAGGCCGACGCGCGGGCGTGCGTACGGGAGACGCGACTCGGCGGCCGTGTCATCGCGCCCGGCGAAGCGGTGACGCTGATGCTGGCCGCCGCGAACCGGGATCCGGCCAAGTTCACCGAGCCCGACGAGCTGGACTTCGCCCGCCGGCCCAACCCGCATCTGGGGTTCGGCCGGGGCGCCCACGCGTGCCTCGGGCAGTCGCTGGCGGTCCTCCAGGCCCGGGTCGTCCTCGGCCTGCTCGCGACCGAGTTCCCGGGAATCCGCCTGGCCGAGAAACCCGTCTACCACCGGAATCTCACGCTGCGAGGCGTGGCCCGGCTCAAAGTCCATCTCGGCTGACCGACCTCGAATCCGTCTTGACAGAAAGGAGGTGGCACGGATGCGTTACCTCCACTGAGTGGCATAGAGGGTGCCCGGCATATCGGAGCACGCTTCCCGCCTGCACCGATATGCCGGGCCACTCATTATTCCCCGCGTCGGCCAACCTCAGAGACGCTCCGCGCACTCAGCGCGGTCTCTGTCTCTTGGCACCACGTATTTTCATCTGGAGCGCTTATGAGGGTGTTTGTGCGCACAAAAACCGCCTTGGTAACCGGCCTCGTCACCTTAACCGCCACCATCCTTTCGGCCGCTCCACCGTCCGCCACCTCCCACGCCTCCGCGACCCCGCTCCACGCGGCTCCCGCCCACGCGGCGGCAGGTCCTTCGGGCGACGGGTCCGGGGAGCTGTGGCTGGCGCGGCTGCTGGCGGGGTCCACCCATGGCGCCGACGCGTGGCGGCACCTGCGCGTCCTCGACCGGATCGCCGCACAGAACGGCGGGGTGCGCGCCACCGGCACACCGGGGTTCGAGGCCTCCGCGCGCTACGCCGCCAAGGTGCTCACCGCCGCCGGCTACCGCGTTCACCGGCAGCAAGTGCCGTACACCGACTATCAGATCGACGCGGAGAGCGCGGCGGTGACCGCGCCCGCCGCCCGCCAGGTGCGCGCGATGGTCATGCGCTGGTCACCCGTCACCCCGCCCGGCGGTCTCGACGCCCACCTCGTCGTGCCCCGGGCCACGGCGGGCGACGCCGCCGGATGCTCCGCCGCCGACTACGACGGGCTGCCCGTGGCCGGATCCATCGTGCTCGTACGGCGCGGATCCTGCGGCTACACGGCGCAGCAGCGCGTCGCCGCGGGGCTCGGTGCGCGGGCGATGCTGATCTACCTGGACACGCCGAGTCCGGACAACATCTACCGGCTGCACGCGTTCGACCCGAAGGCGTTCACCATCCCGGTGGCCAGCGTCACGCAGACGCAGGCCGAACAGCTCGCCCAGGAGACCGCGCAGCACCAGGTGCGGCTGCGTCTCGACCTGCGCGGGCACGGGGTCGCGGGAGTCACCACCAACCTGATCGCCGAGACGCGCGGCGGCAGCGACGACCGCACCGTCATGGCCGGCGCCCATCTGGACAGCGTGTCCGAAGGGCCCGGCATCAACGACAACGCCGCCGCGGCCGCCGCGCTGATGGCGACCGCGCTGCGGCTGGCGCCCCACCAGGACAAGGTGCGGCACAAAGTCCGGTTCGCGCTGTGGGGGGCCGAGGAGCTCATCGACATCGGCTCCAACTACTACGTGCACAACCTGACCCCGGCCGAACGCGCCAAGATCGCGCTCTACCTCAACTTCGAACTGATCGCCGCGCCGAACGGGGTGCGGTTCGTCCTCGACGGGGACGCGAGCGAGCAGCCGCCGGGCACCCCGCCGGGTCCGGCGGGTTCGCAGGTCGCGGAGAAGGTCTTCAAGGACTACTTCGACCACGCCGGACTCCCCTACGAAAGCCACGACCTGCGGGCCGTCGGCTCCGACCACGAGCCGTTCGTGGCCGCGGGCATCCCGGTCGGCGGCCTGAACGGCGGCGTCCTCGGGGTCAAGACCGCGGCGCAGGCGGCCCGGTTCGGCGGGACGGCGGGGCAGCTGTACGACCACTGCTACCACCAGACCTGCGACACGATCGGCAACCTCGACCGCCGGGCTCTCGGCGAGAACGTGCCCGCCATCGCGTGGGCCGTGGGCCGCTTCGCCCTCGACGTCTCCGACCTGCCCGCGGCCGGCGCCCGGGAGCAGCGACCATGACGACGTACCACGCGGCCGTCGAATCGCCGACGGAACCGTCCGCCGCCTACCCGCCGTCGGCGCCGATGCGGCTCAGTTTCGACGTCGACGCGCTGCGCGCCGACCTCGACCTGCTGCGGCGCCGGCGGTGGCGCGCCCAGCGCGCCTACAGCCAGGACGGCACCGCCATGGAGTCCGGCGTGGACTGGCGCATCCTGCCGCTGCGCAGCGTCGGCGGCGACCCGGTACGGACCGACCCGGGCGGCCCGGGCCTGGCCGACTTCGCCGACACCCCGTGGCTGGACGACGCCCCGGCGCTCGCGCAGGTCATCGACGCCCTGCCGGCGCCGGTCCGGGGCGTACGGCTGATGGCCCTGGGCGCGGGTGCGACCGTGCACGAGCACCGCGACTACAAGTACGGGTTCGAACGCGGGCTCCTGCGGCTGCACGTGCCGATCGACACCAACCCGGACGCCGTCGTGGTCATCGACGGCGTGTCCGAGCACTGGACGCCGGGACGGTTGTGGTTCGGCGACTTCGGCCGCAGGCACTACGTGGCGAACCACGGGGACCGCGCCCGGGTGCACATGGTGCTCGACTGCCTGGTCAGCCGGGAGGTCGTCGGGCTGCTGCCGGACGAGTTCCGGGAGCTGCTGCCGCTGAGCGAGGTGATGTTCGCCCGCGATCCGGTGCCGCTGACCGCGGCCGAACGCGACCGGCTGTGCTGCCGGTTCCGGCTGCCGGGCGACTTCGCGCAGTGGTCGGAGGAGGAGGTCGAGGCCAGGCCCGACAGCGACGCCGCGGTCCTCGTGCACGAGGACCGGCTCGTCCTCGCCATCGACGGCGAGCCCGCCTTCGGCCTGGTGCATCTCGGGCTGGGCGAGTTCCGCCTCACCGGCTGGAGCGAGGAGCGCACCATCGCCGTCGAGTCCACCGGCCAGGTGCGGATCAGGGAGCGCGCCGGCCGCGCCCTCCGCGAGTGGACCCGTCCGGCACAGCCCGTCCACGGCGGCCGGACGGCGCCGGCCGCGCACGATCCCCTGACGACGCGCCCGCGTCCCGACCAGACAGGCAGGTGACTCGCATGACCTCCGCCACCCGGGTCGCTCCGCTCGGCACCGACCCGTACGCCTTCCAGCCCGGTTACTACGATCTCTTCCGCGCCTCCCGCGGAGAGGGCGCCCTCCCCGACCCCCGGTTCTTCGCCGGCCGCGCGCCCCAGGGCGGACACGCGCTGGAGATCGGCGCGGGCACCGGCCGGATCACGCTGGCCGTGGCCGAGCGAGCCGCCACCGTACTGTGCCTGGAGAGGTCCGCCACCATGCGCGCGGTGCTGCTGGCCAAGCTCGCCGAACGCCCGCACCTGCGCGCCCGCGTCACCGTGCTCGACCGGGCGGCGCCCCACTTCGACCTCGGCGGCCGCCGCTTCGACTTCGTGTACCTGGCGGGTGTGCTGGAGCACGTGCCGCATCCCGAACGGCCTGTGCTCTTCGAGGCGATCGCCGAACATCTGGCCGAGGACGGCGAGGTGGCGATGGACATGGTGCTGTCGGAACCCGTACCGGACTGGCCCGAGCACGTCGCCGACGAGGCCGCCCTCGGCGACTGCCGGTACGAGATGTCGTCCGAGGCGCGGCCCGTCGGCGACGACCAGGCACACCTGCGGTTCGTCTACCGCACGTACCACCAGGGCGATCTGGTGGCGACCGAAGTGGTGGAACGCGCCCACTACCTGCACCGGCCGGACGCCGTCGTCGCCGACCTGGCGGCGGCCGGGCTCACCCCGACGGCCGGAACCGCCCTCAACCCCGTCGCCGACGGCGAAGACCCCGGCACCCTGGTCGCCCGCCGTACGGCCTGAACGTCATCCACTTCACCCCGAGGAGAGTTCGCGTGCAGGTCATCGGCGTCGGTTTCCTCCGGACGGGCACGACTTCACTCGCGCTGGCACTCGACCGGCTCGGGTACGGCCCGTGCTACAACATGCGGGTCCTCACCACCGAGCCGGAGCGGGCCGCCGACTGGGCCGCCGCGATGGACGGGCGGACGGTCGACTGGGGGAAGGTGTTCGCGGGCTACGGTTGCGCCGTCGGCTCGCCGGCCACCGCGTTCTGGCGCGACATCGTCGACGCGTTCCCGGACGCCAAGGTGGTGCTCACCGTCCGCGATCCGCGACGCTGGTACGACAGCGCCGCGCAGACCATGTCCGCCGTGCTCGCCAGGCCGCCGCTCCTGGTGCGGGTGCTGAGCTGGCGGGGCCCGCGCCGTCCCGATCCCGTGGCGCAGGTCCTCGACCGCGTGCAGCGGACGACGTGGGAACGTGAGATCGGCGGGCCGTTCGGCGAGCGCGCGGAGATGGCCGAGCGTTTCGAGCGGCACGTCGCCGAAGTGCGAGCGTACGTGCCCGAAGACCGGCTGCTGGTGTTCGAGGTCAAGGACGGATGGGCGCCGTTGTGCGCCTTCCTCGGCCGCCCGGTCCCCGACGAGCCGTTCCCCCGGGAGAACGACGCGGCCACGTTCAAACGGCGGCAGCGGCAGGCGCTGAAGAAGAGGCTGGCTCCTCGGATCCTCGCCGCCACCGCGCTCGCGACCGGCGCCGCGATCACCTGGGCGGTACGCCGCAAACGGCGCCCAAGCCGACCCGGCAGGTGACCCACAGACCACTCGACGCCCCAGTCCGCCTCGGCCTGTATGTAAGCGCAGGTCCGCCTTACTGCGGGCGGGTGAGGCGGATGTAGCCGTAGGGGTTGAAGAACAGGTCGTCCTCGTCGTAGCGGTCGCAGTCACCGGTGCGCAGGACGTGGCGGGGCGCGTCCTCGGTCAGGCGGAAGCCGGCGCCGTCCTCGATCTCCTGCGCGCGGGGGTCGGCCAGCAGGTAGATGGCCAGCGCGTCCAGATGGGTGACCAGGTCGGGGACGCCGTCGGCCGTCAGCTGCTCCTCGTCGACTTCGATCTCCACGTCGGGCGCCCCGAGCAGGTGCATGCCGCAGCTGTAGAGGACCTCGCCGTCGTAGATCGGACGCTTCACCCAGGCGTTGACGAGCACGGCGGCGAGTTCCTCGTCCTTGGCCTCGGCGGCCTGCTCGCCCAGGGCGAGCCAGCGGTCCCGGCCGTGCGCGACCCCGCTGCTCTCGTTCTTCACCGCGGCGGCGCCGGAGCGCAGCAGCGCGGCCGTCACCTCCAGCAGGCGCCGCGACGTGTCGGCCGCCAGGCCCCGCATCATCGGCGCGGACAGCAGGTAGCCCACGGTGTCGTGGGACGCCACCGCCTCCCGGTCCGCCTCCCCGAACGGGACTCCCGCCATGCTCGCCTCGAACGCCTCCGGCATCCGGGGGTCGGGCTCGTCCTGGGAGTACTCGCGGTCGAGGACGAACCCGCCGAACGCGCCGGCGATCCGTTCCATCTCCGCGAGCCCGAACCCGGAGCCGGAGCCGAGCACGCACAGGACATGGCGAGGGATCACGTCACTCATCCCGGAACACTATCGATCATGTGCGCCGCTCCCCGCGGACCACGTCCGACCACCGTTCGTGGAGGTGGGTGGG
>NZ_VCKZ01000644.1 GCF_005889745.1 Actinomadura geliboluensis
TCACCATCCCGAGCGCGCTCGTCTCCAGCGGGCCGGAGAAGTAGGGCAGCGGCTCGGCGACCTCGGCGAGCAGGTCGCCGCCGCCCGCGGCGGCCAGGTTCCCGGCCAGCTCGCCGGCGAGGCGCAATGCAGCCTGGCGCGCATGGATCTGCGGCTTGCCGGACGCGTCGCCGTCGTCACCGGAGCGTCGAAGGGCATCGGACTGGCGGTCGTGCGGACGCTGCTGGACGAGGGCGCCCGCGTGGCGGCGGTGTCGCGCAAGTCGGGGCCGGAGCTGGACGCGCTCGCCGGGCCGAACCTCCTGCACGTCCCCGCCGACCTCATGGACCCGGCCGCCCCGGCCGCGGCCGTGGAGCAGGCGGTGCAGGAGTTCGGCCGGCTCGACGTGCTGGTCAACAACGCGGGCGGCCCGCCGCCCGGGGCGACGCTGCCGCGCTTCGGCTTCCTCACCCCGTCGGACGACGACTGGCGCGACATGTTCGAGTTCAACCTGTTCGCGGTGGTCCGGGCGGTGCGCGCGGCGCTCCCGCACCTGCTGCGCAGCGACGCGGCGTCGATCGTGAACGTCTCGTCGGGGAACGGTCGCCGCCCCGGGCCGATGAACTACGACTACAACGCGGCCAAGGCGGCGCTGACCAACCTGACGCTGGGGCTGTCCGAGGAGTACGCGCCGCAGGGCGTCCGGGTGAACGCGGTGTCGCCGGGCCCGGTCCTCACCCCGTGGTGGACGGACGAGGGCGGCGCCGCCGACGTCATCGCCGGGGCGACCGGCTCCGACCGCGACGCGGTGCTGAACGGCGGTGCCGCCGAGATGATGGGCCTCACGACCGGCCGCCTCGCCGACCCGCAGGAGGTCGCGGACGTGATCGTCCACCTGGCGTCGCCGCGCTCGGCCAGCACGACCGGCGCCGACTACGCGGTCGACTCCGGCTTCCTCAAGGAATTCTGAGTCATAAGCGAACCTGCTGGCTCTGATCAGATCTATCTCTTGGACTTCTGGCAGGCGGCTCCCCAGGATGGGAGATGAGCAGCGAGAACGTCTTCAGAGGGGGTCGCCATGCTCGACATGATCAAGGGGCAGGTCTTCGCGCCGGGTGACGACGGATACGACGGCGAGCGGGTCGGCTTCCAGACGGCCGGCCCGCACCGTCCCGCGGTGATCGTCGCGGCGGCGGACGCGGACGACGTGCACGCCGCCGTCCGGTACGCGGCCGGGCAGGGGCTGCCCGTGGCCGTCCAGAACACCGGCCACGGGCTGCCGCTCGGCGCCGACGGGGGCCTGCTGATCAGCACGCGGCGGATGACCGGGCTGCGCGTCGACGCCGAGGCCCGCACCGTGTGGATCGAGGCCGGCGTGCGGTGGGCGCAGGTCGTCGAGGAGGCGGCGAAGCACGGGCTGGCGCCGCTGTCCGGGTCGTCGCCGGGCGTCGGCGCCGTGTCGTACACGCTCGGCGGCGGCATCGGCCTGATGTCGCGGAAGTACGGGTTCGCGGCCGACCATGTCCGGTCGATCGACGTCGTGACGGCGGACGGCCGGGCGCGGCACGTCACGCCCGGCGACGACCTGTTCTGGGCGCTGCTCGGCGGCCGGGCGAACTTCGGCGTCGTGACGGGCCTGGAGATCGGGTTGCTCCCGGTCGCGCGCCTGTACGGAGGCGGGCTGTACTTCGACGCCGGGCACATACCGGACATCCTGGAGACCTGGCGCACGTGGACGGCGACCGTGCCGGACGAGATGACGTCATCGATCGCGCTGATGCCCGTCCCCGATATCCCGGTCTTCCCGGAACCACTGCGCGGGCGGCACGTCGCGCATGTCCGCATCGCCTACTTGGGCGACGACGGGGAGCGGCTCATCGAACCCCTGCGCGCCGTCGCCCCTCGCCTGATCGACACTGTGGACGACATGCCGTACACCGAGTCGGGGACGATCCACAACGAACCGCCCATCCCGATGGCGTACCACGCGACGAATGTCGCCCTGGATGAACTGGACGCGGGGACCGTCCGCGACCTGCTCGCCCTGGTGGGGCCGGGTGCGCCCGAGCGCGCGATCTTGGAGATCCGGCAGTTGGGCGGGGCGATGGCGCGGCAGCCGTCCGTCCCGAACGCGGTCGGCAATCGCGGCGCCGGCTACCTGGTCGGCGTCCTGTCGAAGCTGGAGCCAGGCGCCGATGTCGAGCCACTGCACACGCGTGTCGGGGACGCGCTCGCGGAAAAGGCGTCCGGCACACTCCTGAACTTCCTCTTCGGGCGAAACGCGACCCCGGATCAGGTACGCCGGGCCTACGCACCGGAGACGTACCGGCGATTGGCCGGGCTAAAGGTGACCTACGACCCGTCCAACATCTTCAGCCTGAATCACAACATCCCACCGGCCACCTAAGCTTGCTCTATAACCTCTGCCGAGGTTGGTCCGAAAGGGGGTCCTAATGGCAAGGTCACCCCAGATCACGCACGTGTCATGGGGTCGGATGGAGGTCGAGGGCCTTGCCGTCGGCAAGGACTTCAAGCTGTATCCAGGCGGCGGCCGCGCTTGGGACTGGTCCGAGCACGGCACTCGTCACGAGCCGGGCATCCAGCCGGCCGACGTCCAGGAGCTTCTCGAACACGGCTGCACAGTGATCGTGCTCAGCCGCGGCATGGAACTGCGCCTGCAGACCATGCCCGAGACCATGGAGATGCTGAAAGACCACGGGGTCGAGGTCCACGTCGAGGAAACCACCGCAGCCGTCGAGCTCTACAACAAGCTCGCCCAGAGCAAGCCCGTCGGCGGCCTCTTCCATTCCACATGCTGACCAGCCCGAACACCCGCCAAAGTCAAAGCACGAGCTGAGCGCGTCTTTCTTTGGCTCAAGGTACGGCGCGGCGCGGCGACTGGCCCGTATCGAGATCGGCCGTCCACACCCGTCCCGCTGATCTGGGCTTCGCCTTCCCCTGAAGATGAGTTGTTGGGATGATCTCAACTCGTCCTTCGGGGATGGACATTTTTGGAAGGTGTCTCTGGATGAAGCCGTTGCAGCCGGGTGATCCGGGCAGGGTGGGCCCATACCGGCT
>NZ_VCKZ01000141.1 GCF_005889745.1 Actinomadura geliboluensis
GCCGCTCCCGGTACGGCTCCCGGGCCACCTGCTCGCCCAGCTCGGCGACCAGCTCGCGGTGCTCGCCGAGGGCGAGGCGCGCCTCGGCGAGCGCCTCCGCCGCGGCCAGCCGCCGCTCCTCCCAGCGGGTCACGGCGGCCTGCGCGAACTCCTCGTCCGCGAAGTCGGCCAGGGCCGGGCCGCGCCACAGGTCCAGGGCCTCCGTCAGGAGCCCGGCCCGGGTCCGCGGGTCGCCCGCCGCCTGCGCCAGCTCGGCCAGGTGCGCGAACCTCGCCGCGTCCACCGCGCCGGGCGCGGCCCGCAGCGCGTAACCGGGGGGCTGCGACACCACGAGGTCGCGCGCGCCGGGCTCGGCGCTCGCCAGCGCCCGCCGCAGCTGCGACACCCGCACGTGCAGCGCGGCCGTGGAATCGGCCGGTGCCGTATCGCCCCACAGGTCGTCGACGAGCCGGTCGGACGATACGACGCGTCCTTCGTGGACCAGCAGGTCCGCCAGCAGCGCCCGCACCTTGCGCCCAGGGACCGTGACGGGCTCGCCATGGTCCGTCCAGGCGGCCAACGGCCCCAAAACCCCGAATATCACCGCGCCAGCCTACGAAGCGGTCGCGCGGTTCGCGCGGGCTTTCCGGGAGGCGGATTACCAGAGAACAGCACCTCGCGGGCGCCCCGCCGGAGGCGGAAGCCCTGCAGGCCGACCGGCCAGGTCACGTCGTCGTACTCCGGGGTCGGTTCGTCCTCGAAGAGCCAGATCAGGTCCGCCAGGTCGGGTACGTCCATGGACGGACGCTATCGGCACCCGTCACGGGACGGAGACCACCGCAGCCCGGCCGGACCATGCCGCGAGGACCCGCGTGAGCTGTTCGGTACGAAGCTCCACCAGGTCAGGCAACGCCACACCCATTCGAGCGGCCCGTATCGGGCGCGGCGCAGCCACAGCATGCTGAAAGTCAGTTCGGCCACGAACACGCCCATGCCGATGGCGAGAGCAATGCCATAGCCGTCGTCGAGGTGCAACGCCTGATCGGATATCAGAATCAAGGGCGTGGCCGCGATGTAGCACGTCAGTGCCATGCGGCCGACGGGAGCCAGGGGGTGCAGCACGCGTCGGATCGGTGTACGGAGCAGCAGCACGATGGCGATCACGTAGGTCGCGGCCGTCGCCAGTCCGGCCACGGTCGCCGCACGTGAGGTGGAGTCGGAGCCGTAGTGGATCTGCTGGACGTTCAGGGCGATGGCGATTACGGAAGTTATTGCTAAGGCTGTGCAGACGCGGCTCGTCGGGAGGGTGAGCAGTTTGTCCGGGCCGTATTTCGCCCCTGCGAAGCCGATCAGGAACAGGCCGGGGATGAGCGTGCTGCCGCCGGTGAGCAGCGCGGCGGCCGCGGTGGCAGCGGTCCCCAGCGCCAGGACCGTGCGCCGACCTGGCAGGTAGGACGCCGGGAGGAGCACGATGATGCCGACGACGGCATAGGTCAGCAGGACCTCGCGCGGTTGCAGCAGGCGGTGCAGCGCACCGAAGGGCACCAGGAAGCCCAGGCGGGCCAGCATGAGCAGGCGGGGGCTGCGCGTCCGCCCCTGGACGGCGTCCAGGAACAGCCCGAAGCTCAGTCCGAACAGGAAGGAGAAGATCGGGAAGAATCTCTGGTGCAGGAGGGTCTCAAAGGCCCAGTGGCCGAGGCCGCCCGTCGCCGGGGCCGTTGTTCCCGTGAGGGCGACGGTGTTCGCCAGGGTGATGCCGAAGAGTGCGAAGCCGCGGAGGACGTCGACCTCGGTGATGCGGGCGGGTTGCGCTCGCGGCGGTGTCGGCACCAGGCGACGACATCACGGATTGCCCCGTCCGGGCCAGTGGGTGAGGTTCTGGAAGAGTTCGGCCTGTTCTATCGCGTCGTCCAGGGCGTTGTGGGTGTGAGGCCGGTCGGAGAGCAGTTCGGGTGGCATCTGCCGCTTGGTCGAGCGGGTGACCATGGCGTTCGCCTTGGCGGCGTAGAGGCTCTTCAGGTCCAGGTGCCGCGAGTGCCCGAACGGGGAGCCGGTGTCGGCGAAGCGCGTCCAGTACCAGTACAGGAACATCCAGTCGAAGCCGAGCGGGTAGGCGACCAGGACGGGTGAGGCGTTCGCCGCCGCGGTCACCTCGGTCACCCAGGCGGTGGCCGCGTTCATCGCCTCGGCCGGTTCGCGGCCCTCGGCGGCGAGCAGGTCGCGGTCCAGGCCGCTGACCGCGAGTGCCTCGGGGACGTAGTCGTCGCTGATGGGTTTCAGCTCGGCGTGGAACGTGGACTCGGCCGGGTCGATCGGCGTGAAGTCACGTCCGTCGAAGGTGCCGCATGCCGCCATGCCGAAGCTCAGCATGGAGTACGGCCCGGGGATCGGCCCATCGGCCTCGACGTCCACCGAGATGTACAGCTCACGCTTGGGCATCGGCGGCCTCCGAGTGATCCGGGCCGGCGGGGTACCGGGGCCTCGGGGGGAGCGCGTCGCTGGTCATCCGGCCATCCTCCCGCAATGTCGTACCGGAGTGCTGTCCTCATGGAGCGCGCGCCGAGAGCGCTCGGGAAATTAGTCACTCTTCTTGACTGTCATCGATCATTACTATAGTTTCAGTGTCAGTCGGGCCCCCACCGAGCGGGGGCCGGAGAAGGAGGAGAGCCATGGGTACCGCCGGTTTCGACTACGCCATCACCCGCACGCTGGACGCCCCGGTCGAGAAGGTCTGGGACGCCTGGACCGACTCCGCCGTCTACGGCAAGTGGGCCAGTGCCGAGGACGTCTCCCTGGACGTCCGGCCGGGCGGCGCCTGGAGCTCGGTCATGGTCATCCCCGGCGGCGCCCGCGTCCCGCTGACCGGCGTCTACACCGAGGTCGTGCCGAACGAGCGCCTGGTCATGGGGATGGACGTCCCCGGCGGCGGCGACCAGGTCCTGATGACGATGGAGCTGGCCGCCGACGGCGACCGCACCAAGATCACCCTGTCCCAGAGGTTCGACGGCGCCGAGGAGCGCGACCAGGCCGAGCAGGGCAGCACCATGCTGCTGGACGGCCTTGCCGGATACCTGGCCACGGCGTGAACCACGGCGGCGGCACGTGATCGCGGGCGTTGAGCGTTCTCAGCGCCCGCGTTCGCCTCGCGCGGGCTGGCAGGCGGGGCACCAGACGGTCCGGCGGCCCGAGACGCGGCGGCTGCACAGGGGAGTGCCGCAGCGGGGGCAGACGGGGTCGGGCCTGTCGCGGGCGCCGGTGAGCCAGGTGCGGCGCGGCGGGACGCGTTCGGCCTCGACCGAGTCGCGCAGCACGCGGCGCAGGGCGCGGTGGAGGGAGGCCACTTCGGCCGCGTCCAGGTCCGAGGCCGTGCGCAGCGGGTTGACGCGGGCGCGCCAGCAGATCTCGTCGGCGAGCAGGTTGCCCAGGCCCGCGATGACCGTCTGGTCGGTCAGGGTCGGTTTCAGCCGTCCGCGGCGGTGCGACAGCAGGCCGGCGAGGTCGCGCCGGGAGACCTCCAGGGCGTCCGGGCCGAGGTCTCCGAGCACCTCGCCGGCGTCGTCCAGGTGGACGCCCTGGAGCTTGCGCATGTCGCGGTAGCGCAGTTCGCCGCCGGGGAGGCGCCAGACGACGCGGTCGTGGCGGTGCCGCGGCTCGGCCGCGCCGTGCCAGGTGAGCGAGCCGGTCATGCCGAAGTGCAGCAGGAGGACGGGGCCGCCGGCCGGGGCGATGAGCCACTTGCCGTGCCGCCGCGGCTCCTCGAACCGGTGGCCGCGCAGGGCGTCGCGCAGCGCGCGGGCGGTGACGCCGCGCAGCACGCCGGCGTCGAGGACGGCGACCCCGGTGATCGGCTCGCCGGTGTGCTCGGCGAGCACCCGGCGGAAGCCCTCGACATCGGGAAGTTCCGGCATGGCGGGTCCCCTACCCGCCATGCGGCGGGTCAGCGGCGGACGACGTAGGGCGCGATGCTGGAGAGCTTCTCGCAGGTCTCCTCGTACTCGCGCTCGGGCGTGGACGCGCTGACGATCCCGGCGCCGGCCCGCAGCCAGGCGCGGCCGTCCTCGCTGTAGAGGGCGCGCAGGACGAGCGCCGAGTCGAGCGAGCCATCGTGGGAGACGGCCACGACGGCGCCGGAGTACATGCCCCGGCGGTCCTCGAGGCGGGTGATCGCCTCGATCGCCGCGGGCTTCGGGATGCCGGACGCGGTCACGCCGGGGAAGAGGGCCTCCAGGGCGTCCCAGGGGGAGCGGCCGGACGCGAGGACGCCGGACGCGCGGGAGCCGAGGTGCTGGACGCTGCCGCGCTCCTTCACCGTCATGAAGTCGGTGACCTGGACGGTGGCGGGGTCGCAGACGCGGCGCAGCTCCTCCATCGACGTCCGGACGGAGACGGCGTGCTCGAAGATCTCCTTCGGGTCGTTCTCCAGCTCGCGGCGGCTGCGGGCGTCGGTCTCGGCGCCGGCGCCGAACGCGCGGGTGCCGGCGAGGGGCTGGGTCATGACGCGGCCGCCCGCGTCCACGGTCGCGAGGACCTCGGGGCTGAACCCGGTGGCCTGGAAGCCGCCGAGGTCGAGCAGGAACGAGCGGGCGGGGGTGTTCGCCTCGCGGCCCCGCGCGTAGGTCGCGATGACGTCGACGGGGTGCGGGACGTCCAGCCGGCGGGAGACGATGACCTTCTGGTAGCGGCCCGCGTGGATCTCGGCGACGGCCGCCGCGACCTTGGCGCGGTAGGCGTCGCCGTCGACGCGGACGTCGACGGGGGAGGGGGTCCCGGCGACCGGGCCGGCCCCGGCGAGCAGCGCGGCGACCCGCGGCGCGTCGGCGCCGGTGACGCGGGCGCGGCCGTCCTCGATCCGGACCTCGGTGCGCGGCACGATCAGGTGCGCGAGCCGCCCGGCGGGGCGCGGCGCGGCGAACTCGAACGCGATCCAGCCGTAGGCGTTCCAGGCGGGCAGCGGGGCGTCGGCGAAGGTGTCGCGGAGCGCGTCGGCGGGGCGGCCCGACCAGGGCCCGGTGGACGGCGGGCGCCCCGGCCAGCGGACGTGGACGGTGTCGGCGTCGAGGACGACCTCGCCGAGCACGCCGCCCGCGAACGTCCACGAGCCGGGCCGCTCGTACACCACGTAGTCGCCGAAGAGGCCGGACCCGGCCAGCCGGGCCATGGCGGCGAGCGGCTCGGCGGTGCGTTCCAGCACGAGCTCCGTGGGGTTCGCATCAGTGCGCAGACCGATGGACAAGGCAGCCAACTCCCTCTGCGGCCGGAAGATCAAGTTAGGTAAGGCTAACCTTGTGCGTCGTCCATAGGCAAGGCTAACCTAACCCGCGATCATGGAGTCGGACGAAAGAGCGGGCGTGCAGACGACGACGGCGCGGCGGCGCGAACTGATGCGGCGGATGATGGCCGAGGCCGGGCTGGGGCCGGGGACGTCCGGGATCGCCCCGCGCGGGTCGGACGGGCCGGCGCCCCTCTCCTACGCGCAGCAGAGCATGTGGCTGCACCACCGCACGTTCCCGGACAGCCCCGCCTACAACGTCTGCCTGCTCGTCCGCATGGACGGGCCGCTCGACACCGGCGCGCTGCAAGAGGCGCTGCGCGGCCTGATCCGGCGGCACGCCGTCCTCCGCACGACCTACGCCGACGCCGAGGGGGAGAGCGCCGTCCAGGTCGTCACCGACGACGACTCCCTCGAGCTCCCGCCCGTCCCCTGCGACGACGCCGGCGCGCGGGCGGCGGAGCTGGCCGCCCTGCCGTTCGACCTGCGCGGCGACCGGCCGATCCGGCTGGAGCTGCTGAAGCTCGGCGAGGACGCGCACGCGCTCGTCCTCGTCGTCCACCACATCGCGTGGGACGGGATGACCTGGGGTTCGCTGTCGCGCGACCTGTCGGCCCTGTACCGCGCGGCCGCGACCGGTGAGCCGGACGGGCTCCCGGCCCTCGCCGTCCAGTACGCCGACTACGCCGAGTGGGAGCAGCGGCGGCCCGCCGACGAGGCCGACCTGGCCTACTGGCGCGGGCGCCTCGACCCGCCGCCCGCGCCGCTCGACCTGCCCGCCGACCGTCCGCGCGGCGCCGCCGCGACCGAGCGCGGCGGGCGCCGGGCGCGGCGCTTCGACGACGCGGTGACGGAGGGGATGCGCCGCCTCGCCGCCGAGGAGAACCTCACCCCGTACATGGTGATGCTCGCCGCGTACGCCGTCCTGCTGCACCGCTACACCGGGTCCGAGGACATCGCGGTCGGGTCGGCGGTGATGAACCGGGAGCACGCCGAGACCGAGCGGCTCGTCGGCAACTTCGGCAACACGCTGGTGATGCGCACCGACCTGTCGGGCGCGCCGACGTTCCGGGAGGCGCTGCGCCGCACCGGCGCGACGGTCACCGAGGGCTTCGCGCACCAGGCCCTCCCGTACGACCGGATCGTCCGGGAGCTCCGCCCCGCACGGGGCCGGGGGCGGTCGGCGTTCTTCGACACCATGCTGCTGTTCCTCGCGCAGGAGATCGGCGAACTCGACCTGCCCGGGATCACGTCGAGCTGGACGCACGTCCACAACGGCACCACCCATTTCGACCTGTCGCTGGAGGCGTTCGTCCGGCCGCGGGGCATGACGGTCGAGGCCACGTTCCGGCGCGAGCTGTTCGAGGACGAGCGCATCGACGCGCTGCTCGCCCACCTGGAGACCCTCCTCGCCGACGCGGTCGCCGACCCGGACCGCCCGATCGGCGCCCTGGAGCTCATGGGCGAGGACGAGCGCGCCCTCATCGAGGACGCGAACGACACCGGCCACCCCGTGCCGGACACCGACGTCGTGGCGCTGTTCGCCGAGCAGGCCGCCCGCACCCCCGGCGCGACGGCCGTCGAGACCGGGGCGGAGTCCCTCACCTACGCCGAGCTGGACGAGCGGTCGTCGGCGCTCGCGGCGGAGCTGCGCGCCCGGGGCGCCGGGGCCGAGAGCGTCGTCGCGCTCGCGCTGCCCCGCACCCCCGGCCTCGTCGTGGCGCTGCTCGGCGTCCTGAAGGCGGGCGCCGCGTACCTGCCGCTCGACCTCGACCATCCCGCCGACCGGCTCGCCTACATGCTGGACGACGCCCGGCCGCTGTGCGCGATCGCCGCACCGGAGACCGCGCACGTCCTGCCCGGCACCACCGACCTCCTCATCCTCGACGGTCCCCTGGAGTCGGCGAGCGCGGCGCCCGCCGCGACGCGTCCCGACCAGCTCGCCTACGTCATCTACACCTCGGGCTCGACCGGCCGCCCCAAGGGCGTGGAGATCCCGCACGGCGCGCTCGCCAACTTCCTCCTCTTCACCCGCGACCGGCTGGGCCTCGGCGAGGGTGACCGGCTCGTCGCGGTGACGACGATCGCGTTCGACATCGCGGCGCTGGAGCTGTTCGCCCCGCTCATCAGCGGCGCGACCGTCGTCCTCGCGGGCCGGGCGGACGTCCGCGACCCCGCCGCGCTCGCCGGGCTGCTCAAGGGCGCCACGGTCGTCCAGGGCACCCCGTCGCTGCTCGGCACGCTCGACCCGGCCGCGCTGGAGGGCCTGCGCGTGCTGGTCGGCGGCGAGGCGCTGCCCGCCGCGCTCGCCGAATCGCTGGCGGAGCGGGCGGCGCTGGCCACCAACATGTACGGGCCGACCGAGGCGACGATCTGGGCGACGGCCGCCGACCTGCCCGCGTCCGGCATCGGCACCCCGTTCTGGAACACCCGCGCGTACGTCCTGGACGCGCGGCTGCGCCCGGTGCCGCCCGGCGTGCCCGGCGAGCTGTACCTGGCGGGCGCGCAGCTCGCCCGCGGCTACACCGGCCGCCCCGACCTCACGGCGGAGCGGTTCACCGCCGACCCGTTCGGGCCGCCCGGCTCCCGCATGTACCGGACGGGCGACCTCGCGCGCCGCGCCCGCGACGGGTCGGTCGAGTACCTCGGCCGCACCGACGACCAGGTGAAGATCCGCGGGTTCCGGATCGAGCCCGCGGAGGCGCAGGCGGTGCTCGCCGCGCAGCCGGGCGTCGCGCAGGCCGCCGTCGTGGTCCGCGAGGACCGCCCCGGCGAGCCCCGCCTCACCGGCTACTACGTCCCCTCCGGCGGGGAGACCGGTGCCGCGGCGCTCCGGGACGCGCTCGCCAGGGCGCTGCCCGAGTACATGGTGCCGTCCGCCCTCGTCGCCCTCGACGCGCTGCCCCGCACGGTCAACGGCAAGCTCGACCGCGCCGCGCTGCCCGCCCCCGAGGCCGAGGTCTCCGGACGCGCCCCGCGCGACGCCCGCGAGGCCGCCCTCTGCGCGATCTTCGCCGAACTGCTCGGCGAAGAGGGCGTCGGCATCGACGACGACTTCTTCGCGCTCGGCGGGCACTCGCTGCTCGCCACCCGCGTCGCCGCCAGGGCCCGCGCCGTGCTCGGCGCCGAGCTGTCCATCGCGGACGTCTTCGAGGCGCCGACCGTCGCCGCCCTCGCACCCCGGCTCACCGCGACCGAGGCGGTCCGCGTCCGCGACGTCGAGCGGCCCGCGGTCGTGCCGGCGTCGGCGGCGCAGCGCGGGCTGTGGCTGGAGGAGCGGCTGCGCGGCCCGTCCGCGTCGTACGCGCTGCCGCTCGGCCTGCGCCTGCACGGCCCCGTGGACGCGGACGCGCTGGACGCGGCACTGGGCGATGTCGTCGCCCGCCACGAGGCGCTGCGCACGCTGCTCGTCGAGGGGCCGGACGGCCTGCCCGTCCAACGCGTCCTCGAACCGGACACCGCCGTCCGCCTCTCCCTCGTCGACGCGCGCGGCGAGACCCCCGAACGCCTCGCCGCCATCGAGCGGGACGCCACCGCGCACGCCTTCGACATCGGCCGCGACCTGCCCGTCCGCGGCACCCTCGTCCGGACCGGCGACGACGACTGGTCGCTGATCCTGCTCCTGCACCACGCCGCCGCCGACGAATGGTCGTTCACACCGCTGCTGGCCGACCTGGCGCACGCCTACGAGGCCCGGCGGGACGGGCGCGCGCCCGCCTGGGAGCCGCTGCCGGTCCAGTACGCCGACTACGCGGCCTGGCAGCGCGAGGCCGCGTCCGACCCGGCGCCGCAGCTCGACTTCTGGGCGCGGACCCTCGCGGGCCTGCCCGAGGAGACCGTCCTGCCGTTCGACCGGCCGCGCCCGGCGGAGGCGAGCCACCGGGGCGGGCTCGTCCCGTTCCGGCTCCCCGCCGCCGGGGTGCGGCGGCTCGCCCGCGACACCGGGACCAGCGTGTTCATGGTGCTGCACGCCGCCGTCGCCGCGCTGCTCCAGCGGTCCGGCGCGGGCGACGACATCGCGCTCGGCTCGCCCATCGCCGGCCGCGCCGACGAGGACCTCGCCGGCCTCGTCGGGGTGTTCGTCAACCCGCTCGTGCTGCGCACCGACCTGTCCGGCGACCCCGCGTTCGCCGAGCTGCTGGAGCGGGTGCGCGCCGCCGACCTCGCCGCGTTCTCCCACGCCGACGTCCCGTTCGAGCGTGTCGTGGACAGGCTCGCCCCGGAGCGCTCGCTGGCCCGCAGCCCGCTGTTCCAGGTGATGATCGTCCACCAGCGGCTGGACGACGTGCGGCTCGCGCTGCCCGGCGTCCGCGCCGAGCCGTTCCTGCCCGGGACCGGCGGCGTGAAGTTCGACCTCGACCTGTACTTCGCCGAGGGCGACGACGAGGTCCAGGGGTTCGCGGCGTTCGCCGCCGACCTGTTCGACGCCGCCACGATCGAGGGTCTCCTGGGCGGCCTGGGAGACCTGCTCGCCCAGGTCACCGCCGACCCCGGACGGCGGCTCTCCACCCTCGGCGCGCCCGTCGCGCACCCCGACACGGCCCGCGAGTTCGCCGTCGAGACGGCCGCCGCGCTCATCGAGGAGCAGGCGGCGCGCACCCCCGGCCGGACCGCCGTCGTCTTCGGCGGCACCGCCCTCACCTACGCCGAGCTCGACCGCCGCGCCGAGGCCCTCGCCGACCGGCTCGCCGCCGCCGGCGCCGGCCCCGAGCGGGTCGTCGCGCTCGCCCTGCCCCGCTCGGACGACTTCGCCGTCGCGCTGCTCGCGGTGCTCAAGACGGGCGCCGCCTACCTGCCGCTCGACCTGTCCTACCCGCCCGCCCGCATCGAGGCGATGCTGGACGCGGTGCGGCCCCTGCTCGTCCTCGGCCGCGACGAGCCGCCCCGCGACGCGCCCCGCCGCGCCCGGCCGGACCCGCATCCCGACCACCCCGCGTACGTGGTCTTCACGTCCGGGTCGACGGGGACGCCGAAGGCCGTCGCCGGCACCCAGCGCGGCCTCGCCAACCGGCTCGCCTGGGGCGCCGGCCTCGCCGCGCCCGGCGTCCGCGTCGCCAAGTCCTCGCCCGCGTTCATCGACGGGACGACCGAGCTGCTCGGCGGCCTCGCCGCCGGGGACACCGTCGCCATCGCCGACGACGCCACCGCGTCCGACGCCGTCGCGCTCGCCAAGTTCATCGAACGGCACGATGTCCGGCTCGTCACGCTCGTTCCGAGCCTGCTCGCCGCGTTCGTGGAGCACGGGCTGCCGCAGTCGGTCACCACCTGGATCAGCAGCGGCGAGGCGCTGCCCGCCGCGCTCGCCGCGAAGGTCCCGGCCCGGCTGATCGACCTGTACGGGTGCTCGGAGGCGGCCGGCGACAGCCTCATCGCCCTGCCCGGCGAAGGAGGGGGACTGGCCCCGATCGCCAACACCCGCGCCTACGTCCTGGACGCCGCGCTCCGCGAGGTCCCTGCCGGGGAGCTGTACCTGGCGGGGGACGGGCTGGCGCGCGGCTATCTCGGCGACCCCGCCCGCACCGCCGAGCGGTTCGTCGCGAACCCGTTCGGCCCGCCCGGCTCCCGCCTCTACCGGACCGGCGACCGCGTCCGCCGCCGCCCCGACGGCGGGCTCGACTTCCTCGGCCGCGCCGACGGGCAGCTGAAGATCCGCGGGTTCAGGGTCGAGCCGGGCGAGGTCGAGGCCGCGCTCGCCGCCCGGCCGGGCGTCCGGCGGGCCGCCGTCGCCGCGCACGGGTCCCGCCTCGTCGGCTACATCACCGGCGACGCCGACCCCGAGGACGTGCGGGCGTCGCTGCGCGAGCTGCTGCCCGGCTACCTCGTCCCGTCCGAACTGGTCGTCCTGGACGAGCTGCCCCTCAACCCGAACGGCAAGGTCGACCGGCGCGCGCTGCCCGAGCCGGGCCGGCCGGCCGCAGGCCGCGCCCCTGCGACCGAGCCGGAACGGGTCCTGGCCCGGCTCGTCGCGAGCGTCCTCGGCCGCGACGCCGCCGGCGCCGACGACGACTTCTTCCGCACCGGCGGCGACAGCATCAGCGCGGCCCTCCTCGTCGCCCGCGCCCGCCGCGCCGGGCTGTCGTTCACCGTCCGCGACGTCTTCCGCCTCCGGACGGTCGAGGCCCTGGCGCGGGCGGCCGCGGCCACCGCGGGC
This sequence comes from Actinomadura geliboluensis, assembly GCF_005889745.1. Taxonomy (GTDB): domain Bacteria; phylum Actinomycetota; class Actinomycetes; order Streptosporangiales; family Streptosporangiaceae; genus Spirillospora; species Spirillospora geliboluensis. The sequence continues at coordinate 11,400 of NZ_VCKZ01000141.1, forward strand.
ACCGCGCCCGCCCTCCGCCCCGAACCGGCCGGGGAACTGCCGCTGTCCCCGCTCCAGGAGGGGCTGCTCTTCCACCTGATGCTCACCGGCGAGGGCCGTGACATCTACGTCCAGCAGGCCGTGGTGACGCTGTCCGGGCCCGTCGACCCCGGCCGGATGGCGGACGCGGCGCGCGCCGTGCTGGAGAAGTTCCCCAACCTCCGCGCCGGGTTCCGGACGGACGGCGACCGCGCCGTGCAGTTCGTCCCCGACGGCTTCGAGGTGCCGTGGACGCACGCCAAGGTACCGCGCGACGGCCTGGAGGCGTTCATCGACGCGCAGCGCTCCGAGCCGTTCGACCCGGGCCGCCCGCCGCTGATCCGGTTCGCCCTCGCCACCCTCGCGGAGGGCGACCACCGGCTGGTGCTGACCTCCGAGCTGATCCTGCTGGACGGCTGGTCCGGCGGCCTGCTCGTCACCTCGCTGCTCGACTCCTACACCGACGCCGCCGCCGAGCTGGCCCGCCCGGTCCCGCCGTTCCGCGCGTTCCTCGACTGGGTGAGCACCCGCGACAAGGACGCCGCCGTGGACGCGTGGCGCCGCGCGCTCGACGGCTTCGACGAGCCCGCGCTCGTCCGCCCCGGACTGGTCGACAAGCCCGCCGACCTGTCGGCCGCCGGGGAGCTGCGCCGGCCGCTGCCGCCCGGCCTCGCCGGGCGCCTCGACGCGGTCGCCCGCGACCGGGGCGTCACCCCGGGCACCCTCTTCGAGACCGCGTGGGGCCTGGTCCTGATGGGCCTCACCGGACGGGACGACGTCGTCTTCGGCGCGTCCGTCTCCGGCCGCCACCCCGACGTCGACGGCGTCGAATCCATGGTCGGGCTGCTGTTCAACACGATCCCCGTCCGGGTGCAGGCGGGCCCGGCGGACGCGCTCGCCGCCGTCCTCGACCGCGTCCAGGCGGCGCAGTCCGAGCTGTTCGACCACTCCCACGTCGCGCTCGCCGACGTCCAGCGCGCCACCGGCCTCGGCACGCTGTTCGACACGCTGTTCGTCTTCCAGAACTTCCCCGGCATGCCGACCGACCGCGGCTTCGGCCCGGACGGGGACCTGCGCGTCCTCGGCCGGGAGGTCCGCGACGCCACCCACTACCCGATCACGATGGTCGTCGAACCCGGCGCCGGGCTGCGCGTCATGTACCGGGGCGACGCGTTCACCGAGGAGGAGGCCGAGCGCATCACCGACCGGTACGTCTCCGTGCTCCAGCGGCTCGCCGACGCCCCGGAGACGCCCTGCCACCGGCTCGACCTGCTCCTGCCCGAGGAGCACGACCGGCTCCGCCGCGACTGGGACGGCGCGCGGCACCCCGTCCCCGAGCTGACCGTCGCGGAACTGCTCGCCGCACGCGCCGCCGAACAGCCGGACGACCTCGCGCTCGTCTCCCTCCCGGACGTCCGCCTCACCTACGGGGAGCTGAACGCCGAGGTCAACCGCCTCGCCCGGCTGCTGCTCGCGAACGGCGCGGGCCCGGAGAAGGTCGTCGCGCTCGCGCTGCCGCGGTCCGCGCAGATGGTCGTCGCGCTGTTCGCCGTCCTGCGCACGGGCGCCGCCTACCTGCCGCTCGAACTCGACTACCCGGCCGACCGGCTCGACTTCATGCTGCGGGACGCCGCCCCGGCCTGCCTGGTCTCGCACCGCGAGATCGCCGCCGGCCTCGCCTTCTCCGGCACGACGCTCGCGCTGGACGACCCCGGGACCGCCCGCGCCCTCGCCGGCCTGCCCGGCACCGACCCGTCCCCGGACGAGCTGCCCGGCTTCGCCCCCGGGACCCCGGGCCGCCTCGACCACCCCGCCTACGTCATCTACACCTCCGGCTCGACCGGGCGTCCCAAGGGCGTGGTCACCCCGTACCGCGGCCTGACGAACATGCAGTTCAACCACCGCGCCAACATCTTCGACCCGGTCGTCGCCTCCGCCGGGCGGCGGCTGCGGATCGCGCACACCGTCTCGTTCTCCTTCGACATGTCGTGGGAGGAGCTGCTCTGGCTCATCGAGGGCCACGAGGTGCACGTCTGCGACGAGGACCTGCGCCGCGACGCCGAGGCGCTCACCGCCTACCTGCGGCGGCACCGCGTCGACGTCATCAACGTGACCCCGACCTACGCCCAGCAGCTCCTCGACGAGGGGCTCCTGGACGGCGGGCACCGGCCGCCGCTCGTCCTGCTCGGCGGCGAGGCCGTCCCCGCCTCCGTGTGGGACCGGCTCGCGCGGGCCGACGGCGTGCTCGGCTACAACCTGTACGGGCCGACCGAGTACACGATCAACACGCTCGGCGGCGGCACCGAGGACAGCGCCACCCCGACCGTCGGCAAACCCATCTGGAACACCCGCGGCTACGTCCTGGACGCGTGGCTGCGGCCCGTCCCGCCCGGCGCGCCCGGCGAGCTGTACATCGCGGGCGACGGGCTGGCGCGCGGCTACCTCGGCCGCGCCGACCTGACCGCCGAGCGCTTCGTCGCCGACCCCTTCCGCGCCGGCCCCTCGGCGGGCGGGCGCATGTACCGGACGGGCGACCTCGTCCGGGTCCGCGCGGACGGCAACATCGACTTCCTCGGCCGCACCGACGACCAGGTGAAGATCCGCGGCTACCGGGTCGAGCTGGAGGAGATCGAGACCGCGCTCGCCGCCGAGCCCGGGGTCGGGCAGGCGGCGGTCGTCGCCGCCGACACCGGCGTGCCCGGCGTGAAGCGGCTCGTCGGCTACATCGTCCCCGACGGCTCCCGGGAGGGCGCCGCCGACGAGCAGCTCGCCGAGTGGCGGCAGCTCTACGACGCCGAGTACACCGAGGTCGGCACGGTCGTCCACGCCGAGGAGTTCGCGGGCTGGGACAGCAGCTACGACGGCGCCCCCATCCCCCTGGACGACATGCGCGAATGGCGGGAGACGACCGTCGACCGCATCCGCGCGCTCCGCGGCCGGACCGGGCCCCGCCGCGTCCTGGAGATCGGCGTCGGCGCCGGCCTCCTGCTCACCCGCCTCGCCCCCGAGAGCGAGGAGTACTGGGGGACCGACTTCTCCGAACCCGTCATCGCGAAGCTCCGGCACGACCTCGGTGACGACTCGGGCGCCCGGCTGAGCTGCCGGCCCGCCCACGACACCGCCGGCCTCCCCGAGGCGCACTTCGACACCATCGTGATCAACTCGGTGGTGCAGTACTTCCCGGGCGCCGGCTACCTCCGGGACGTCATCGCCAAGGCGATGCGGCTCCTCGCCCCCGGCGGGGCGCTGTTCATCGGCGACGTCCGCGACCTGCGTACCGTCCACTGCCTGCACGCCGCGATCCAGCTCGGCCGCGGCGGCGGCGACCTCGACGCCGTCGAGCGCGCCGTCCGGATGGAGAAGGAACTCCTCCTCGACCCCGCCTTCTTCACCGCCCTGGACGGCCCCGCCCGCGTGGACGTCCTCACCAAGCGCGGCACGCACCACAACGAGCTGACCCGCCACCGCTACGACGTCGTCCTGCGCATGGACGCCCCGCCCGCGCCGCGGACCCCGGCCGTCGACTGGACGACCCTCGACGACCTGAAGGCCAGGCCGGCGGGCCCCCTGCGGGTGCGGGGGATCCCCGACCCCCGGCTGTCGGGCGAGACCGCCGCGTGGCGGACGCTGCGCGACGGCGGCTCGGCGGACGAGGCCAGGCAGGCGCTGACCACCCGCGACGGGATCGAGCCGGAGACCCTTCACGCGCTCTTCCCGGACGCCGTGCTCACCCCCTCCGACCGGCCCGGCCGCTACGACGCCGTGTTCGGCGGGGGGGCGGCGAACCTCCCGGCGGAGCCGGGCCGGCCCCCGGAGGCGTACGCGAACGACCCCGTCGCGGCGCGCGACCACGGCGTGCTCGCCGCCCGCGTCCGGGAGAGCCTCAAGACCAGGCTGCCCGGCTACATGGTGCCGAGCGCGGTCATGACGCTGGACGCGCTGCCGCTCACCGTCAACGGCAAGCTCGACCGGCGCGCCCTGCCCGACCCCGGGCAGGACGGGCCGCGCAAGGCGGGCAGACCGCCGCGCACCCCCGTCGAGCGGCTGCTGTGCACGCTGTTCGCCGAGGTGCTGGACGCCCCCGGCGCCGGGATCGACGACGGCTTCTTCGACCTCGGCGGGCACTCGCTGCTCGCGACGCGGCTCGTCGGCCGCGCCCGCGCGGTGCTCGGCGCCGACCTCGCGATCCGCGACCTGTTCGAGGCGCCGACCGTCGCCGAGCTGGCGGAGCGGGTGCACCGCGACGCCGGCGCGGAGCCCCGGCCCGCGCTGGCGCCGCGGGAGCGGCCCGAGCGGATCCCGCTGTCGTCGGCGCAGCGCCGGCTGTGGCTGCTCGACCAGTTGCTCCGCGAGGACGACGGCCCGCGCGGCGCCTACCACCTGCCGCTCGCGGTGCGGCTGCGCGGCGACCTCGACCGCGCGGCGCTGGAGGCGGCGATCGGCGACGTCACCGCCCGGCACGAGAGCCTCCGGACCGTCTTCACCGAGCACGACGGCACCCCCTACCAGCGGATCCTGCCCCCGGAGGAGGCGCGGCCCGTGGTGGAGGTCGCCGACTGCGCGCCCGAGGACGTGATCGCCCGGCCGTTCGACCTGTCCCGGGACGTCCCGCTGCGGGTCGCGGTGTTCCCGGAGGGCGAGCGCGAGCACCTGCTGCTCGCCGTCTTCCACCACATCGCCTTCGACGAGTGGTCGTTCGGGCCGTTCGCCCGCGACGTCGCCGAGGCGTACGCCGCCCGGCTGGACGGGAGGGCTCCGGCGTGGGAGCCGCCGCCCGTCCAGTACGCCGACCACGCGCTGTGGCAGCGGGAGCTGCTCGGCGACCCCCTCGACCCCGGCAGCGTCCACGCCCGGCAGCTCGACCACTGGGTCCGCGCCCTGGCGGACCTGCCGGAGGAGATCCCGCTGCCGGTGGACCGGCCCCGCCCCGGCACCGTCGGGCAGCGCGGCGGCACCCTCGCCACGGAGCTGCCCCCCGGCCTGGCCGCCCGGCTGCGCAAGGTCGCGCGGGACGCGAACGCCAGCATGTTCATGGTCTGCCAGGCCGCCGTCGCCGCGCTGCTGCACCGCACCGGCGCGGGCGACGACATCCCGCTCGGCGGCCCCGTGGCCGGGCGCACCGAGGACGCCGCCCGCGACCTCGTCGGCTTCTTCGTCAACACGCTCGTGCTGCGCGCGGACGTGTCCGGCGACCCGTCGTTCGCGGAGCTGCTCGCCCGCGTCCGGGAGGCCGACCTCGCCGGGCTCGCCCACCAGGACCTCCCGTTCGAGGCGGTCGTCGAGGCGCTGCGCCCGCGCCGGGTGCCCGGCCGCAATCCGCTGTTCCAGGTGATGGTCGGCTACGAGAACCAGGGCGTCGGCGACGTGCGGTTCCCCGGCCTGGAGCAGCGGGAGGCGCTGTTCGGGCCGGGCGCGGCGAAGTTCGACCTCGACTTCATCTTCCGCGAGGACGGCGAGGGCCTGCGGCTCATCGTCGACTACTCCGCCGACCTGTTCGACCGGGGCACGATCGCCGCGCTGGCGGACGGGCTGATCGGCGTGCTGGAGGCGGTCGCCGCCGACCCCGGCATGCGGGTCGGCGCGCTGCCCTCCGTGCTCACCGCGCGCGCCGTCACGGCGGAGGCCGCCCCGGCGGCGGCGCGGGGCACCGACGACCGGGAGGCGGCGCTCTGCCGGATCTTCGCCGCCGAGCTCGGCGTCCCGGAGGTCGGCCCGGACGACGACTTCTTCGACCTCGGCGGCCACTCGCTGCTCGCCATGCGGCTCGTCCGGCGGATCAGGAGGGAGCCCGGATGCGCGGACCTCAAGGTCGCGGCGCTGATGGCGGCGCCGACCGTCGCGGGGCTGCTGGCCCGGCTCGGCCCGGCCGGGGCGAGGTGAGCCGCCTCATACCGGCGCACCCATTGCGAGGTTAGGTGAGGCTAACCTAAGATCCTTGATCAGTAACCCCCGAAGATCCTGGAAGGACACCGGTCCTCTATGCGCACCATGATGCGGCGCCTGGCGGCCACCGCCGCGCTCGCGCTGAGCCTCGGCACGCTCGCGGCGTGCGGCGGCGACGACGAGCCCGCCGGCGGCTCCTCCGGCGGCGAGTCCGCCGGGGCGTTCCCGGTCACCATCACCCACAAGCTCGGTACCGCGAAGGTCGAGTCCGCGCCGAAGCGGATCGTCGCGCTCGGCGAGGTCGACCAGGACGCGCTGCTCGCGCTCGGCGTCACCCCCGCGGGCATGGCGGAGCTGACCGGCGTCCAGTCCGACGGCCTCGCGCCCTGGACCGCGCCCAAGCTGACCGGTGCCAAGCCCAAGCTGCTGAAGGCGGGCGAGGCCGGGTTCAACCTGGAGGAGATCGCCGCACTGCGGCCCGATCTCATCCTCGCGGGCGGCGACTTCTCCATCGACAAGGAGTACGAGAAGCTCTCCAAGCTCGCCCCCACCGTCGCCTACCAGACCGGCCCGGCCGAGGACACCTGGCAGCAGATCACCCTGCAGACCGCCAAGGCCGTCGGGCGCGAGGACGACGGCAAGAAGCTCGTCGCCGACGTCGAGGCCAAGATCGCTGCGGTGAAGACCGAGCACCCCGAGCTGAACGGCAAGGGCTTCGCGTTCACCAGCGTCTTCCCCAACGGCAACATCGGCGTGATGAAGTCCAAGGACGACACGAGCGTGAAGCTGCTGGAGCAGTTCGGCATGACGCTGCCCGAGCAGCTCGCGAAGCTGCCCGGGGACGGCTTCGCCGCCGAGCTGAGCATGGAGAAAATCTCCGTCCTGGACGTGGACGTGCTGCTCAGCCACTACAACGACGACGCCGCGACGCAGAAGAAGATCGAGGGCGGCAAGCTGTTCGCCGACCTCGCCGTCGTCAAGCGCGGCTCCTACGTCCCGCTCGACCTGAAGGCGTTCTGGCCGCTGCGCACCCCCACCCCGCTCGCCGTCCCGTACGTCGTCGACAACGTCGTCCCGAAGATCGCCGAGGCCGCCGGCAAGGTGAAGTCCGCCTGATGCAGGAGGAGCGCATGCAGCCCCGTGTCCACGACGTGGTCGGGATCGGCTTCGGCCCGTCCAACCTCGCCCTCGCCGTCGCGCTCGCCGAGGAGGACGAGCGGCGGGGCGCGGACGGCCGCCCCGGCGTGGACGCGGTGTTCTTCGAGAAGCAGCCGGGGTTCGGCTGGCACCGGGGGATGCTGATCGACGGCGCCACCATGCAGGTCCACTTCCTCAAGGACCTCGTGTCGCTGCGCAACCCCGCGAGCCGGTACTCCTTCCTCGCCTACCTGCACGCCCGCGGCCGGCTGGTCGACTTCGTCAACCACAAGACGATGTTCCCGACCCGGGTGGAGTTCCACGACTACCTCGAATGGACGGCCGCCGCGTTCGCCGACCGCGTCCGCTACGGGACGGAGGTCGTCGCGCTCCGCCCGCGCGACGACGAGGTCCTGGAGGTCGTGGTGCGCCGCGACGACCGGCTGGAGACGCACCTCGCCCGCAACGTGGTCATCGGCGTCGGGCTCGAACCCGTCCTGCCCGAGGGCGTGCGGGCGGGCGAGCGCGTCTGGCACACCGAGGACCTGCTGACCCGGCTGGGCGAGCGCGAGGGCTGGAACCCGCGCCGGGTCGTCGTGGTCGGCGCGGGGCAGAGCGCCGCCGAGGCCGTCGAGTACCTGCACCGCACCTACCCGGAGACGGAGGTCTGCGCGGTCTTCGCCCGCTACGGGTACTCGCCCGCCGACGACAGCGCGTTCGCCAACCGCATCTTCGACCCCGCGGCCGTCGACCACTACTACGCCGCTCCCGACGACGTGAAGCGGATGCTGTTCGAGTACTCGCGCAACACCAACTACTCGGTCGTCGACCTCGACCTCATCGACGAGCTGTACCGGCGCGCCTACGCCGAGAAGGTCGCGGGCGCCGAGCGGCTGCGCATCCTCAACGCCTCCCGCGTCCTGGACGTCCGGGACGACGGCGGCGCGGTGCGCGTCAGGGTGGGCTTCCTGCCCACCGGCGAGGCCGCCGACCTCGACGCCGACGCCCTCGTCTACGCCACCGGCTACCGCGAGCGCGACCCGTTCGACCTGCTCGGCGAGGCGGGCGGCGACTGCCTCGCCGGCCCCGACGGGCGGCCCGTCGTGGAGCGCGACTACCGCGTCGCCACCGCCCCCGGCCGCTCCTGGGGCGTCTACCTGCAGGGCGCGACCGAGCACACCCACGGGATCGCCTCGTCGCTGCTGTCCATGACCGCGGTCCGCACCGGGGAGATCGTCCGGTCCATCGCCCGGCGCTCGGCCGGCGTCACCCCGGCCGTCTAGAGGAGAGAGAGGAAGGCGCGATGACCAATCCGTTCGACGACCCCGACGGGACGTTCCGCGTCCTCGCCAACGCCGAGGGCCAGCACTCGCTGTGGCCGGCGTTCGCCGACGTCCCGGCCGGCTGGACGACGGTCTTCGGGCCCGACTCCCGGTCGGGGTGCATCGGCTACGTCACGGCCAACTGGAAGGACATCCGCCCGCGGAGCCTGGCCGGCTGACCCGGGGCGGGCGGCGTCC
>NZ_VCKZ01000645.1 GCF_005889745.1 Actinomadura geliboluensis
TCCGTCGTCGGCAGCGTCAGATGGGTATAAGAGACAGCGGCTCCTCCGCCGCGACCGCCTCCCGCCATCCGGCCGGGCCGCGGTAGACCAGCGCTAGCCCGCTGGTGTTCGGCCCGTCTGCGGCTCGGGCGACTCGCAGCGCCAGCAGCGCGTACGAACGCAGCCACTCGTCGTCCATGTCGGCCTCCTTCTGCCAGAGGGGTTCCGCAATCGAGGCCAAGCTAGCCGTACGGTTTTCCGTACACTGCACGGATGGGAACTGCACGCACGGACTCGGTCTGGTTTCGCGGCGCGGAACGTCCGCGCAAGCCCCGGCTGTCGCGCGAGCGGATCGTCGCGGCGGCGGTCGCGCTGCTCGACGCCGAGGGCGTGGACGGCTTCTCGATGCGGCGGCTCGCCGCCCGGCTCGGCGCCGGGACCATGTCGCTGTACGAGTACGTCGCCGCCAAGGAGGACGTCCTCGATCTGGCCCTCGACGCCGCCATCGCCGAGATCGAGCCGGTGCCGGACGAGACCGGCGGCTGGCGGGACGTCGTCGCCGCGCACATGGCTCGCGGGCGGGAGGTCATGCTCCGCCACCCGTGGGTGCCCGCCCTGATGGGGACGAGACCGCTGCTGGGCCCCGGTTCCCTGGCCCGCTCCGAGCGCGTGTTCGCGGCGCTCCACCGGGCGGGCCTGTCGGGACCGGAGCTCACCGCGGCCGTGAGCGCGGTCAGCGGCTACCTGCACGGGTTCGTCGCCGAGGAGCTGGCATGGCGCGCCCGGTTCCGCGACCCGGCGGCGGAGGCGGAGCTGCGGGAGCGGGCCGGGGAGCTGATCCGGCGGGACGCCGCCGACTACCCGACGCTCGCCGCGCACATGGACGCCGGAGGCACCGACTTCGGCGCGGGGTTCGAGCTCGGCCTGTCGATCGTCCTGGACGGGATCGCGGCGCGGCTCCCCGCCTGATCCCGACCGCGGCTCTCCCCTGATGCCGACCGCGGCGCCCGGGCGGTCAGGGGCGGGGGATGTTGCGCAGGTTGCTGCGCGCCAGGTCGAGCATCTTGCCGACGCCCCCGGTGAGGACGGTCTTGCCCGCCGACAGCGCGAACCCCTTGACCTGCTGCGGCGTGATGTGCGGCGGGATGGACAGGGCGTTCGGGTCGGTGACGACGTCCAGCAGGTACGGGCCGGGCGCGGCGAGGGCCCGCTCCATCAGCGTGCGGACGTCGGACGGGCGCTCCACCCGCGCCGACTCGATCCCCATGGCCGCCGCGACCGCCGCGTAGTCGACGGCCTCGTGGTCGGTCTCGTAGGCGGGGAAGCCGTCCACCATCATCTCCAGCTTCACCATGCCGAGCGACGCGTTGTTGAGCAGGATGATCTTCACGGGGACGCGGTGGAGCTTCACGGTGAGCAGCTCGCCGAGCAGCATCCCGAGGCCGCCGTCGCCGGAGAGCGACACGACCTGGCGTCCGGGCGCGCCGTACTGGGCGCCGATGGCGTGCGGCAGCGCGTTGGCCATGGAGCCGTGCACGAACGAGCCCATCACGCGGCGGCGCCCGTTGGGGGTGAGGTAGCGGGCGGCCCACACGTTGCACATGCCGGTGTCGACGGTGAATATCGCGTCGTCGGCGGCGAGGTCGTCCAGGACGCTCGCGACGAACTCCGGATGGATCGGAATGTGCTTCTCGATGTCGCGCGTGTAGGCGGAGACGACGTTCTCCAGCGCGCGCGTGTGGCGGTGCAGCATGTCGTCCAGATACGACTGGTCCTGCTTCTGCTCGACCTGGTCCATGACCAGTCTCAGCGTCTCGCCCACGTCACCATGGACGGCCAGGTCGAGCGGTGTGCGCCGCCCTAGCTTCGCCGGGTCGTCGTCCACCTGGATCGTGTTCTTGCCGGGCAGGAACGGGTCGTACGGGAAGTCGGTGCCCAGCAGCAGGACGAGGTCGGCGGCCTGCATCGCCTCGTAGCAGGCGCCGTAGCCGAGCAGTCCGCTCATGCCGACGTCGAAGGGGTTGTCGTACTGGATCCACTCCTTGCCGCGCAGCGCGTGCCCGACCGGCGACAGCAGCCTGTGCGCCAGCTCCATCACCTCGGCGTGCGCGTCCTTCGCGCCGGAGCCGCAGAACAGCATCGGCCTGCGCGCCCGGTTCAGCGCCCCGGCGAGCTGCGCGACCTGGTCGGACGGCGGCCGGACGATCCCCTTCCGGACGAGGAAGTCGTGCTCCCCGGTCGGGGCGACGGCGTCCTTGCCGGCGGTGTCGCCGGGCATCGTCAGCACCGCGACGCCGCCGTGCCCGATCGCGTGCTGGATCGCGGTCCGCAGGATGCGCGGCATCTGCTCCGGCGTGACGATCTGCTCGCAGTAGTGGCTGCACTCGGTGAACAGCCGCTCGGGATGCGTCTCCTGGAAGTAGCCGCTGCCGATCTGGACGCTCGGGATCTGCGACGCCAGCGCCAGCACCGGCGCCCCCGACCGGTGAGCGTCGTAGAGGCCCTGGATCAGGTGCGTGTTGCCGGGCCCGCAGCTGCCCGCGCACACCGCGAGCCGCCCGGTCGTCTGCGCCTCGGCCGCCGCCGCGAACGCGCCCGCCTCCTCGTTGCGGACGTGCACCCAGTCGATCCCGGCCGTCCGGCGGACGGCGTCCACGACGGGGTTGAGGCTGTCGCCCACCACCCCGTAGACGCGCCGTACGCCGGCCTGCCGCAGCACCTCGATGAACTGGTCGGCGACGGTCGCCATGCGTGCCTCCCCGTGGTCTGTCCGCTCCCCGCTCCGGGAAATGCCCGATGATCTCCCCCTGACACCCGGCGGCCCGCCGGGTTAAATGGTCAAACCATGAACCGGATGTGGGGTGCGGGTCGAATGCGGCGCGATGGTGGGATATGGGGTGGCGGTCGACTGCGGGTCGCGAGTGGGATGCGGGTCGCGAGTGGGATGCGGGTCGCGAGTGGGATGCGGGGCGCAGGTGGGATGTGGAGCGCGGGTGGGATGTGGG
>NZ_VCKZ01000646.1 GCF_005889745.1 Actinomadura geliboluensis
GGACATGGCGGGGCGGCGGGGCCGCCCTCGCCACTGGTCGGACGGAGGGATCAGCCGGGAGCGGCGGTGTGCAGCAGCCAGGCGGTGTCGGCCGCGAGGGGCTTCACGCCGTAGAGCCGGCCGGCGGGGATCAGGACGGCGTCACCGCGTTCCAGCCGCTCCGGGGGTCCGGTCGGCGTGGTGATCAGGTCGGCCTCGCCCCGCTCGATCTCCAGGACCGTGTCCTCGTCGTGGCCGCGCGTGCCGAACGGGGCGCCGGGCGGCGGCGCGACCCGGCGCGTTCCGGTGACCTCGGCGTCCCGCGCGAGGTCGCGGTGGCGGGGGAGGTCGTCGGCCCACTGGATCTGCGCCGCGGTGTCGTCCTCGAACCAGCCGCCGATCAGCCGTGCCTCGGCGATGCCGCGCATCAGCTCGGGCACGACGCGCGGGCCGTGCCGCCCGGCCAGGGCCAGCAGGACCTGGTCCCGGGTGATCCGCCCGTGGTGCTCGTCGATATGCGCGTGCTCGTCGCAGTAATGCAGGTCGACCGCGTCGCCGAATATGCCGCGGAAGACCTTCACCATTTCCACGAACGCGGGCGCGAAAACCGCCTCGGCGTAAGTGACCGCACCCGCGTAGCGGAAGAACTTGGCATGATCACGGGAGAGGTAGTAATAGTAGTTGTTCGTCGCCAGCGGGCCGGCCAGGTAGAAGTTCCAGTAGGCGTGCACGTGCGTCGCCATCGACCGGCTGCGCAGCATTTTGGCGAAGATCGTGGTGTGCTTGGCGTCGTAGACGCCGTAGCCGAATTCATCGATGAAGATCTTGAACAGGGCGGACTGCTCGGGGCCGTAGGCGCCGGCGAGGTTCCGCGACATCGCGGACGCCTCGGTGAGCCCGTCGAGGGCGAGCTGCACCAGGTACAGGTCCGCGGCGCTCTCCCGGTCCCGGGCGTCGGCGATCGCGGTGAGCGCCGGCGACGGCCCGGCCGCGGCCTCGGCCACCACATGCCGGAAGTAGGTCTCCAGCACCTCGGGGGTGGCGGCGCCGCTGACGTCCACCGCCTCGTCCAGGCAGCCGAACGCGAACCGTTCCAGCTCCGAGACCGTGCCCTCCCGGAGTTCACGCAGCTCACGGCCGTAGAAAAGGTCGAAGTCGTCATGCAGGACGGCCAGGCCCTGCTCGGGGAGCAGCACCGTCTCGGCCTCGTACCAGGTGCCGAGCAGCCGGTGCGCGGCGAGGGAGCGGTGCGCCGGCCAGTCGCCGGGGCGCAGCGGGCGCTCGAAGTCCGCCTCGGCCAGCGCGGCGGGGAAGAGCATCCGGCGGTAGGGGTTGGGACCGTGCAGCACCTCGGGGTCGCCCTGGAAGAGCGGGCTGCCGGCGAACGCGCGGACCCGCTCGCCCAACGTGCCGCCGGGGAGCTCTTTGGCAGGATGTGACTGAGACTGGACTGTCATTTAGTTAGACCGTTCGCCTGACTACGTTGATGTCGTGGTGTAGGAGAGGGATCCCGGCCCGATTGTGTCGGTCCGAAACCATGAGGAACGGTGGCTGGTGCGTTGGCAAGTGGTCGGTAGAGTGGCGGGATAACGCAGTGAAAACGTATTCTCACATTAAGTGAGAGTGCCGTTTGCGTTGCGCGCTGGGCACGTTAACAAAGGTCACCGGGATGATCAATGATCGAAAAAAAGTTTGAGTACTCGATGACCAGCGGCGCGGCGGCGCGGAAGATATCGGTCATGTCCGAAAATAGGGCCCGGGGACACCCGCCGTCCGGCCGCCCCGGCGCCGGCGCGGCTCCGCGTCCGGGCCCTGACCTCGGACTCTCCGGCTCCCGGTGGTCCGCCGCGCGCGCGAGAAGGCGAGGGCGACGGAGCCCGGCGTAATTTGACTCGCTGTGAAGGGCGCGAGTCAGCGTCTAATCGGAGGTTGTCCCCGGTTCAATGTCCGTATCCGGCCGCCCCCCTGCCCCGCGACGACGCGACCGGAGCCGCGCTGGTCGGACCCGGACGCGCACGACCGGTCGGCCCACGATGACCGGGTGCCGTCCACGGGCCGCGGCTCCCTCACGGGGGACCGGGAGACGCGGCGAGCCCGCGGCCGGCGTACGGCCGCGGGCTCGCGGAAAAGCGGGGGAATGCGGGGTGAGGGGCGTGCGCGCGGCACGCCGGCGCCGGGCTCAGCCGCGCGGCACGAGGCACCCCGGCCGGTTGTAGTCGATCACGCTGCCGGGGGCGATGCAGGCGGCGAGGATGTAGGTCTGCTGCGCGTACCCGATGTTCGGGCGCACCGTGATGTTGCCGGACTGGTCCAGCTCGCACGGGTTGTTCAGCGTGCAGCGGCCGCCGTCCTCGTTGATGGTGTTGTTCACCGCGATGACGTCACCGGACGCCGCGTCGATGACCGGCGATCCCGACGTCCCGCCGATCACGTCGCACGCGGACGTGTAGCGGACCGAGTCCTTCCACGTCCACTGCCCCTCGCGGAGCCGGTAGGCGAACCCGTCGAGGCTGCACGAGTACATGCGCCGCCAGTAGCCGGAGACCACGCGCAGGGAGGTGCCGGCGGTCGGGTGCTGGAGCGACAGCTCCAGAGCGGGCGTGCCGTAGGTCTGCCTGATGCTGGCGTAGCTCCGGTTGAGCCGGTACAGGGCGACGTCCGTGTCCGTCATGGTCGCGTACAGCATCGCCGACGCGCGCAGGGTGCCGAGGGACCCCGTCCCGCTGGAGTTCAGCAGCGTGAACGTGCGGCTGGACGACCGGTTCGTGATGACCTGCCCGGCCGACGGCATGCCGCCCTCGTAGCAGTGGCCGTTGGTGAGCACGAGCGCCGGGTCGCCGTCGGCGGAGTTCGGGGTGCGCACCAGCGAGCCGGAGCAGTTGCTCAGCGCGACGATCCCGGTGAAGTCGACGGCGGCGCGGGGCGGCGCCGGCGCCTGGGGCGCGGCGGACGCTGCGGACGCTGCGGCGGTCAGCGTCCCGATCCCGAGGAGGGCGGCGACGAGCACGCCCAGAATGCGTCTTTGCATGGCGGGGGGTCCTCTC
>NZ_VCKZ01000142.1 GCF_005889745.1 Actinomadura geliboluensis
GCCGCCGCCGACCACTGACCGCCCCCGCCTCCGCAGCCGTCGGCTCAGACCGTGCGGGCGTTCTCGGCGGCGCGGGTGATGCCGCGGCACATGCCGCCGAAGACGCGGTCGTGGAAGGGCCGGAACACCCACCAGTAGGCGTGGCCGGCCAGCCCGCGCGGATGGAACAGCGCCCGCTGCTCCAGCACGCTGCGGCCGTCCTCCGCGCTCACCCTCAGTTCGAGCCAGGCCAGGCCGGGCAGCCGCATCTCGGCCCGCAACCGCAGCAGCCGGCCCGTCTCGATCTCCTCGACGCGCCAGAAGTCCACCGTCTCCCCGATGCGCAGCCGGTGCGGGTCCCGGCGTCCGCGCCGCAGCCCGACGCCGCCCACCAGCCGGTCGAGGACGCCGCGCGCCCGCCAGGCGATCGGGAAGGAGTACCAGCCGCGTTCTCCGCCGATCCCTTCGATGACGTCCCACAGCCGCTCCGGTGGAGCGTCCGCCCGGCACGATCGTTCGTCCGTGTAGAGGCTGCCGCCGGCCCAGTCCGGGTCCGTCGGCAGCGGGTCGCTCGGGGCGCCGGGGGTGCTGGCCGACGACCAGCGCGTGGCGACCTCGGCATCGCGGACCCGGCGCAGTGCCAGCTCGACCGAACGGTCGAAGCCGGTCGGCCCGTCCGGCGGTGGAGGAACGTACCGGCTGATGTCGTTCTCGGTGCACACGACCTCGTTGCGCAGCGACTCCACCAGCGGGCGCGCGAGCCCGCCGGGAACCGGGGTGATGGCTCCCACCCACAGGCTCGACAGGGACGGGCTCAGCAGCGGGACCGGGATGATGACGCGCCGGTTGAGCCCGGCCACTGCGGCGTACCGGCGCATCATGCCGGCGTAGGTGAGCACGTCCGGCCCGCCGATGTCGAAGCCGCGGTTCACGTCGGCGGGCAGGTCGGCGGCCGCCACCAGGTAGTGCAGGACGTCCCGGATGGCGATCGGCTGGATCCGCGTATGCACCCACCGCGGCGTGACCATCACCGGGAGCCGCTCGGTGAGGTAGCGGAGCATCTCGAACGACGCCGACCCCGAGCCGATGATCACCGCGGCGCGCAGCCACACCGCGGGCACCCCGCTGTCGAGCATGATCTTGCCGACCTCGGCACGGGACCGCAGATGCGGCGACGGTCTCTCCTTCGGATCCATGCCGCCGAGGTAGACCAGCCGTCCCGCCCCCGCGTCCCGCGCCGCCCCGGCGAACGTGCGCGCCGCCCGGCGGTCGTTCTCGGCGAAGCCGCCCGCGCCGCCGATCGCATGGATCAGGTAGTAGGCGACGTCGACACCGTCCAGCGCGCGCCGGGTCGCCTCCGGATCGGTGGCGTCGGCCTCCACGATCTCCACTCGTCCGGCCCAGGGATGATCGCGCAGTCGCCGCGCCGAACGGGCCATGCACCGCACCCGGTGACCGGCGTCCAGCAGTTCGGGGACCAGCCGCCCCCCGATGTAGCCGCTGGCTCCCGTCACCAGGCACAACTTCCGGCGGTCCGCGCCCTGCCCGCGTTCGGGCATGGCCGACGCATCACCGCCGTTGGTCATTCTCCCCCCTCGGTCGGACGCTGCCTACCCAGGGTCTGGCGCGCACAACGCACGGTGACCGGATTTTGCCGTAGCCGGAGACGACGTCACCCCGACCGGCGCCGGCCCGGTCCTGGAGGGGATCGGCCGCAGGGCTGCCGGTGCACGCGCTGGCGGCGGCGCTGGCCGAGGCGGACGACGTGCTGGAGCCGCAAGTTTTGAAGCGGTTTGTCCCAGGGCACGGGTGTGTGCATGACCCCGCCCATGCCGCCGCCCGGACCCGCCGCCGAGGCGGGGCACCCGCGTCCGCGGCTCGCGGTGTCCAGCTGCCTGCTCGGCGCGCCGGTCCGCTACAACGGCGGCCACAGCCGCGACCGGTTCCTCACCGGCCCTCTCGCGCACCATGTCGACTGGGTCCCGGTCTGCCCGGAGATGGAGATCGGCCTCGGCGCGCCCCGGCCCACCCTGCGCCTGCTCTCCGACGGGCATCTCGTCACCAAGGACGGTTCCGCCGATCACACAGGGGCGATCACGGCGCTGGCGGACGACCGGCTCTCCGACCTCGCGGACGTCGACGGCTACGTGTTCAAATCCCGCTCGCCCAGCTGCGGGCTGATGAACCTGCCGCGCTACGCGTCCGGCAGGCCCGGCGAACGCACCGACGGGCAGCCGGTGGACCGCCGCGGCCGCGGCCTGTTCTCCGACCGCGTCATGAGCGCGCTCCCCGACCTGCCCGCCGAAGAGGACGGACGGCTCAACGACCCCATCCTGCGCGAGCACTTCATCGAGCGCGTCTTCGCCCAGGCGCGGCTCCGCGAGTTCTTCGAGCACGACTGGCGTCCGCGGGACCTGGTCGCCTTCCACACCAGGCACAAGCTCCAGATTCTCGCGCACGACCCGTCCGCCTACCGGAGTATGGGACGGATCGTGGCACGGGCGGGCACCGGCGACCGCGACGATCTGGAATCGGAGTACCGCCATGCCTTTGCCGCCGCTCTCGCCATCCGTCCGAAGCGCGGCCGCAACGCCAACGCGCTCCTGCACGTCCTGGGCCCGCTGAGCGAGCACCTGAACCAGGCCAGGCGGCAAGACATCGTGGCCGCCGTCGAGTCCTACCGCCAGGGCGAAGCCCCGCTCAGCGTCCCGGTGGCGCTGCTGCGCCACCACGCCGAAGGCGAAGAACTCGCCTACCTGGCCGAACAGACCTACCTGGACCCCTTCCCGGCCGACCTCGTCCTGCGCCACCACCTCTGAACCACCGCTCTCCGGTCCGTACCCGGTTCGTGCCCGTGGGTCATGCGGGGCGGCGGCGCCGGTGAGCGCGCTGGCGGCAGGCCGGACCGCAGTAGCGAGGCGGCCGCCCGGTGGCGCGGACACGCAGCCGCGCGCCGCATTCCATGCAGTATTTGAGGTCGGCGGTTTCGTGTCGCGAAGAGAACGAGTCACGGAACGTTTCGTCTTTCGTGACGGCTCGGGGGCGTAAGCCGTCCAGCAGTAGCCGCACCAGTTGCGTGCCGCGTGCCTTGTCCCGATGTGCCGAACGCACCGCGGCACCACCGATGGTCAGTGCAGAGATGTCCTCGGTTTGAACATCGGTGCGTATCGCACCGGCGTGTTTGGCGTCGTGTACCAGGCGCTCCAGCGCCTCGAAGAACCGCTGCCTCGCCCCGGCCAGCATGGCGTGCGGCCAGCCTTCGTCAGTTGTGAGCGCGTCGCAGACGTGCTGGCGGCCCGCCGAGGTCTCGATCACCTCGAGTACGAATCCGAACAGCGCGTCTCCGGGGGCGGTACGGGCGGCCCACCGGTCGGCGGCGGCCACCAAGACCTCGACGTGTTCGGCGAGCACCGCCTCGACCAGGATCTCCTTGCTCGGGAAGTGCCGGTAGACGGTCCCGGCGCCGACCCCGGCGCGCTGTGCGATCCGGCCGAGTGAGACCTGCATCCCCTCCTCGGCGAACACGCGCAACGCCGTGCGCAGCACGATCTCCCGGTTGCGGCGCGCATCGGCGCGCCCGGCATGGGCCGCCCCTGGTGATGCCGTCATGTCACGAAATCCTTGTCTGCGGCGCAGAAGCGGGTGGAGCATTCCGGATCATCTCAGCATCCCCCGCCATTTCTGGAAAGGGCCCCATGACCACCGCGACACCGGCCGACCCCGATTCCCCGATCCTCGTCACCGGCGCCACCGGCAAGCAGGGCGGCGCCACCGCCCGGCGCCTCCTCACCACAGGACGACCGGTCCGCGCCCTGGTGCGCGACCTGACCGCGCCCGCCGCTCGCGAGCTGGCCGCCTTGGGCGCCCAGCTCGTCCCCGGTGACTTCGACGACCCGGCGAGCCTGCCGCCCGCACTCGACGGCGTCACCGCCGTGTTCGGCATACCACCCGTGGCCTTCGGCCCGGCCGGACCCGAAACAGAACTCGAGGCGACCCGCGGCCGGGCCCTGATCGACGCCGCGGCCGCAGCGGGTGTCGAGCAGGTCGTGTTCAGCACCGTCGCCTCCACATCGGGTGCGACACGGGGCAGGGAGGGGAAGCTGCTGATCGAGGACTACCTGCGCGACCACATCGCGCGGCCCACCATTCTGCGTCCGGTCCGGTTCATGACCAACTATCTCGGCGTCATGGTGACCGGCCTCGACGGCATCTCCCACGGCGTACACCGGCACGTCTTCCCGCCGCACGAGCCCATGCAGATCATCGCGCTGGAAGACGTCGCCGAGTTCGCCGTGCTCGCGTTCGCCGACCCGGCCCGGTTCGCCGGCCGGACCCTGGAACTGGCCGGAGACGAACCGACCCCGGTCGAGGCCGCCGTCGCGATCACCGAGGCCACCGGCATTCCGATCCGGTACGAGCAGCTCACGGACGGCCAGGCCGCCGCGCTCAACCCGCAGATCGCCGAGACACGAAGGAACTGGCAGGCCGGTCACCGCTGGCACGCCGACATCGAGACACTGCGCGTCATCCACCCCGGCCTGCGCACCCTGAGCGACTGGCTCACCGAGTCCGGTGCCGCCCTACTCCGCGCCCACCTCAGCAAGTCCTGACGCAGACCAGTGCCGTTGCCTCCTGACTACGGCACACCCCTCTTGCCGAGGGGCTCCAGGAGGGTGCTGTCGCGGTAGATGCGGCGGGTGCCTTCGAGGGAGGCAGCGGTGAAGCCGCGGATGATCGGGCAGGCGGCGCGGGGTGCGGGCCGGGTGGTCACACAGCGGTGCACTACCTGACGTTCGAGAGCGAGGGCGTTGGTGGGCGTCGCCGCCCTGGTCAATCTTGGCGATGACGGGGCCGTGGGAGCCAGTTCCGCTGTCGAGAGCCGGGGGCCGGGGGAGAGGGGGGCCTGGCCATGTCGCCGTCCCCACACCGACAACGGGGTCTGCGTCGAACGCCACTACACCGTGCAGACCGCCGCTGCGGACCTATGTATGATCATATCTTCAGATGAGCAGGTGTTGACTGGACGGCCGCGCATCCGAGGTCTTCGGTCTGTCCCTGGCGAACGTTGAGCAGAACGAGGTCGACGCCTCGGAGGGGAGATGCGATGGGCGCGGGACACGGGCACGGGCATGGCCAAGTCGTCGGGCAGGCCGCCGGGCACGCCGGGGGCCGCCACCGGTGGCGCCTGGGGGCGGCGGCCGCCCTGGTCGGCTCGTTCTTCGTGGTCGAGCTGGTCTACGGGCTGCTGTCGGGGTCCCTGGCACTGCTGTCGGACGCGGGGCACATGGCCGCGGACGTGGTGACGCTGACCGCGGCGCTGGTGGCGACCAAGATGGCGACACGGCCGGACGCCACCGGCCGCCGTACCTACGGGTCCTATCGCGCCGAAGTGTTCGCCTCAGGGTTCGCGGTGCTGGTGATGCTGGGCATGGCGGTCTACATCGGCGCCGAGGCCGTGTCCCGGATCGGCGAGGACGCGGAGGTGTCGTCCGGCCCGATGCTGGTCGTCGGGGCGCTCGGTCTTGTGATCAACCTGGTCGCGCTGGTCATGCTGCGTGCGGGGGCGTCGGAGAGCCTGAACGTCAAGGGCGCCTATCTCGAGGTGATGGCCGACACGGCCGGTTCCGTCGGAGTGATCGTGGCCGGCGTCCTGGTCGCCGCGACCGGGCAGGTGCTCTTCGACACCGTCGTCGCCATCGCGATCGCCGGTTTCGTGGTCGTGCGCGCGGTCGCCCTGGGACGGCAGGTGCTGGCCGTGCTCGGGCAGCACGCCCCCGAGGGCCTGGACGTCGATGCCGTGGCCGGTGAACTGGCCGCCATCGGCGGTGTCCGGAACGTCCACGACCTGCACCTGTGGACGCTGACGTCGGGCATGCACGTGGCCACCGCGCACCTGGTGACCGAAGAGAAGGCCGACAACCACGCGGTCCTGGACCAGGCCCGCGACCTTCTGCGCGAGCGCCACGGCATCGCCCACGCCACCCTCCAGGTCGAGCCGGCGTCCCACAGAGGATGCGACGAAGTCGGCTGGTGACGGCCCCCGCCGCTGTCCGGCCCCCGGCGGGGACCGGACAGCAGGGTGCTCCAGTACGAACCAGACGACCTCCGGAACGCTGAGCAGGCCGGTGACGGAGTGGACGAAGCGCCCTCCGGCGACCGGCCTCGCCAGCAGGACCATGCGACGCCGAACAGATCCGGCCACCGCCCAACATGGCGGACGCCCGGCGTCCCAATACCTGATCTTTTGCGCCAGGGCGACAGGGGAGTCGTTACGCCGGATGTGGTGTGGCGGGGTTCAGGTACGGCGTGAGCAATTCGTCGGCAAGGCGGCGGGCGGCGCGTTCGGGCAGGCCGTCCTCGATCATCCGGCTGAGGGTGTAGACGATCGACTGGACGAGTTCGGCGGTCCGGTCGGGGTCGCCTGCGCCGTGGTCGGCCAGGGCCGTGCGGAGCGGCGTCTGGAGTTCGTCGTGGAGTAGCCGGCTGGAGTTGGCCAGCGCGTCGGTGCGGCCGGTGGCCGCGAGGGCGCGGGCCAGCGCGTGGTCCCCGCGGGCGACCAGGCGGAGGTTGGCGTGGACGTAGGCCAGCACCCGGTCGCCGGGGGTCCCGGCCTTTCCCATCCGCGCTCTGACGTAGGCGGACCAGCGCGGGAAGGTGTCGACGATGAGGGCGTCGAGGAGATCGTCCCGGGACGTGAAGTAGGCGTAGACGCTGGAGCGGGCGAGCCCCGCCCGGCGGGCGACCGCCGCCATGCTCGGGGCCCGCTCGGCCTCCTCGGACAGCAGGCTGCGCGCGGCGTCGAGCAGGGCCGCCCGCTGCGCGGCCCGATGCTCGGCCACGGTCGGCGCCTGGATCTTCGGCACGCGGCCCCCTTCCCCGGCCCGCCGTACCCGCCGGACGGCCCGGCCGGGGCGTCAGGCGAGTGCGGTGAGGCGCCCGTCGATCATCTCGTACACCGTGTCACAGTGTTCGAGGACGTCGTGGTCATGGGTCACCATGACGGCCGCCACGCCATGCTGCCGCGACTCGCGGGCGAGCAGCCGGACGATCTCGTGGCTGCGCGCGCGGTCCAGGGCGGCGGTGGGCTCGTCGACGAGCAGCACGCTCGGCTCGGTCACGAGGGCCCGGGCGATGCCGACCCGCTGACGCTCCCCGCCGGACATCTGGTGCGGGTGCCGACCGGCCTTGTCCGCCATCCCCACGTCCTCCAGCAGTGCGAGCGGGTCGCGGCCGGAGCGCGCGCGGCGCGGCCGGAACCGCAGCGGCAGCCGGAGCTGGTCGAGGGCGCTCAGCGCCGGGACCAGGTTGCCGGCCTGGAAGACGAATCCGATGTGGTCGCGCCGCAGCTTCGCCCTGGCCCGCGCGCCCGCGGCCGTGAGGTCGAGCCCCGCCACCGTGACCGTGCCCCGATCCGGGCGGGCGAGTCCGCCGGCGACCGCGAGCAGGCTCGATTTGCCGGCGCCGGACGGGCCGACGATGGCGGCCAGCTCTCCCGCGCGCACCGAGAGGTCGACGTTGTCGAGAGCCTGGACGGTCTCACCGCCGTCGCCGTGCCGGAGGCAGACGCCCTCCAAGACCAGTCCCGGGCGCTCCGGCGCGGTCGCGCCGTCCTCGCGCGGCCCGGCGGCCGGTGCGGGCTGGTGGGTCATCGGTTTCCTCCAAGGGCGGTGGCCGGGTCGATGGACGCGATCCGGGCGACGGCGGCCCCGGCGCCGGCGAGCCCGAGCAGGACCAGCCCGGCGGCGGCGGTCGTGATGCTGGGCGCGCTGAGGGCGAACGGCGCCCCGCCGCCGGTGACGAGCGAGCCGAGGCCGACGCCGATACCCGCGCCGATCGCGACGGCGGCCAGCAGCAGGATGAGCGCCTGGGTGAGCGCGTCGCGCAGCAACCAGCTCCTGGACGCGCCCATGGCGCGCAGCACCGCGACCTCGTGCTTGCGCTGGATCGCCCAGACGGCGAAGAACGCCCCGACGACCAGGGCGGAGATGGCGTACAGGAAACCCTGGATGAGCTGCAGCGTGGACGTCTCGGCCGTGTAGCCGGGCGAGGCGCCGTAGGACTCCTCCAGGGTGAGGCTCTCGGTGCCGGCGGCCGCGTCCCCCGCGGTGAGATCGACCGAGGCGCCGGGCTCGGCGCGCACCGCCACCGCGGTGATCTCCCGGGTGGCGTGCGCGGGCACCGCGTCGCCCGGCGCCGCCCCGGCCTTGATCCGCTGCCAGGTCGGCAGCGGTACGTACGCCACGTCGACGTGCCCGAAGGTGTGCTGCCCCTCCAAGGCGCCGATGACGCGCAGCTTCGTGCCGAGCCGGTCGACGGTGATCGTGTCGCCGAGGCGCAGGCCGGCGTCCAGGGCCGTGCCGCTGACGACGATGCCGTCCGCGCCGTTGAGCCGCGAGCCCTCGCTCACCTTGGGGGCGAGGAACGACTCCGGCGCCACCCCGAACAGCGCGAGGTCGATGTCCACGCCCCGGTCGCTCTTGGCGTTGATGAGCGTGTTGCCGTAGGGAGCTGCCTCCGCCACGCCCGGCCGGCTCCGCCAGGCGTCCACGGCGGACATCTCCACCACACTCCGGGAGAAGGCGGAGTCGTGCTGGACGCCGCGTTCGAGCGCGAAGGACGTGACCGGGAGCTTCTGCAGCCCGGACACCCCGTCCCTGACCAGCCCCACCGACAGTCCGGACAGCATGACCATGAGGACCGCGATCAAAGCGACGACGGCGCCCATCAGCCCGAACCGGACCTTGGCGAACCGCAGCTCGCGAACGGCGAGGAACATCAGCCCCACACCCGCGTTTTTGTCGACATCATGTCGATAACATACCAACACCGTGTCGCCAACTTGTCGCGGTCCCCGAGGTCCGTCGTCTCGGTGCCGCCTGAGGTGGTCGATGCGAAGCCCGTGTCACGACCACCGGCACCCGCGGCCAGCGCGTCGCGCACCGCGTCGCCGGCGAACTCGGTCGGCGCCCGGCCGTTCTTGCGCTCCAGATCTCCCGGCGCGGCTGGAGCATTAAAGGGTAAATCGACATTTGGTTGCTCTTTATGCATGTGCCGGTTTTAAGTGACGCTCCGCGAGAATTACTGGCACGTCAGCCGTCCAAGAGGCCGACGCCGGGATTTAGGGGGCATCGTGAGCCAAGACGACAGGCGGGGCGCCGAGCAGGGCGCCACCGGGACGATGCGGAAGCGGGGCTCCGACGGGGGGTCGAGTGAACTCATCACTTCCGGCGGCAGTACCAGGATCGCCGACGCCGTCGTGGCGAAGATCGCCACCATGGCCGCCAGGCAGGTCGGCGGCGTGCACGAGATGGGCGCGGGCATGTCCAGGACGCTCGGATCGGTGCGGGAGCGCCTGCCCGGCATGACGGCCGACGACACCCAGGGCGTGGCCGTGCAGGTCGGCGAACATCAGGCGGCCGTCGACATCGACCTCGTCGTGGAGTACGGGCTTTCCATCCCCGACTTGACCGCCGCCGTGCGTACCAACGTCGTCAATGAGGTCGAGCACATGTGCGGTCTCGAGGTCGTCGAGGTGAACATCACCGTCGACGATGTCCATGTGGAGGGCGAGGATTCGGAAACGCGGTCGGAGGAGCCCCGAGTTCGATGATTGCCGGGTCGGACAGGGCGAAGTCGTCCCACCACCAACTCTGGTCCGTTCCGGACGAGGCACGGGATCCGGCCGGAGAAGGAGTGGGGGGCGAGGGGGACGCCTCCCGGGGAACGCGACCCAAGGGTGTGTCGGGCGAGAGAACCGACGCGGGGACGACCCGCGAAGACTCGGCACCCAGCAGCCGGGAGCCGCTCGCCGAACTGGCGGAGCGGGTCGGTGAGACGGCCCTGAAATGCCCGGACGTGCTGACCCTGACGGCCGGTCCGCGCGGTTGGATCGCGACCTACCGTGCCGGACCCCCTTTCACGGGGGTCGCAGTGCGCAAGGCGGCGATCGAGGTGGGGGTGGTCGTCCGGTACGGACGGCCCTTCGCCGAGATCGCCGAGGACGTCCGGCGTCTGGTGCGCCCGCTGGCCGGCCGGCGGACGGTGGACGTGCTGATCGGGGACGTGGCCGATGACGGTTGAGCGTCCCGCGGAGCCGAGGGAGAGATCGGGATGGATGTGAGAGTGCCGTGGCCCGTGATCGGCCTGGCCTTCGGGGTGGCCTTGGGGTTCGCCGGAGCGTTCGGTGGCGCCGGCCCGTTCTTCCTCGTCCTGTTCCTCGGCGCGCTCGGCTACGTGGTCGGCCGTGTCATCGAGGGCAGCCTCGACCTTAGACAGATCTTCTCTTCAGGAGGCTCGGGACGGCGGCCGCGATGACGAACACCGAACGAGGCAGGACGACGATCCGGGACCGGGCCGTCGCGCGCATCGTCGCGAAGTCCGTGCAGGATGTCGAAGCGTCCGGCGGACTCGGCCGGACGGTCCTCAGCGTGCCGGTGCCCGGGCGGCGTTCCGTTCGCACCGAGGTGCGGGTGGACGGGGACATCGTCACGGCCAAGGTGGCGCTGTCGGTGGCCTATCCGATGCCTGTGCGCGCGGTCGCCCGCCAGGTGCGCGAGAGCGTGCGCGAACGGGTGACGGAGCTGACCGGCCTGACCGTCCGGCAGGTGGACGTCGATGTGGCCGAGTTCGCACGCCCGGGTGCGGGCGAAAGGACCGTGCTGTGACCGAGCAAGCCGGTGCCCGGCCCGCCGTGGAGCCGCGGGCGGCCGAGACTCGCAAGGCCGACCGCGCGGCCAGGCACGCGTTCCGTTCCCGCCGGGTGGTGCCGGCCGTTGCCGGCGCGCTGTTGATGGCGGCGGCCGGCGTGCTGACCGCGATCGAGGTCATCACCGCAGCGCTGGACCGCCCGGCGCACATCTTCCCGTACGGGTGGGTGCGGTCCGCGAACTGGGACGACTGGTACGTACTCGCGATCTTCGCGGCCCTGGCACTGATCGGCGTCTGCTTCGTGCTGGCCGCCCTGCTGCCGGGCGCGTCCCGGATCGTCCCGCTGCACGGGCGGGATCCGAGCCTGCTGATGGGGGTGAGCAGGCGCGGGCTCAAGCGTGCCGTCGCCACTGCGGCCGAAGGGGCGTCAGGGGTGTCGGGTGTCCAGCGGGTCCGGCTGGGCCGCCGGCGGGTCATGGTCGTCGCGGAGACGCCCGTGCGCGAGCCCGCGGGGCTGGACGAGGGAGTCACCGAGGCCGTGCGCGATCGGCTCGACCGGCTTCGGCCGCTGCCCACTCGCTCCGTCGCGGTGCGAATCAAGCACAGGGAGGCGTGATGGACCGCCGTCCCGCGCACGTCAACCGCACTGGCCTGCTCCTGCTCGGCACTGTGCTCGCCGCCGCCGGGGGCGCCGGCTTCGCACGCGGCGTGGGCGCCTTCGGCGACGCACGATCCTCCTCTCCGGTGCTGACCGCGGAGGCGCGCCGCTTCGCCGATGAGAACAGCTGGTTCTGGCCGGCCGTGGCTGCGGCGGCCGTCGTCTTGGCACTGCTGGGACTGGCATGGTTGCTCATGCAGCTCCGTTCCGGCAGGTCGCGGGGCTTCATGCTGGAGCCGGACGCCGAGGCCAGCAGGACGCGGGTGGAGGCCGGAGCCATCACCGGCGCGTTGGAGGCCGAGATCGGCGAGTACCCGGGCGTGCGCACCGTGCGGGCCCGGCTGATCAGCTCGTCCAAGGGGTCCGAGCTTCGGCTGAAGGTCGCCTACGGCTCGGCCGCGGACCCCGCCGAACTGCGGCGGCGCATCCAGGACGAGGCGATTCCGCGGCTCTGCGCCGCACTCGAACGCGAGTCGATCCCCACCGTGGTGCGGCTGCACCCGCTGTCCCGGGAGCAGCCCGCGACCGTCATCTGACGCCCCGAGAGGAGCAAGGATGCCGCCGACGAAGGACACCGCGACCGAGCTGCGCAGCCGGGAGTGGTGGGACAACGAGGGCAATCCCGAGATGACCGCTCTGTACCTGGAGCGCTTCCTCAACTACGGCCTCACCGCCGCGGAACTGCAGGGGGGCCGGCCGATCATCGGCATCGCCCAGACGGGCAACGACCTGGTTCCCTGCAACCGGCATCACCTCGCCCTCGCCGACCGGGTCAGGGACGGGATCCGGGACGCCGGCGGCGTCCCGCTGGAGTTCCCCGTCCATCCGCTGCAGGAGACGGGCAAGCGCCCCACCGCCGCGCTGGACCGCAACCTCGCCTACCTCGGGCTGGTCGAGGTGCTGTACGGATACCCGCTCGACGGGGTGGTCCTGACGACGGGCTGCGACAAGACCACCCCCGCGTGCCTGATGGCGGCGGCGACGGTGAACCTCCCGGCGATCGTCCTGTCCGGCGGGCCGATGCTGAACGGCTACCACGCCGGCATGCGGACGGGCTCCGGGCTGGTGATCTGGCGGTCGAAACGCCTCCTGGCCAGCGGGGAGATCGACTACGACGAGTACATGTCGCGGGTGTGCGCGTCCGCGCCCAGCATCGGGCACTGCAACACGATGGGCACCGCGCTGTCGATGAACAGCCTGGCCGAGGCGCTGGGAATGGCCCTGCCCGGCTGCGCCGCGATCCCGGCCCCCTACCGCGAGCGGGCGCAGATGGCCTACGACACGGGCCGCCGGGCGGTGGCCCTGGTGCGCGAGGACGCCACCCCGCGCAAGATCATGACCTTGCCGGCGTTCGAGAACGCGATCGCCGTCGCGTCCGCCATCGCCGCCTCCACCAACGTGCCCATCCACATCAACGCCATCGCGCGCCACGCCGGGGTGGAGCTGTCCAACCGGGACTGGCAGCGGGTCGGCGCCGACGTCCCGGTGCTGGCGAACACCGCCCCGGCGGGGGAGTACCTCGGCGAGGACTTCTACCGGGCCGGCGGCGTCCCCGCCGTCATGCGGGCGCTGCTGGAGGCGGGGCACCTGCACGGCGACGCCATGACGGTCTCCGGCCGGACCGCCGCCGAGAACCTGGCCGACGCCCCGCCCGCCGACCCGGCGGTCATCCGCCCCGTCGACGACCCCGTCGCACCGCGCGGCGGACTCCTCGTCATGACCGGGAACCTGTTCGAGTCCGCGGTCATGAAGACGTCGGTCCTCACCGACGAGTTCCGGGCCCGCTACCTGCCGCCGCCCGGCCGCCCGCAGACGTTCGACCTCCGCGCCGTCGTCTTCGAGGGGCCGGAGGACTACCACGCCCGCATCGAGGACCCCGGACTGGAGATCGACGAGCACTGCGTCCTCGTCATCCGCTACACCGGGCCGATCGGCTACCCGGGCTCGGCCGAGGTCGTCAACATGGAACTGCCCACGGGGCTGGCGCGGCGGGGCGTCATCGCGCTCCCCACGCTCGGCGACGGCCGGCAGAGCGGCACCTCGGACGCCCCGTCCATCCTCAACGCCAGCCCCGAGGCCGCGGCGGGCGGGAACCTCGCCGTCCTGCGCACCGGCGACCGGATCCGCGTCGACCTGGACGGCGCGCGCGTCGACGTCCTGCTGTCCGACGAGGAGATCGCCGCGCGGTGGGCCGAGTACGCGCCGCCGGCGCTGGAGAACCAGACGCCGTGGCAGGAGATCTACCGCTCCACGGTCGGGCAGTTGGACGGCGGCGGCTGCATGGAGCTCGCCGTGGCGTACCAGGACATCGCACACACCAAGGGGATTCCCCGTGACTCGCACTGACGGCCAGGGCACGATCCTGATCGCCGACTACGACTTCGGCGACGTGGACATCGAACGCGCGATCATCGAGGGCGCCGGGTTCCGGCTCGTCGCCGCGCAGTGCAAGAGCGAGGACGAGGTGATCGAGCGGGGCCGGGACGCCGACGGCGTCCTGACCCAGTACGCGCGGGTCGGGGCCCGCGCCGTCGACGCGTTCACCCGCTGCCGGGTGATCGCCCGCTACGGCACCGGCGTCGACATCGTCGACGTCGACGCCGCGACCCGGCGGGGCATCCAGGTCAC
The DNA here is from genome assembly GCF_005889745.1 of Actinomadura geliboluensis. Taxonomy (GTDB): domain Bacteria; phylum Actinomycetota; class Actinomycetes; order Streptosporangiales; family Streptosporangiaceae; genus Spirillospora; species Spirillospora geliboluensis. The sequence continues at coordinate 13,913 of NZ_VCKZ01000142.1, forward strand.
GAACGCGCCGAACGAATGGTGCGCCGAGGAGGTCGCCGACCACGCCGTCGCGCTCTGGCTCGCCGCCGCCCGCAAGGTCTGCCAGTACGACCGGGCGACGCGGCAGGGGGAGTGGCACTGGAAGACCGGGCAGCCGATCTGGCGGCTGCGGGGACGGGTCCTGGGCCTGCTGTCGTTCGGCGCCATCGCGCGCCTCATCGCCGAGCGGGCGCAGGCGTTCGGCGTCGAGGTCTGGGCGCACGACCCGTTCCTCGACGAGTCCGAGATGCGGTCCCGCGACGTGCGGCCGGTGTCCTTCGACGACCTCGTGGAAGGCGCCGACTACCTGGTGGTCCAGTCGCCGCTCACCCCGCGGACGCACCACACCTTCGATCGCGCGACACTCGGCAGGATGAAGCCGAGCGCCGTCCTCGTCAACACCGCGCGCGGGCCCATCGTGGAGGACGCGGCGCTCCTCCAGGCGCTCACCGAGGGCTGGATCGCCGGCGCGGCGCTGGACGACCTCGAAGAGGAACCCGCGAAGCAGCGCGACTGGCGGCCGCGCAACGCCCTCCTCGACCTGCCCAACGTGATCGTCACACCGCACGCCGCCTACTACTCCGAGGAGGCCGTCGGGGCGGTGCGGCGCATCGCCGCCGAAGAGGCCGTGCGGGTCCTGACCGGGCGGCCGGCCCGCTCCCCGGTCAACGACGTGACGCCCGTCCCCTGATGGCCGCGAGCCCGCAAAAACTCGTCCAACCCGCGCATGGACCCTCGGACGGGATGGAACGGGCGCGGTGCGGACCGCGAGTCGGAGGAGGAGTTCGCCATGCTCGATCCGGATCCGCCGTTCCGGCCGGTCCGCCGCCGGGACGGCTACCTGCCGCTGGAGGACCTGGGCCTGGTCGGGGACGGCGCGACGGCGGCCCTGGTGGGCCTGGACGGTTCGATCCCGTGGCTGTGCCTGCCCCGCTTCGACAGCGAACCGCTGCTGTGCGGCCTGCTGGACGGCGAGAACGGCGGCCACTTCGCCCTCACCGTCGAGGACCTGCGCGATGCCCGCCACTACTACGAACCGGACACCGCGGTGCTGGTGACCGAGATGCGCGGCCCGGACGGCCTGGTCAGGATCACGGACGCGCTGGTGCTGCGCGCGGGCGCGGACCTGTCCGACGACGCGGGCGCGAGCCGGGGGGAGCTCGTCCGCTCCGCCGTCGTCCTCGACGGGACCGCTCGCCTGCGGGTCGAACTGCGGCCCCGCGGCGGCGCGCAGGCCCGGGCCCTGGCCAGCGGGCTGGAAGTGCAGGCGTCCGGGCGCCCGGACCTGCGGCTGCATCTGCGGTCCAACCACCCGCTGGACGGCCTGAGCACCGTCCACGACCTGCGGCAAGGCGATCGCTTCGACGCGACGCTGTCCTGGGGACGCGTCCACCGCCACCACCGTTTCGAACCCGAGGCGGTACTGCGCGACACCGCGGCCGCATGGCGCCGCTGGATGCGGAACTTCATCTACGACGGCCCCCAGGAACCGCTCGTGCGGCGCGCGGCGATCACGCTGAAGCTGTGCGACGACTGGGTCAACGGGTCGCTGGTGGCCGCGCCCACCTCCTCGCTGCCCGCGCCGATCGGCGGAGTGCGCAACTGGGACTACCGCTACGCCTGGATCAGGGACGCGGCCTTCACCGTGTTCGCGCTGCGCCGCGTCGGGTTCGGCGGCGAGGCGGACGCCTTCCTCGGCTGGGTCCTGGACGCCTTCGAGAACAGCCGGCAGCCGCGGATCATGTACACCCTGCGCGGCGACCCCGTCCCCGAGGAGGTCCAGGACACCGGTCTGGAGGGCTACCGGCGCTCGGCTCCCGTGCGGTGGGGCAACGGCGCCGCCGACCAGCGCCAGCACGACATCTACGGCGAGGTCCTGGACTGCGCCGACCAGTGGCTGCGCACCGGCGGCGACCTCCACCCGGCGCTGTGGTCCAAGCTGGCGGAACTGGCCCGCACCGCCGAGACCGCGTGGCGCGAGCCGGACCAGGGCATCTGGGAGGTGCGCAGCGAGGGCCGGGTCTTCACCTATTCCGCCGGGATGTGCCACGTGGCCCTGGACCGCGCCGCCGGCATCGGGGAGCGCCTCGGCCTGCCCGGACCGATCACCACATGGCGCGCCGCGGCCGACAAGGTGCGCGAGCTCGTCCTGGAGCAGTCCTGGGACGAGGACGCGCAATGCCTCAGCGAGCACCTCGGCGGCGGCGGGAGCCTCGACGCCAGCCTGCTCGCACTCCCGCTGCGGAAGGTCGTCCCGGCGCGGCACCCGCGGATGGCGGCCACCACGGCGGCCGTGGCCGAACGCCTGTCCGCCGGGGACGGCCTGCTCTACCGCTACCTGCACGACACGTCGCCCGACGGGCTGCCCGGAGACGAGGGCGCGTTCCTGCTGTGCAGCTTCTGGCTGGTCGACAACCTCGCCCTGCAAGGCCACATCGAACGAGCCGAGAGGCTGTACGACTCGCTGTGCGCCCGGGCCAGCCCGCTCGGACTGCTACCGGAGCAGATCGACCCGTCGACGGGCACGTTCATGGGCAACTTCCCCCAGGCGTTCAGCCACATCGGCGTCATCGCCAGCGGCGTCACCCTCGCCCGAGCAAAGGCAGGCGGAACAACATGATCAACCGACTCGTCGTCTTCGGCGCCACCGGAGACCTCAACGCCCGCTACCTGCTTCCGGGTCTGGCCGCCCTGCGCGCGGCCGGGCATCTCGACGATGGCTTCCAGCTGATCTGCGCCGACCGGAAGGGCCGGACGGACGAGGAGTTCCGCGACTGGGCGACCGAGCAGCTCGACCGGCACGCGGCCTCCGCGCCCGCCGACGCGCGGCGGTGGGTCGCCGCGACCACCCGGTACCGGCGGGCGGACGCCACCGACCCCGCCGACCTCGCCTCCCTCATCGCGGGCGACGGCCCGGTCGCCCTCTACCTCGCCCTGCCCCCCGCGGTTTTCCCCGGCACCGTCACCGCCCTGCGCGGCGCCGACCTGCCGCCGGGAAGCCGGATCGTCCTGGAGAAACCGTTCGGCGAAGACCTGGACAGCGCCCGGGAGCTGAACCGGCTGCTGGCCGAGGTCGTCCCCGAGCAGGCGGTGTTCCGCGTCGACCACTTCCTGGCCATGACCACCGTCCAGAACCTGCTCGGCAGCCGCCTGGCCAACCGCGTGCTGGAACCCATCTGGAACAGTGCGCACATCTCCGAGATAGAGATCGTCTGGGACGAGTCCCTCGCCCTGGAAGGCCGAGCGGGCTACTACGACGGCGTCGGGGCCCTCAAGGACATGGTGCAGAACCACCTGTTCCAGGTGCTGTGCCTGGTGGCCATGGAACCGCCGCTCAGCCTCGGCGAGCGCGACCTCCGCGACCGCAAGATCGACGTGCTGCGCTCGATCCGCCCGTTCACCGACGAGGACGTCCTGCGCCACACCCGCCGGGCCCGCTACGCCGCCGGGCGCGTCGACGGCCGCGACGTCCCCGCCTACATCGACGAGGACGGCGTGGACCCGCACAGCCGCACCGAGACGTTCGCCGAGGTGGAACTGCACCTGGAAAGCTGGCGCTGGTCGGGCACCAGATTCCGGCTCCGCAGCGGCAAGGCGCTCGAAGCCGACCGCAAGGAGGTCAGGATCTTCTTCCGGCCCGTCCCCCACCTGCCCTTCGGGGAGGCCGTCCCCAACGTGCTCCGCTTCGGGCTCGACCCGGAGGACGTGACCCTGGACCTCACCGGCATCGGCTCCGGAGTGCGAACCCTCACGCCCCTCACCATGACCGCGCAGATGGAGCCGTCCGACCTGCCCGCCTACGGCCGGCTGCTGCTGGACGTCCTGCACGGAAACGCGGCCCTGTCCATCCGGGGCGACGAAGCCGAGCAGGCGTGGCGGGTCCTCGCGCCCGTCATGTCCGCCTGGTCCAGCGGCCGCGTGCCCCTGCAGGAGTACCCGGCCGGCTCCCGCGGCCCGGCCCCCGCAGGCGAGGAGACCTAAGGGCCGCCAAGCCGCCCCGCGTCCGAGACGCGCCGGGGGAGCACGTGACACCGTTCGCCTCTCGGCCATGCCGATCAGGAGGTACGAGCGGCCCAGAGCAGGGCTTTGTTTGAATTCGAGAGGAAAATAAACCTGCCGACTTCCCGCAAACCATTTTATCTGGTTTTCTCGAATCAAACGATTTTTCATAATGCAAGGCTAAAGTGCGGCCCAAACATACATGGTCATCTCTGGAGGGTGAGCCGGATGTGCCGGGGTAAGTCCGGTCCCGGGGGAGGAGATGCCGTTCATGCTGGAGGCGATGGCCGGTGATTTGGCCTACTACTTTGGGACGGTCCAAAAGGTCTTGGTCTCGATCGGCTTTGTAGTGGTGGTGGCCGTGCTCGTGATCGCAAGGGTCGTCACGGTTCGGCGGCGCACCAAGAGGCGTGGCCGGTAATGCTGCCGGGCCATGTTCGGGAACTGGCGGCGGGCGGTGACGCAGTCGGCGAGCCTCACGGGCTTGGCGGCTCACGTTGGGCGGCTCGGTAGCAGGTGACATAACCGGCGGCAGGCCGTCCTCGGCGAAGAACTGGCGCCGTAGCTGCGCCGCTCCCGCAGCAGCTTCCACCGCGCAACCATCACGTCCACCGCCCCCCTACTCTCCAACCCGTTCACGGAATGTGTGCCTTACGCAGCGTGCCAAGTACCGACGCAGGTCACTGTCACACGAGCAGCGCCTCGAGCTGCGGAAGTCGGCCGAACAGGTCGGGGAGGCCGCGCACCCCGTTACGCACGGACTCGTGCGACAGGGCGAGGTCAGGACCGGTGCTCGCCTCGACACCGCTGAGGCACCGGAGGATGTTCCACCTCGTGTGCCCCAGCCAGCCGCCGATCATGAACACGAACCAGCTTGGACCTGCCGGCGGCAGCACTCCGCCCCCCGCGACATAGCCGTCGAGAACCGAGCGGAAGATGGCGGGCTCGATGTCGTCGAAGCCGGGTCCCTTCGCGAGGCTCAGCGCGGTCGAGCCGAGCTCACCGGACAGGTCGAGCATCCCCGAGAGCTCCCAGTCGAGCACCACCGGCCGACCTTCTCGAGCGAGCAGGTTCCACGGTTGGACGTCCCTGTGAGTCAGCACGACGGGGCCCGGCCGTTCGCAGGTGTCGACGAAGTGGGCGATCCCGAGGAACGTCTCGACGCGAGAGGCGAGCTCGTCGGCCCACGGCTGCCCGGTCGCCGCCGCCCGCGCGGCGAGCTCGGGCCAGACCCGTGAGATCGGGTCCTCGATCGGCACACGGGGCCACGCGACGTCGAGCGCGTGGATGCGCGCGAGGATCTCACCGATCTCGAACGCGTACGCCGCCGGCACCGGCGCTTCGGGCACCTTCTCGCCCTCGACCCATCGGTGAACGAGCGTGTGGTGGCCGGCCGAGATCGGCTCTGGCATCGGAATGCCGGCGGCGAAGGCCGCCCGCTCGAACCTGAACACGTCCTCGGCGCGATAGGCCCAGCGGCGGTCGACCAGGTTCAACTCCTTCACCGCGAACGCCCCCTGGTCGGTGTCGAGCCGGTACATCCGGTTGGCGAACCCCCCGTGGACGCGGATCATCGGCCCGATCGGCGTGCCGAGATGCGAAAGGTTCACCCACGCACTCTAGGAGGTGGCTCAACTCCCGGTTGGGGTAAGCCGTTGCACGGCGTCCAGGCCGGGATGGACGATGGTGGGGTGGCCGTAGCCGAATTCGATTTCGGCGTAATGGCTGCGGTAGTCATCGGGCAGTTGCTTGTCCACGGATCGAGTCGTGCAACACACGCGATGACGCACGACACCGCCCTCACCACGGCATTCAGTTTCCGTCAGGACTCAAATCGCAGCGTGCTCGGCCACGGCGAACTCAGACCGGTTGACGGCCGATGACCGGGCGACGGCCGCCCTACTGGGTTGTCAATTGAGTCTGGTCTGCGGTGTCGACGTGCCGGCGACGAAGCGGCATGATCGGGGCGAGGTCGAGGCCGGGTGGGAGGGTGCCGAAGGCGGTGCCCCAGTCG
>NZ_VCKZ01000647.1 GCF_005889745.1 Actinomadura geliboluensis
GCGATCTCCAAGTACAACGCCCGCGGCCCGGCCATCGACCGAACCACCTACCAGGCCACCATCGCCATCGACATCCTCACCCCGACCAACTCGACAACAGCCGAAGACCCTTAACTTCCCGGCATTGCACCTAGGACTGAGCCAGCTCGGCGTGCTGAGCGCGCAGCTCCCGCTTGAGGATCTTGCCGCTGGGGTTCTTGGGCAGGGCATCGGCGAGCACGACGTACTTGGGCCGCTTGTAGGGGGCGAGCCGCTCCCGAGCATGAGCGACGACGTCCTCGACACTGAGCTCCGACCCCGCCTTGGGCACGACGACGGCGGTGACGGCCTCGATCCAGTGCGGATGGCTGATGCCGAAGACGGCGACCTCCGCCACGCCGTCCAGCTCGTAGATCGCCTCTTCGACCTCCCGGCTGGCGACGTTCTCCCCACCCGTCTTGATCATGTCCTTCTTGCGATCGACGACGGACAGGTAGCCGTCCTCCGTCATGACCCCGAGGTCGCCCGAGTGGAACCACCCGCCGCGGAACGCCTCCGCCGTCTTCTCCTCGTCCCGGTAGTACCCGAGGGCCGCGTGCGGGCTCCGGTGGACGATCTCGCCGATCTCCCCCGCCGCCACGGGGTTCCCGTCGTCGTCGACGACGACGGTCTCGACGTTGATGCCCGCACGCCCCGCGCTGCCGGCCCGCTCAAGCTGCTCTTCGGGCCGCAGGATGGTCGCGAGCGGCGCCATCTCGGTCTGCCCGTAGAAGTTCCACAGCCGCACCCCCGGCAGCCGCCGCAGCAGCTCCCGCAGCACCTCGACCGGCATGGGCGAGGCCCCGTAATAGCCTTTCCGCAGGCTCGACAAGTCGCGCCGCTCGAAGTCGGGGTGCCGCAGCAGCGAGATCCACACCGTAGGCGGGCAGAACAGCTTGGTGACCTTCTCCCGCTCGATCGTCTCCAGCAGCGCACCGGGCTCCGGCGACGGCAGGATGATGCTGGTCGCCCCCAGGTAGACGTCGACCGAGAAGAAGCAGTCGAGCTGCGCGCAGTGGTACATCGGCAGCGTGTGCACCTCGACGTCGTCCGGGCTCATCTCGCCGTCGATGACGCAGCTGACGTACTGGGAGATCAGGGAGCGGCTGGAGAGCATCACACCCTTGGGCCGCGACTCGGTCCCCGACGTGTACATGAGCCGCAGCGGATCATCGTCCGCGACGAGGACGTCCGGCGCCACTTCGGGCCCGGCCGACCACCAGGCGTCGACGTCCTCCCAGCCGTCGCCCGCCGGAGCTCCGGAGAGCCCGATCCATCCCCGCACACCGCCCTCGACTCCGGCGGTCGCGAGCGCCTTCTCCGCCGTCGGGGCGAGCGCGTCCTCCGCGATGATCCCGGACGCCCCCGAGTGCCCGACGATGTAGGCGACCTCGTCGGCGTTGAGCATGAAGTTGACGGGCACGAGCACCACACCGAGCTTGGCCGTGGCGAACGCGATCACGGCGTACTGCCAGCAGTTGTGGCTGAGCAGCGCGAGCCGGTCCCCCTTGGCGAGCCCCCGCGCCGCCAGCGCGTGCGCCGCCCGGTTGACCGCGACGTCGAACTCCGCGTAGGTGACCCGGAGCTCCCCGCTGACCACGGCGAGCTTCCCCGGATACCGCCGCGCGGTCCGATGCAGCAGATCCCCCACCGAGTGCTGCCGAGCACGAGCCACCGAGTCGGACATAGACCGCCCCTCCCGCAAAGTCCCAGGTGAGCCGTGATGAAACCACACCCGAACCCCACCCGCCACCCCCAAAAGGGGGTATAGGAGACACCCGAAAGCCGGTCACCCCTCCGGATAGAACAGGAAGAGCGTGCAGCCCTCCACCGACTGCGGCACATGGCTCGACCCGGCAGGGGCGTGGATGAAGGAGCCGGCGGGATAGTCGCGCTCTCCGTCGTTGAAGACGCCGGAGACGACGAAGACCTCCTCCGGACCGGGCGCGTGCACGTCCACGCCCTCCCACCGGCTGCCCGGATCCATCTCCAGCACCGCCGCCTTCGCCGCGCCTCCGGACCACAGCGGCCGAACCCGGATCCCGGGGAAGATCTCGCGAACGGGGGCGTCCTGCACCGCCGACCACACATATCCAGGCTGTTCGGTAGTCATGGCACCACCCTGGCCGCCCGCCACCGCCCTCGCCGAGTGTCAGAAAAGACGTCTTGCGGTACTTTCCTGCCATGCACCGCGTCGTGGCGCTGGTCCGCCCGCACCAGTCGACGTTCGAACTCGGCTGCGCCGCGGACGTGTTCGGCACGAGACGCCCCGGCCTGGACCCCCGCTACACGTTCGACGTGTGCGCGGAGCACCCGGGCCAGATCACCACCAGCGCCGGGTACGACCTCGTGGTGCCCAACGGCCTGGAGATGCTGGACGAGGCCGACACCGTCGTCATCCCAGGCTGGCTACCAGTAGCGGAGAAACCCTCCCCCGCCCTGACCGAGGCGCTCCGCAAGGCACACGCCCGCGGAACCCGCATGACCAGCATCTGCACCGGCGCCTTCGCCTTGGCGCACACGGGCCTCCTGGACGGCCACAGAGCAACCACGCACTGGGCACGCACAGACGACTTGGCCTCGTGGTTCCCGTCCGTTCAGGTCGACAAGAACGTCCTTTACGTGCACGACAACGACGTGGCCACCAGCGCAGGCGCGGGCGCCGGAATTGACCTGTGCCTGCACCTGCTCCGCACCGACCAGGGCGCCGGCTACGCCGCGCACGTGGCAAGAAGCATGGTCATGCCCCCACACCGCGAGGGCGGCCAACTCCAGTACGCGGCCCCACCGCACCCGACCCAGTTCGAGGGTTCCCTAGGACCACTCCTCGATTGGGCAACACAGAACCTGCACAAACCCCTAACAGTCGACGCCCTAGCCGCCCAAGCAGGCGTCTCCCCCCGAACCCTGGCCCGCCGCTTCACCGACCAGCTGGGCACACCCCCAGGCCAGTGGCTCCTGTCCCAACGCATAGCCGCAGCCCAGCACCTACT
>NZ_VCKZ01000648.1 GCF_005889745.1 Actinomadura geliboluensis
CCAGAACACCCACCCAGCCCAACAACCACCGCAACCACCACCGCAGACCCCACCCCGCGCACGCCTCACCCCGCCGGAAATACGAGACAAGCCCCACATATCCGCGCCAGTGTAGAACCCGCCACTATCGGGTCCCGGGCGCGCGGGCCTCAGCCGCCGCCGCAACCGAGCGCGGACGTCAAGGCACACGTCCGTAAGCTCAGGTTGCGACAAGGGCCACGTTGCGATCGCGTGCGAAGCCAGGTTCGAGCGAAGCGAGAACCTGATCGCGCAGCGAGCCGCTAGGCGAGCCGGAGCGATGCAGCGATCGCCGTTTTCCCGTGGAAGGAAGGGCCGCCAAGGCCCGACCGCCGAGGGAAAACAAATGAACACCGCCCGTCGGATGCCGGTGCGGTCCGGCTGCAGCGGTCAGAAGAGCTGGACCGCCCGGCATCCGACGGAGTTCAGGAGCCGTGGGCGAGGACGGCTTTGCGGTACATGCCGTTGACCGTGGCGCGGCCCTTGGGTGGAACGGTGGCCAGGTACTGCACGAGGACGGTGGTGTCCATGCGCGTCCTGGCGGACTTGGCCGGGGCGAGCCCGACAAGATCCCCGCTCACCGACAGCCTGCCCCGTTTCGTGGCGGAGTACGCCTCATTCTGCTTCAGGACATACCAGACGATCGCCCCGCGGTCCTTGGTGCGCAGCGCGTAGACCTTGTACGGCGCGGGGGTGAAGCGGGACGACAGCGTGACGCCGCGTCCGGCGAGGGCTCGTTCGCCCTGCTTGAGCGCCTTGTAGGTCTCGCTGGTGCGCGCCCCGTCCGCGAGGAGTGCGGCGCCGGACGCGTTCGGGCCGTCGGTGAGCAGGGCGGCGTGCGCCTGCGGGAGTTTCGCGGGCGCGACGGCGAGGTGGTCCTGCGTGGCGGGGTCGACCGGGGTGGCGAAGCCCTCCGGGTCGAGGGCGACCTTGGGCAGGGCCGGTTCGGCGATGTAGGGGTCGGCGGCGAGCAGCCACGGCGACCCCGGCTTGTCCTGCGTGAACAGCAGCGCGTGGCGGAGCGTCCGGTCGCCGGTGCCGGTGGTGGTGTCAGCGGCGAACCAGCGCGGGTGGCCGGTGAGGCGCGGGATGTAGAACGCGCTGCTGGTGAAGGCCAGCTTCCCGGGCGGCTTGCGGACGGCGCGCCGGAGCTTCAGCGCCGCGACGTCCATCGACAGCTGCGGGTCGGTCTCGACGGTGTGCAGCGCCTTGGCGCTGAGCCGCTTCCCCGCGCGGTTCAGCCCCTCGGCGAAGGAGGCGAGCACCTGCTCGGCCTGCGCCTTGGTGAGCGCGGGCGTCCCCTTGGCCTTCGCCGCCTCGGCGGGCGAGCCGGAGCCGGAGCAGCCGGCGGTCAGCGCCGTGACGAGCAGGCAGCCGCCCAGCGCGCCGGCGAGTGGATTGATCGGAACATGTGTGTGTGCGGCCATGAGGCCCCCCGAATGGCGACGGTTGATCCGGACCACGCGCCATCTTCGCAGAGTGACCGTGCAGTCACGCTGCGAATGGGGAACTCCGCCTCGCCCCTCCTGAGCGGGACGGGATCAGGCCGTCTCCTGCTGGCGCATCCAGCGGATCTCGGCCTCGATGAACTCGTCGAGGTCGCCGTCCAGCACCGCGGAGGGGTTGCCCGCCTCGACGCCGGTGCGCAGGTCCTTGACGATCTGGTACGGGTGCAGCACGTAGTTGCGGATCTGCGTGCCCCAGCTGCTCGTGCCCTCGCCGCGCAGCTCGGACATCTTCTCCGCCTCCTCCTGGCGCTTGCGCTCCAGGAGCTTGGCCTGCAGGACGTTCATGGCCGTGGCCTTGTTCTGCAGCTGGCTGCGCTCGTTCTGGCAGGACACGACGATCCCGGTCGGGAGGTGGGTGATCCGCACCGCCGAGTCGGTGGTGTTGACGCCCTGGCCGCCCGGCCCGGACGACCGGTACACGTCCACGCGCAGGTCGTTCTCGTCGATGTCGACGTGGTCGCTCTGCTCCACGACGGGGACGACGTCCAGGCCGGCGAACGAGGTCTGCCGGCGGCCCTGGTTGTCGAACGGCGAGATCCGCACCAGGCGGTGCGTGCCGTGCTCGCCGCGCAGCGTCCCGTACGCGTAGGGGGCCTTGACCGTGAACGTGGTCGACTTGATCCCGGCCTCTTCGGCGTAGGACGTCTCGTAGACCTCGGTGGGGTAGCCGTGCCGCTCGGCCCAGCGCAGGTACATCCGCTGGAGCTGCTCGGCCCAGTCGGCGGCGTCCACGCCTCCGGCCTGCGCGTTGATGGTGACCAGCGCCTCCCGGGCGTCGTACTCGCCCGACATGAGCGTGCGCACTTCGAGCTGCTGGACGGCCTTGTGCAGCGCCGCGAGCTCCTCGTCGGCCTCCGCGCGGGTGTCGGCGTCGTCCATCTCCTGGGCGAGCTCGTACAGCGTGGCGGCGTCGTCGACCCGCTGCCGCAGGCCCTCGACCCGGCCGAGCTCGCTCTCCAGGTGCGACAGGCGGCGCGTGACCGACTGGGCGCGGTCCTGGTCGCTCCACAGGTCGGGGTCGGCCGACTGCTCGCGCAGCTCGGCGATGTCGCGGCGCATGGCGTCGAGGTCCAGCACCTGCTCGATACTGGACAGTGTCGCGCCGAGCTCCTTGAGCTGCTCTTCCGGTTCGATGCCTGCCACGGTCCGAGCTTATCGCCGTCCCGGTACTGCTTATCGCGTCCCGGTACGGCTCATCGCGCGGCCGCCGCGTCGCCGCTCGCGCGGCGCCGATCGCGTCGCCCGGCGGGCGGCCTGGTCGTAGGGTCAATATCATGTGGATGGCAGAATCACGGGCCGAGGAGGCCGGCCGACGACGGCCGGCCGGGAGTCCGGTCCGGGGGACGGGTCCTTGCACAGCTTCCTGAGGATGATCGCGGCCGCGGTGCCGCTCGTCCTGGCGCTCGCGGTCGCGGGCTGCGCGGAGGAGAAGGCGGTCGCGCGGCCCGAGCCGAGCGTGCCCGAGACGGTCCCGCC
>NZ_VCKZ01000143.1 GCF_005889745.1 Actinomadura geliboluensis
ACCACGGCCCGCACAGACACCATCCGCCCCGCCCGACGATCGACGGGGCCCGCAATCCCGGTACGCACGACCCCGCGGACTGCGCTACAGTAAACACGCCCGCCCAGAGCGGGCACCGGGACGTAGCGCAGTTTGGCAGCGCACTTGACTGGGGGTCAAGGGGTCGTGGGTTCAAATCCCGCCGTCCCGACAGAGAAACACCAGGTCAGAGGGGCTTCGGAGATCACTCCGGAGCCCTTTTTCGATCTTGAAAGTCGATGGGGAGCCAAGGGGGAGCCACCACCGGCCGGCCTACGCCGACTCGCCCGTACCGAACACCGAGTCGGCGACCCGCGCGCCCCTGCTGATCACCGGCCGGAGCTGATGCCGGTACACCTGCCCGGTGACCGCCGGGGAGGAGTGCCCGCACAGATCGGCGATCGCCTCGATGGGCACCCCGCCGTCACTCATGATCGAGACGAGTGACGCAACTCGCGCGGAGACCAGAACTCCCCGAGCCCCGCCTTCTTGGTGACGAGCCGGAACGCCTGCCGCACTTCGCCGCTGGCCGATCTTGATACTGCGCAGACGCCCCGTCCGCAGCAGCATGTAGACCCTGTCGCGGCCGACCTGCAGAATCTCGGCGACCTGCTCGACCGTGTACACGCCTCCACAAACCCCCTGTTCCATCGAGGACTCCTCGGCCGCTGCCTCGTGCGGTCTCGTCCCTCCGAACCCGGGACGCGCGACTGGCACGGTCAGATGGTCGATTCCCTCCGGCCGTGTCACGGCTCGTAGCGGATCGCCTGTACGACGGCGTCGTCCACGACGCAGTACACCGTGCCGTCCATCGCGGTGCAGTACTGCACGCTGCCCACCGTGCGGAGGACGTCTTCGAACTCGAAGCGGTGGCGTAGGCGGCCTGTCGGCAGATCAAAGACCGACAGGCCGTCGACGGCGCCGTAGTACACCAGCGATCCCGAGATCAGGGGCCGTTCACCCAGTCCCTGGCCCACTCCGCGCTCCCAGCGGGGCGCGCCGGTGGCGGCGTCGAGGGCGACGATCCGGCCCTCGTTGTCGGTGGCCACCGCGAACCCTCCGCCCACCTCGGGGACCAGGAAGCCACGCGACCCGCCGCTTCCCGCGGTGCCCGCGACGGGGCGCTGCCACCGCCGGCGTCCGGACGCCGGGTCGAGGGCGTAGAGGGTGCCGTCCTGGCCGCCGACGAACACGGTGCCGCCGGCGGCCCCCACCGGGGCTTCCCTCCCATGCTGGGACGCCGCGGCGCCGCCAAGGGGGACGCTCCACCGCTTCCGGCCGGTGGCCGCCTCCAGGCCGAGGACGGAGCCGTCCTCGGCGACGACCACCACCACGTCGCCCGCCACCAGCGGCGTCGTGGCGGCGCCGGCACCCGTCCGCACCTGCCAGCGCGCGTTGCCGGTGGCGATGTCGATCCCGTAGACGAAGCCCTTCTCCGAGCTGAAGCAGCACAGGCCGCCCGCGAGCGCCGCCTGTGTCCGGAGCAGGCCGTCCACGCGGTACTGCCAGCGCGGCCGGCCGCTCGCGGCGTCGTACCCGTACAGCCCGTACTCCCCGGTGCCGCTGCTTCCGGTGAGGCAGACGACTCCGGACCCGGCGACCAGGACGGGCACGAGACCGAAGCTCTTCAGCGACTGGGTCCAGAGGACCTTGCCGGTCGCCTCCTCGAACCCGACCACGACCTCGCGGCCCGCGGAGTCGTAGAGGAAGGCCCTGCCGCCGAGCAGGGCCGGCGATGAGTCGCGGGCCGCCGTGAAGTCCGCCTGCCACCTCTGCCGCCCGGTCCGGGCGTCGAGCGCGAACGTGCGGCCGTCCAGCCTCGTGGAGCCGAACACGTACACGGTCCCGTGCGACGCCACGAGCCGCGTCCTGACGTACATGTCGTCGGGCAGCTCGAACGTCCAGCGGACCGGGGAGTCGCCCCGCCGCAGGAGGAAGGCGCCGGCCGAGCCCGCGGCCAGGGCCGCCAGGACGCCGCCCGCACCGAGGGCCAGGAAGGCGCGGCGGCCCGAGCCGCGGGGGACGGCGGTCTCGCCTCGCCGGGCGACGTCGTGCGCGATGGGCGGCGGAAGCCAATGTGTGCCTCGCGCGGCGGCGGCCGGGTCGGCGGACAGCTGCGCCAGCAGCCGGTCGGCGCCGGGCCTGCGGGCGGGATCCTTGTCCATGCAGGCCGCGATCAGCGCGCGCAGGCCGGGATCGGGGACGCCCTCCAGATGGGGCGGCAGGTGCATGACGCGGTACACCATCTCGTGGACGGCGCCCCGCCCGAACGGGCCGGCTCCGGTGGCGGCGAAGGTCAGGACGGCGCCGAACGAGAACACGTCCGACGGCGGCCCGGCCGCACCGCCGGACGCCTGCTCGGGGGACATGTAGGCGGGGGTGCCGAGGGCGACGCCGGTCCGGGTGAGCGCGGTGGCCTCGCTCGGGCGGGCGATGCCGAAGTCGATGACGCGCGGTCCTTCGGGCGTGAGCATCACGTTGGACGGTTTGAGGTCGCGGTGCACGACTCCGGCGCGGTGGATCGACATCAGCGCCTCGGCGAGCCCGGCGCCGAGCGCGCGGACCGCGGGGGGAGGCAGCGGCCCGTGCGCGGCGACGGCGTCCTCCAGGGACATGCCGCGCAGGAACGCCGTGGCCAGCCACGGCGGCGAGGCGTCGGGGTCGGCGTCCACCACCGGGGCGGTGTAGACGCCGCCGACGGCGCGGGCCGCCGTGATCTCGCGCCGGAACCGCGCCCGGAAGTCGGCGTCCTCCGCCAGGGCCGGGTGAATGATCTTGATGGCGACCGTCCGGCCGCCGGGTGAGCGGCCGGCGAAGACCTGCCCCATGCCGCCCTCGCCCAGCCTGGACACAACGCGGTAGGGCCCCACCTGCCGCGGGATCCCCGGACGTGTCGCGGACATCGGCTCCCCGTCTTTCACCCGGTCGCGGTGCCCGATCCACCGCGCGCGTCGAGAGCGTACAGGTAGCCGTCCTTGCAGCCGGTGTAGACGACACCGTCCGCAACGGCCGGGCCGGACTCGATGCCCCCGGCGGTCCAGAAGCGCCACACCTTGCGGCCGGTGCCGGCCTCGATCGCGTACACGCCTCCGTTGGAATAGATCCCGCTGGGGACGTACAGGGTGCCGCCGGTCAGGACGGGGTTCGCGTGGATCTCCCCCTCCACCTGGACCTGCCAGCGCATCGTCCCCGTGGCGGGATCCAGAGCGGAGACCTTCCCGCCGTAGTCGCACACGTACACCAGGCGGTCCGTCACCACCGGCCGGGACGTGGCGGTCTCCCCCATGTCGAACGTCCAGCGCGGCTTGCCGGTACGGGCGTCGAGCGCGTGGACCTTCTCCCCCTGGAAGTCGGCGAAGCAGACCATGCCGTTCGCCGCCGTGGCGTCCTGGACGCCGTTGGGGGACTGGTACGTCCACCGGGTCCGTCCAGTGGAAGCGTCGTAGGCAGCGAGTCTCTTACCGCTGGGAACGTAGACCATGCCGTCGGCGACGGCGGGGGTATGGGCGGCGCCGCCGCGCCGCCATCGGACCGCGCCCCCGGACGCGTCGAGCGCCTGGAGGGCGTCGCCGCCGCAGAAGACGAGCCCCCGGTCGACCATGGGGTCCGCCTGGGTGTTCCCGACCGTCCGCCGCCATTTCAGCTTGCCCGTACGGGCGTTGACCGCGTGCAGGACTCCGTCCTGGGAAAGGGCGTAGACGAGGCCCGACGCGACGGCGGGACCGGTGACGATCCGCTGCGCGGTCCGGTATCGCCACCGCGGTGCGCCGGTCTTCGCGTCGAATGCCAGCAGGCCCCGCTTCTCACTGCCCACGAAGACCTGTCCGCCGGCCACCACCGGGGTGGAGATGAGGTATTCGTCGCCGGAGAAGCGTTTCCACAGCACCTTGCCGTCTCGCATGGGCGGGGGCACCGGTGCGGGGGACGTGGTGGGCGGCACGGCCGGCGTCCGCCCACCGGGCCCGTCCGAAGAAGAGGCCCGCAGTGCGCGGGCCAGCGCCACGACTCCCCCGGTGCCCAGCACGACGCCCGCGGCCGCTCCGCCGAGGAGCAGGAGCCGCCGCCGTTCCGGAGCCCCGGCCTGCCGGGGCTCGGTCAGCGGGACGTCCGGCACGTCCGTGCCCGCCTGGAGGATTCGAGCGGCGATGGCGTCCGGCAGCCAGCCGACGCCGTGCAGGTCGGTGCTCTGCGGCACGAGGGGGGCGAGCCGGTGAAGCAGCCGGTCCGGGGGCGGCCTCCTGTTCGGGTCTGAGTCCAGGCATGCCTCGACGACCGCGCGCAGGCCCGGATCGGTGACGGCATCGAGCCGCGGCCGCTCGTGCACGGCGCGGTAGATCAACACGTGGGGCGGTCCCTGCCCGTAGGGGCCGGCGCCCGTCGCGGCGAAGACCAGGACCGCGCCGAGGGAGAAGACGTCGGCGGCGGGCCCCGTCGGTGCCCCGCGGGCCTGCTCCGGCGCCATGAAGCCCGGGGACCCGACGGCGAAACCCGCCTGGGTGACGACGGCGCCGCCCGCGGCGTGGGCGATGCCGAAGTCGATCACCTTCGGCCCGTCGAGCCCCAGGATGACGTTGGACGGTTTGAGGTCGCGATGCACGATCCCGGCGCGGTGGATCGACACCAGCGCCTCGGCAAGCCCGGCGCCCAGCGCCGCGACGGCGGGAGCCGGCAGCGGCCCCGCCAGGTCCAGCGGCACGCCCGGCAGGTACGCGGTCGCCAGCCACGGCAGGGCGGCGTCGGGATCGGCGTCCATGACGGGCGCGGTGAAGGCGCCGCCCACGGCCCGGGCCGCATCGACCTCGCGGCGGAACCGCGCCCGGAAGCCCGGATCCTGGACCAGCTGGGGGTGGACGACCTTGACCGCCACGAGCGTCCCGCCAGGGGAACGTCCCAGGAACACCTGGCCCATGCCGCCGGTGCCGAGCCTGCCCAGCAGCCGGTGGCCGCCGACCCGCCGGGGATCACCGGACCGGAGAGGCTCCATGCCCGCCCCCGCCCTCTCTCCTGCTCCTGACCTGCGTGGACCACGCTCCCGTCCGCGCACTGAGATGCCGGTGCGTACCGCCCCATTCGCCTGCGTCCGCCAGCGAGACCGCCACGATTCTGACAGAAGAGGACGAGATGCTCAGCGAAGTCGCCCCCACGGCGGCGCCCGACCGATCCGGGCGGCCGGCGCGGGCGATCACTTGCACTGGGGGACGAGGCCTGCTCCACTGGCGGTCTCATGGGGACGGTCGGCTCGAATCAGCGTTCGCGTGGCCCGGGGCAGACCCGGAGGGCGATCACCGAGGCCCTCCTCGATCTTCTGCGAGAGTCCGGCAAGGTGCCGACCGCCGCCGATATGGCCCCTCGGCCCGTCCTCGCAGTTGGAGACGGTCTGCCGAGATTTCTGCCAGGAGGTGAACGGCCGTGTCCACCGCGAGACCAAGCGCAGGCCGGTCGAGTTGCTGGCCGAGGAGCGCCAGCGGCTGCACCCGTTGCCCAAGGCGCCGTCCACTGCGGCATTCGGCACCACCCGCCGGGTGAACTGGTACTGCACCATCTCGGTCGAGGGAGTGCGGTACTCGGTTCCGCACCGGCCGGTCGACACCCGGGTCTGGGCTCGGTTCCACGCAACTCATATCAGCCCAACTCTTCCCCAGATCATCCACCGCCATTCGACATCCTGACGGGGCTGAGCGAAACGGACGGGGCCAAAATAACGAACCGTCCCACGGTTTACGTACCAGCATAATTTAGGTGACAATGGTGGAGACTTCTGATCTTGCTGGAGGCATTGGTCTGTGCCGCTTCACGACCCGGTGGCGGTCGGCCGCCGCCGGGCCCGGCGGTGACCGACCGGGCCCGGCGCTGCGGGGCTCAGCGGGCGTAGACCTCCAGTGTCCACTTCCCCGCCGGCTTCACGCTCTTCATCAGTTTTGCCAGCGCGGCGTCGCTGGTGGCGTGTACCTTGCCCGCCTCGGCGGGCAGCACGGCGATTTTGATTGCGTTCGTCCCGCCTTCGACGTCCTGATCCCAGATGATGCCCGTGGATTCGGCGATCTCACAGTCCACGACCTTGGTCTGCCCGCCGGTCCGGACGACCGCGACCGCCGCGCCGTCCACGCACGTCACCCGTATCCGCATCGACTTCCCCGGCTCTTTGAGCGGGACCGTCCGGGACCTGCCGTCGGCGCTACCGGTGACCCGCGCCAACCGCTTCAGCCCGGTCACCGCAAGCCGCTTCGGCTGTGTGGGCGGACGGGTCCCCATGTTGCAGGCGTCGGTGTTGCACTGGCCGCTGTAGACGCGGACGCTCCAGTTCCCTGACGTCGGCTCGTGGCTGCCCAGGTACCGGTCGATGCCGATCATTGAACTCAACGTGTTCGGGTTCTGTTCGCTGCTGTCCTTCAACGGGAGAGCCACGACCTCGATGGTGATCGGCACGCCCGGCGTGACCTTGGAGACCGAGGTGGAGTTGTCGTCGGGTGAGCCCTGGCTGCAGCCGCCGCTGCTGAAGGCACCGTTCTCCCGCTGCTGGTAGACCATGAAATCGCCGGAGCACCGGAGGGTGACGCCGATGAACGGCCCGGTCGGCGTGATGGTGAACCGTCCCTTGGCCCGAATTTTTGAGAAGCCGACCTCCTGCAGCGGCTGCATGCCGTCCCGCCCCGCAGACCTCTGGAAGTCCTGGTTGACGACGCCGGCCATCGTCGGTGCGAGCGCGTGCCGGTCGCGGGCGTTGCCGTCCTGCTGCTGGGCGACCCCGAAGGCCGCCCCCGCCATCAGCACCACGCCGAAGGCCGCGGCGGCGGCGCGCAGCCGGTTGCCGCGCCGGACCCGGCGGCGGACGCCGTCCAGCAGATCCGGGGACGGAACGCCGCGAGCGCTCTCGGCCTCCATGACCTCGGTCAGGTCCTTCAGTTCGCGTGCCATCGCTCACTCCCCTCCCTGCGGTACGGCGGCCAGGACGCCCGGATCGATCCGGAGTTTGGTGAGGGCCTTGCTGGTCTGGCTCTTCACCGTCCCGACCGAGCAGCCGAGCACCTCGGCGACCTGCGGCTCCGACAGGTCCTCGAAGAAGCGCAGCACCAGCGTGGCGCGCTGCCGGTCCGGGAGCCGGCCGAGCGCCGCCCACAAAACCGCCTTGTCCTCAGCGGCGCCGATGCCGTCCGCCGGATCGGGGCCGTCCGGGGGCCGTTCCGTGGGCCGCTCGCCGCGCCAGTGCCGCTTCGCCCACGACGCGTTCGTGTTGACCAAGATCCGGTAGACGTACGGATCGGGGTTGTCCTCGATCCGCCGCCACGAGCGCCACGCCTTGACCAGCGCCGTCTGCAGCAGATCCTCCGCCTGCGCCCAGTCGCGGCACAACAGATAGGCCGTTCTGAGCAGCCGCGGCGACCGCTCCGTCACATACGCCGCGTAGTCCGGGCGCTCCCGCATCCGACCTCCCAGTAGATCTCTCTCCGACATCTACCGGCTGGCCCCCCGAAACGGTTGCCCGGCAAGCGAGTCTCTTCCACATCGAGGTGCCGGTTCTGCAACTACGCCATTCGACCGGCCCACCTACACCAAGCGGGCCCTGGCCCTTCATCCTTGCGGTCCTGCTTCGTTCAGGCCTTCAGTGCGGGATACCGCCGCTCAGGTCGCGGGCGCCCTTGCGCAGCAGATCACCCGCCACGTACGCGCCCAGATCCTCGCCCTTGTCCGGCGGCGCCCACTGAGCCTTTTTCAGCGTGCTGCGGTCTCGCGGAGTTGAAGGGTGCGGACGGCTTTGGCGAGGCGGCCGGCGCGGTGGGGGCAGCAGCGTGGCTTGCGCAGGATGCGCCATGATTTGAGCTGGGCGTTCGCGCGTTCGCCGGGTCCGCGGAGCTTGGCGTGTGCGCGGTTGGCGTCCCTTGTAGAGCTTGGGGATGTGCGCGCCGGCGCCCTGGTAGGCCTTGTCGGCCAGCACGAGCAGCTCGGTGGCGGCCAAGGCCCGGATGACGCCCCAGAACCTGGCCGCGGTCAGGTCGTGGACCGAGCCGCGCAGCGGTCCCGACACCCACAGCAGGGTCCCGTCCGGTGCGGCGATGACCTGGAGGTTCATGCCGTGGCGGCGATGCTTTCCCGAGTAGTGGGGCCGGTCGGCGGCGACCCGGTCGATCGAGATCAAGGTGCCGTCCAGCACCAGGCGGGGCACCTACGGGGTGCACGACCCCTTGCTGTCGGCGACCCGCAGGCTCAGTGTCGTGCCGTAGTGCTGGCGCATGCTCTGGCCGACGGGCGGGTCCTGGGTGCAGACGGTACGTTCCAGGTGCGAGCTGTCGTCGTATCCCTCGGTCACGATGGGCTCGCTGCTGACGAGCGGGAAGCCGAGCCGCAGGGCGGCTTGCTTTGCGTCGGTGCCGGTCTTGCCGACGAAGTTGGGCACGACGGGCCAGGTGGTCACACGGCCGTCGGGCGGGCAGGACACCTGCGGGGGAAGGAATCCCAACTCCACCTTCTTCCCCTGAGGGTCCTCGACCTGCGTGCAGACGACCCAGGTACCGGAGTAGGACTCGCCGTCGAACAGGTGACCGTCGGGCAGGGCCCTGAACGCCGTGGTGTAGGCGGGCCAGGAACGCTGCAACTCGCCGCTGACGGCGTCGAGCTTCTTTCCTTTGAAGGAGGGCAGGACAGGTGAGGGACGTGGCGATTTTGCGCCGCTCCCCGCGCTCCCTGCGGCGGAAGTGCTGTCGCCGCCCGAGCAGGCCGCCAGGCCGAGCACGGGCACCATCAGCAGACCAAGAGTTAAGGGTCGGATCCCCACCATGTGCCGCTCCCGAACATGATCAGACATGAACGCGGCGATCGTAACCGTCTCCCCCGCCGCCGGGCGGACTTTTCCGGCACTCGCACGGTAGATGCCCAGACCGCCCCGCTTCACGGTGCTGATGCTGCCATCGAGGTGCCGGAAGCGTCGGCTCCTCGTCGGCTCGCTGCTGCACCAGCTCCACCAGGTGAGTCGTACCTTTCACCCCGCCACCTGATGCGCAGTGGATGCCCTGGACCTTGCACACCGACACACCTGGAGCACTGATCAGCCACGGCAACATCGCACCCTGGCATGTGGTCTTTGACCAGAACCGCCCGACCGGGCTGATCGGCTGGGAGTACACCGGGCCAGTCGACCCCCTCGATGAGGTCGCCGTCACCGCCTTCTACTGCGTGCAACTCTTCGATGATGACGTCGCCGAAGAGATCGGGCTGCCACCCGCCGCCACCCGCGCGGAATGGTTCAAGGCTTTCCTTGACGGTTACGGGCTTCCCCGCCGTCAACGCACCGATCTGATCGACCGGATCCTGCACTTCCTGATCAAAGACAACGGCTGGTACTCACGAGTTCAGGGCTTCACCCAGCACAACACTCACACCGAGGGGCTGTGGACCCTCGCATGGCAGTCCCGGGCCGCACTATGGACCCTCGAACACCGCGAACTCCTCACCTGCACAGCCGCCCGTTGACCGCACCCGCCGGTCGGCGACCGGCTGGGAAACGACCACTCTCAACCTTTCCCTTCGCCAGCTGATGGCGAAGGATGAGGTCAGGTGCCGCACTTCATCGTCTCGGTCCATATCCGGGAACCGGCCGGCTTGGTGCCCTTGGTGACCATCACGTGCGGGTCGTCCGTGCGCTGGGCTTGGCGGTGGGTCAGGCGGCGCTGCAGGATCGTCCAGCTTGCCGGGTCAGTGGCAGCGGGTGGGGCCGATGCCCGAGCCGGACCGTCCGATCATCTGCCGGTGTCGTCCTGCAGGATCCGCTGTTTGCCGCACCCGGGACAGGTCGCCTTGGCGGCCGTCTCGCTCCGTCGCCGCCAGCATCGGCAGCGCTCGAGGAACCCCTGGACCGGATGAGCCGCGATCGAATAGGTTTTCGACCATGGTTCCGGGGCTACTGTGCGTACAGCACTGGCTGGACAAGGACGCTCAGCAGCGCCTAGCAGCGGATATCGACGCCGCGCCCTGGTCGTCGCAACTGCGGAGGCGTGTCCAGCACTACGGGCATCGTTACGACTATGGCAGTCGTGGCGTGGGCGGCGCTCCGGCCCCGCCACTCCCCGGCTGGGCGACGGCACTGGCCCGGCGGCTACATGAGGACGGCCATTTCGACCGACAGCCCGACCATGTGATCGTGAACGAATACATGCCTGGTCAGGGCATCAGCGCTCATATCGACCGCATTCCTTCCTTCGGCCCTGTCGTCGCCTCGGTCAGTCTGCTGTCGGCGTGCGTTATGGAGTTCACTCACCCTCAGGAAAAAACGCGCGTGCCAGTACGCCTCGAATCCGGCAGTCTGTGCGTGATGACAGGCCCCGCACGATTCACCTGGCGGCACGCCATCCCAGCGCGGAAGACCGACCCGGGCCCCAACCGGCGGGTGCCCCGCAGCCGACGTGTGTCCGTGACATTTCGAACGGTCCTGCAAGAGAACTCTACGACGCTGACACGCTGACCTGCTCTGCAGGTTCACTCGGCATGGTTCTGCATTAGGGCCTCGCGCGCCGCTTCTACGTTCCTGGCCCGTTACTCGCACGTCCCCTGTGATGTCCCTGGGCAGTAGCTGTGTATGCGTTCGCGAAAGCCAGGACATGGCCGCAGATGCCATGACCCTACGATGATCCGATGAGCCAGGCCGCCCTTAAGCCGTACTGGAATACCAACGTCGCGCGTCACCCTGGCATCCTGCGTGCCGTCCCGGAGGGGTGCAGCGATGCGCTGGACGTTGGCTGTGGGGACGGTCTGCTCGCACGCAAGCTGACCGGGCGGGCAAAACGCGTCACTGGCATCGACAGCTCGCCAAGGATGATCGCCCGCGCTCACGAGCTCGCCGCCGGTGACCCGGATCTCAGGTTCCTCGAGGGCGACTTCCTCTCCGTCGATCTCCCGGTCGAGGGCTACGACTTCATCTGCTCGGTATCCACGATCCATCACATGGACTTTGAGGCGGCCCTGACCCGCATGCGCGAGCTACTGCGTCCCGGTGGCACGCTGGTGGTGGTCGGCCTGGCCTGTGAGAGGACTCCGGCGGAGTGGGCAGCGATGATCGCGGCCGCCCCGGTCGTACGGACCATCAAGGTGCTGCGCCGTGCGCACGGCCCGGAAGGGATGCCGGTCGCCGACCCGCAGATGAGCTACGGGCAGGTGCGAGCCGCAGCGCGGCGACTGCTGCCCGGCGTGCGCTATCGCCGACACGTACTCCGCCGCTACTCGCTGACCTGGGAAAACACCCGACCGCTAACCAGGGTTAATTAGTCATGGCGGTCAGGTGCGTGGACGGGCCCGCTGGTGTGGGCATATGCCAGTCGCATGGCCGGACACGATGGTTTGTCCGCCGTGGGTGTAGTAGCGGGTGGTGGTGACAGTGCCGCCGCTGAGGCGGAGCTCCATTCCCGGCAGATACAGGACGCTGCCGGTGTTGTCGCGGCGGATGAGCCGGTTGCCGTCGGCGTCGTAGACGAACGGATCGTCCGGTGGTCCGTCCTTCTCTGGAATGGTCGCGTCGAGACAGGCGCGGGTGAATGACCCGGGTGGTGAGCCCGGTGGCGGCAGCTCGGCCTCGAACCGCTCGACCGCGTCCGGGATTCTGTCGCGCATGGCATCCCAGGTGTTCGCTTCACCAGCGGTTCGCCACCTGCTGCGCGATCAGTTCGTCGTAGATCTCGCGCACACCCGCCGATGCCTCCTGTGACAGCGGAGCGGCGTCGGCCGCGGCGGCGTTGTCGCGGGCCTGGTCGGGCGTGCGGGCGCCGGGGATCACCACGGACACCCCGGGCTGGTCGATGATCCAGCGCATCGCGAACTGCGCCATCGTGATCCCGTCCGGAACCAGCGGCCGCAGGCGGCGCACCGCCTCCAAGCCCGTGCTGAAATCCACACCGGAGAAGGTCTCGCCGACGTCGAACGCCTCGCCATGCCGGTTGTAGGTGCGGTGGTCATCGGCGGCGAACGTCGTGTGCTCGTCATAGCGGCCCGACAGCAGGCCGCTCGCCAGCGGCACTCGCGCGATGACGCCGACTCCGGCCGCGCGCGCCGCCGGCAGGACCTCCTCCAGCGGGCCGAGCCGCAGCATGTTGAGAATCAACTGGACGGTGGCCACGCCGGGGCGGGCGATGGCGGCCAGCGCCTCGGCCCGGGTCTCCACGCTCACTCCGTACGCGGCGATCCGGCCCTCCTCCACGAGCGTGTCCAGGGCGTCGAACACCGCGTCGTCCTGGTAGACGGCCGGAGGCGGGCAGTGCAGTTGCACCAGGTCGAGCCGTTCGACCTGGAGATTGGCGCGCGACCGGTCGGTCCAGGCACGGAAATTGTCCAGGGTGTAGATCGACGGGTGCTGCGGCATGACGCGCCGCCCCATCTTGGTCGCCACCATGACGCCCTGGACGCCACCGCCGCGCAGGAACCGGCCGATCAGCTGCTCGCTGCGTCCGTCGCCGTACGCGTCGGCGGTGTCGATGAACGACACCCCGGCTTCCACCGCGGCGGACAGGACCGACAGCGCCTGGCGGTCGTCGACCGTCCCCCAGTCCGCGCCCAGTTGCCATGCGCCCAGGCCCACGACGCCGACCTTCCGACCGGCGCGCTGCAGCATTCGCTCTTCCACGGGTGTCCCCCTCTGCTCCATCGGTCTGCCGCTCGGGACACGGTCGCTCCCGACATCGACAGTGAATGTTACCGATAACACTTCGCCACGGTGCTCGGCGGGCAACAGGGGCAGGCGGAAGGGACGGGCAGGTCGGCCGCCGGAGCCGCCTGGTCCGGTCTGGCCAGGCGGCTCGCGGGACGTGACGGAGCGGGCGCGGGCCTCTTCGCCTACCTCGGGGGCGATGGCGGGCGGAGCTCCACCAGCCGGTCCTTCCAGAGGTTCTCGATCTCGCGGAGGCTTTCGAGACCGCCGGGAGTGTCCACGTTCAGGCCGAGGTCGCCCAGCGACGACCGGCCGTCCGCCTTCCGCAGCGTCTCGAAGGTGTGGTCGCCGATCTCCGCCGAGCCGGCGGTGGCATGGTTCGCGGTCAGCCGGGCCCTCTCGGCGCCTCCCGGGGTGATCGTCCTCTCCAGCCGGGCGGAGCGCGGCAGGCTCGGTACCAGTCCCGTCAGGTCGCGGAGCTCGCCGCCGGTCTTGGTGGCGATGACGTCCCCGATCACCAGGTGGTCCAGGCGGGTGGTCAGGAAGCAGCGGATCGCATCCTCCACCGAGTCCACGATCGGCTCGGCGTGGTTGTTGAAGGACGTGTTGAGCAGCACGGGCACGCCGGTCCGCCGCTCGAACGCGTCCAGCAGCCGCCAGTAGCGCTCGTTGACCTCCCGGTCCACCGCGTGGACCCGGGCCGTGCCGTCCACATGGGTGATCGCGGCCAGTTCCGACGCCCTCTCCGCGCGGACCGGGACGGTGAACACCATGAAGTCCGGCGCCGGGACGTCGGACGGGTACTCGAAGTAGTCCCGCAGGCGCTCGGCCTTCACCGACGGTGCGAACGGCCGGTAGGACTCCCGGTTCTTGACCATCAGGTTGATCCGTCGGTGGTTCTCCGCGGGGCGCGGGTCCGCCAGGATGCTGCGGTTGCCCAGGGCGCGCGGGCCGAACTCCGAACGGCCCTGGACCCAGCCGACGACCTTTCCGGCGGCCAGCAGTCCGGCCGTCTCCTCCGCCACGTCGGCGGAGCGCCGGAAGTCGAGCAGACCCCGCCATTCGGCCAGTCGCTCCTCGACCTCGGAGTCGCCGGGGATTCCCGGGCCCCAGAACACGTCCCGCACCCTCGCGCGCGGGAGCCGGCCGGCCGATTCCCGGTGGACCTTGAGGGCGGCTCCGAGCGCCGCCCCGGCGTCGTGCGCGGCCGGGTGGACGAAGACCTCCTGGAATCGCCCGCCCGTCAGCAGTTTCCCGTTGAGCGTGCAGTTCTGCCCGACTCCGCCGGCGATGGCGAGCCGCCGGTGCCCGGTGACCCACCGCCAGTGCTCGATCATGTGCAGCGCGAGGTCCTCGGTCGCCTGCTGGAGCGCGGCGGCGAAGTCCATGTGCCGCCGGGTCATCTTCTCGCCCTTGCGCCGGGGGACGATGCCCGCCCTGAGCGCGAGCAGCTTGAGCCGGTTGTGGTCCATGTCGAAATGGCCGTCGGAGCGGAGGTCGTAGAGCTCCTCGAAGAGCTTCCGGTAGGTCGCGGGGTCGCCGTACGGGGCGAGCCCCATGACCTTGTACTCGTCGAACAGCCGGTAGCCGAGGATCTCCGTGCCGGCCGTGTAGAGGTGCCCGATCGACCGGTCGATGTCCTTGGAGCCGAGGAGTTCGACCCGGTCCCCGTCGGCGCTGTAGAAGGACGTGGACACGCCTTCCCCCTGGCCGTCCATGACCATCACGAGCGCGTCGTCGTACCCCGACTGCGGATAGGCGGAGTAGGCGTGCGACTCGTGGTGCGGGACGAACGCGAGTTTCTCGTCCGGCAGGTCGTGGCCGAAGAGTTCGCGGATCCGCTCCTTGATCAGTTCTCGGCTCCATTTCACCTCCACTCCGGGATGCTGGGAGTAGAGCTGGAAAAGCACCTTGTCGACCCATTCTTCGGTGAAGAAGAACGCGACCTTGTCGACGTCCGCGATGGTGATGCCGGCCCTGGCCAGCACCGCGCGGACGGCGTCGCCGGGGAACCGGTTGGTGTGCTTGATGCGGCTGAGCCTTTCCTGCTCCACGGCGGCGACCACCCGGCCGTCGCGCAGCAGGACGGCGGACGCGTCATGGAAGAAGTACTCCGGCAGGCGGGGGATGAAGTCCTCGTCGGGCCGGGAGAAGAAGCAGTTGAGCCCCAGTACGTACATCGTCGGCCTCCTTCCTGGGCACCGCGGTCAGCTGTCCGTGGGGACCGCCGTGGAGGACCCCATGCTCGTGCCGTGCGCGTCCAGCGCCTCCACCTTGACGAAGCGGGGCAGCGGGTCGAGGCGGACGGCGGTGTCGAGCCCCTGCCACGCGGCCTCGGCCACCGGCTTGAGGGCGGCCGGAGCGTCTCCGCCGAGCACCCGCCAGCGGGCGACGCCCGTCGCCCCGTTCCAGCTCGCGTGCAGCGCCCCGTCGGGTCCCACGGAGACGGCGGGGGGCGCCGCAGGCTCGGCCGACCAGCGCGACCGGTAGACGCGGTAGCTGCTCCAGCCGGCCGGGAGGGTGGCGTCGAACAGCAGGCGCCCGCTCTTGGCGAACTCCGAGATCCGGCTGCTGGATCCCCAGCTCACGAGCGTGCCGCCGCCGGGCGTCCGCTGGCTTCCGCCCTCGTTCTCCACCGACTGGAGGACGGGGTGGGTGACCTGCCCGAGGAACGCGGCGGTCCGCCGCCGGGCGTCCACCCGGACGCGCACGACACGCGACTCCCAGCCCGGGGACCCCGCGACGCTCCCGTTGTCGAAGATGCGGTAGGTGCCGCGTCCCTCCGGCATGGCGTCGTGCTGCCAGTTGAACCGCACCCCGGCGCCGAGGCGGAACGAGCTGTGGCGTCCGCCGAGCCTCCAGAGCACCGCTCCGGTCTCCCGGTCCACCTTGTAGACGGTGGAGGTGGTGCGGCCGGAGACCAGCAGGTCGCCGTCATCGTCGACGGCCACGGAGTTGACGTGGAAGTAGTCGTAGGGAGCGCCGTGCGTCAGTTCCACGGGCATGTCGCTCTCGGTGATCGGGACGTGCTGGAGGCTGCTCCACCGCATGATGCGGCGGCCGGTGGCGACGTCGATCTCCTCGACGACGCTGTCCACCGCCTGGCCGTCCTTGGGGCCGCCCACCGGCGTCAGGTCGTACGGCACCGTCCGGTAGCTGGTGACGAGGGCCGTGCCCTTCTCGGTGAGCGCGAACTCGTGGAGGTCGGGCGCGTAGTCGCCGTCGGGCCGGACGGTGGCGATGACGCGGTAGGAGGAGTCGGCGATGTAGCCGACGCCCTTCCCGATGCCGGTGTTGCTGCTCGTGCCCTGCCACCAGGTCAGCACGGGCTTGCCCCGGTACCGCTGGACGCGCAGGTCCGTGGCGAACTGGCCGGCGGGGACGGGGCGGAACCACACCACCCGCCCGCGGTCGTCGAGGATCTGGGGGCCGTGCACGGCGCCGGAGTCCCTGGCGGACTGCGGCGTGGCGAAGAGCAGCCCCGGGGAGGTTCCCGGCCGGTGGGTCACCACGGTGAACCTGGGCACCTCGCCGGTCTGCGCGGCGGGTGCGGCGGGCGCGAGGGCCGACGCGGACGCCGCCCGCGAGGCGTGCGGCGGGAGGGCGGAGGCGGAGGCGGCGCAGAGGACGGCCGCCATGCCGACACCGCCCAGGGCGGTGGATCGGCGCAGGCTCAATGAGAACACGCGTGCTTCCTTCCGGAGTGGACGGCGGGCCGTGGTCCGCGGCCGCTCAGCGCTTCGCTCCCTCGCCGGGAGCGCCGATCCACTGGGTGAGGCGCTCCCTGGCCACCTGGTCGGACTCCTGCGCGACGCTTCGCGGCGGCGCCTTGAACAGCCATGCCGACACCCACTCGTCCACGGCGACGTCGCCGCGGTCCATCGCGAGCTTGGCGATCCGCGCGGCGTCGATCACCACGCCGGCCGAGTTGGGCGAGTCCGGGACGGTCAGCTGCATCTCCAGGTCGATCCTCGCGCCGCCGAACCCGCTGCCCTCGCAGCGGATGAACGCCTTCTTGGTGTCGCCGAGGAAGGGGACGAAGTCGGACGGGCCGATGTGCACCCGGTCGGCGGGGAGATCGCCGTCGTAGGCGTCGGTCACGGCCCCGGTCTTGGACTGCTTCTTGGACGCGAGCCGCTCCCGCTCCAGCATGTTGTAGAAGTCCATGTTGCCGCCGACGTTGAGCTGGTAGGTGCGCTCCAGCGCGATGCCCCGGTCGGAGAACGCCCGCACCAGCGCGCGGTGCAGGTAGGTGGCGCCGAGCTGCGACTTGATGTCGTCGCCGATGAGCGGGAGGCCCGCGTCGCGGAAACGCCGGCGCCACTCGCCGGTGGAGGCGATGAAGGCCGGCACGTTGTTGACGAACGCCGTCCCGGCCTCCAGCGCGGCCGCGGCCCACCACTCGGTGGCGCGCTGGGAGCCGACCGGCAGGTAGTTGAGCAGCACGTCGACCCGGGCCGCCCGGATCTGCTCGACGATCTCGGCGGTGCGGTCCCCGGCGGTCTCGGGGGCGAGGCTCATCCGCTCCTGGTAGCGCGTCCCGGCGCCGTCCAGGGTCGGGGCGCGCAGCACCTCGACGTCGTCGCCGATCGGGAGGAGGTCGCCCTGCGGGATGCCGATGTCGAGGTTCTGGCCCGCGGCCCTGGCGGACCACAGGTCCTTCCCCACCTTCTCGGTGTCGACGTCCCAGGCGGCGACGGGCTCCACGGACCCCGCGCCGTAGGGGCCCACGTACGGGAACATCAGCCCGGAGGTCACTTCGGGATTGGCCCGGTAGAAGGCGGTGCCCTCGATCAGCGCACGCGCGCAGTTGCCGACGCCGATGATGCCGATACGAGTCCGAGGAGTGTCCATGTTCAGCCTTCCGCGATCGTTTCGATGAGGGTGCAGACCTGCTCGACCTCGTCGTCGTTCCAGGTCATGGGAGGGCAGGCTTCGGTACCGAGGCAGAGGGTCCCGGCGGCCGCGCGGTCGGTGCCCGGAAGGTCCGGTCGGTCGGTGCCCGGAAGGTCCGGTCCGCCGGGGCCGCCGAACGCGGGGTGCCGGTGCAGCGGGAGCGCGCCCCAGCGGTGGGTGGGCACGCCGGCCGCGGCGAGCGCGTCCGCCATGCGGCGCGCCTCCCCGGGGTCCAGGCCGGGGGCGCCGAAGCGCACCTTGTGCCAGCCGGGTTCGGTGCCGTCCGGGGCGTGCTGGCGCCACAGGCTGAGCCCGTCCATCGTCTTGTGCAGCCGGTCGGTGACGTCCCGCGCCCGCGCGACGCGGACGTCGAGGTCGTCCAGGCGGTGCGCGACCATCGCCATCGACAGCTCCGACGGCCGCCAGTTGTGCCCGCCGGGCCACCGCACGCCCGCGTTCGAGCGGTGCTCCCCGGCCGGAACGCCGTAGTCGCGCAGCTCCCGGAGGCGGTCCGCCAGCGCGGCGTCGGAGGTGGTGACCGCGCCGCCGTCCGGGGCGGTCACCATCTTGGCCGCGGAGAACGACCAGGCGTGGGTGCCGGACGCGCCGACGTGCCGGCCGCCGATCCGGGTGCCGAGCGCCTGGCAGGCGTCGGTGAGCACCGGCCCCCGGTCCAGGCCGTGCGGGACGCCGTGCAGGTCCACCGCGATGACCAGGTCGGCGTCCGCCGGCAGGTCCGGGCCGAGCGTGAGGGTGTCCGGCCGGACCTCCTGGAACAGCAGCGTCGCCCCGATGTGCCGGGCGCCGGTGGCCGTCCCCGCGAAGGTCAGCGACGGCAGCGCCACCCGGGTGCCGCGCCCGGCGCCCAGGGCGTGCAGCGCGGCGTGCAGCGCGGAGGTGCAGCTGTTGAACGCCACCGCGTGCGGGGCGCCGGTGAGGCCGGCCATGCGCCGTTCCACCTCGGCCGTCCAGGGACCGTCGGTCCAGACGCGGGAGCGGGCGACCTCGCCGAGGAGCTCCGTCTCGCGCTCGGTCGGCACGGTCGGCCAGCGGCGGCCGTGCAAATCCATCGAGGCCATTTCACCTACTTTCCATCGTCGGCGCGGTGCGAATTCCGGATGAACGGGTGATGGCTGCATTTCGCACCGGGGAGGACCGCGTTCTCGCGGAGATCTCAATTTCCCCGCACCACCCTGAGTCTGCGGTGCCGTGCAGCGATTGATAATCCCTTTGTGGTCGCGCTTACGCGCTACCCGGATGGGCATGCCTGACCGAGGTCGCCGCTGTCGCGCCGGACGGCCCGGACCGCGACGAGCACCACCGCGAGCCCGGCGAGGTTGGTCACGGCGATGGTCCCGTAGAGCAGGTCCTGGCTGTGGAAGCTCCGGGCCAGCAGGCCGCCGACACCGATGATCTGCGCCGCGTACACCGCGTTCAGCAGGAGCGCCGCGCGGCCCCGGCCGATCTGCTCCATCACCGTGATCGCCATGAGCACCATGCCGAAGCACAGGTAGGTGGGGCCCACCTCGTTGAGGTAGCGGGCGCATTCGGCGGCCATCCGCGAGTCGCCCGCCATCACCAGCCCGATCACGTCGCGGGCCGTCCAGACCACCAGCGCCACGGCGCCGTAGACGGCGGCCGCGATCCGCAGGCCCGCGCCCATCGTGGCCGGGTTCAGCCCGCGCCGTCCCGCGCCGCGCTGCTGGTTCATCACGATGGCCGTCGCGGAGCCGAGCGCGATGGCCGGGATGACGACCAGGCTCTGCACGGTCGCGGCGGCGGCGAACCCGTTGCGGATCCGGGGATCGAACGGGCCCAGCACCCACATCAGCGCCAGGTTGGTCGCGAACACCGCCACGTACGAGATCCCCACCGGCAGGCCCACCGACCGCAGCCCGCGCAGCACCTCCGGGCGCCAGCCGACCGGCCCCCGCAGCCCGGCGCGCCGCAGCAGCACGAGGCCCAGCACGCCGCCGGACAGCCCGGCCGCGGCCGTGGCCACCGGCACCGCCATCACGCCGAGCGCCACCGGATCGAAGCCGAGCACGGCCACCAGCGTGATCTCCACGGCCGCGTTCGACAGCGTGATCAGCGCCGCGGCGCGGGCCCGGCCGGCGCCGCGCAGGCAGGAGGCCGCGAGCACCGGGACGATCAGCGTCAGGTTGGCCGCGGCCATCCAGCGCAGGAACGACACGAACTCCGCGTCGGCTCCCGCGCCCACCTGGAGGAACCGGGCCAGCGCGGGCGCCGCGACGGCGATGACCTGTCTCTTATACACCTCCGACCCC
>NZ_VCKZ01000649.1 GCF_005889745.1 Actinomadura geliboluensis
GGCGTGGGCCGGCGGGCGGGGATCGGGTTCGCGATCGCCCGGGAACTGCTCGCCGCGGGCGCGAGCGTGCTGGCGCAGTCGTGGACGCCGCACGACGAGGAGCAGCCGTGGGGCGCCGAGCCCGTCGAGGACGTCCTGGCGGCGCTCGGCGGGACCGGCCCCCGCCTCGCCCATGTCGCCGCGGACTTCGCCGAGCCGGACGCGCCCGGGCGGGTCGTCCGGGAGGCGGTGGAGCGGTTCGGCGCGGTGGACGCCGTCGTCGCCAACCACGCCCGCAGCGCCCTCGGGACGCTCGGCGAGGTGACGGCGGCGGAGCTGGACCTGTGCTGGGCGGTGAACGCGCGGGCGAGCGTCCTGCTCGCCCAGGCGTTCGCCGCCGCGCACGACGACGCGCGCCCGGGCGGGCGGATCGTGCTGTTCACCTCGGGCCAGCACCTCGGGCCGATGGTGCGGGAGATCCCCTACGCGGTCAGCAAGGGCGCGATCCAGCAGATGACGCTGACGCTCGCCGACGCGCTGGCCGACCGGAAGATCACCGTGAACGCCGTCAATCCGGGCCCGGTGGACACCGGCTGGGCGGACGAGGAGCTGA
This sequence comes from Actinomadura geliboluensis, assembly GCF_005889745.1. GTDB lineage: Bacteria > Actinomycetota > Actinomycetes > Streptosporangiales > Streptosporangiaceae > Spirillospora > Spirillospora geliboluensis. The sequence continues at coordinate 593 of NZ_VCKZ01000649.1, forward strand.
CCGAGCGGGTCGGGCGGGCGCTGCCGTTCGGGCGCTGGGGCGCGCCGGACGACGTGGCCCGGCTCGTGCGGTGGCTGGTGTCGGACGAGGGCCACTGGATCACCGGCCAGGTCGTCAACTCCGAGGGCGGGTTCCGGCGCTGGGCGATGTGAGGGTCAGGCGCGGCAGATCACCTCGCCGTGGGTGACGGCGAACCAGCCGTCCTCGGCGGCGGCCCAGGACTTCCAGCCCGCGTAGACGCGGTCCAGCTCGTCGCGGGTCGCGTGGCCGCCGGCCACGGCGTGGTCGGCCACCGAGGACCGGACCATGCGGCCGCCCCAGGACTCGCTCCACCATTCGCGCTCCGCGGGCGTGGCGTAGCACCAGGACGAGGCGGACGCGGTGACGTCGGTGAAGCCGGCGGCGCGGGCCCAGGAGACCAGGCGCCGGCCCGCGTCGGGCTCGCCGCCGTTGCCGCGCGCCACCTTGTAGTAGATGGGCAGCCAGGCGTCCATGCCGGGCGGCTCCGGGTACCAGACCATGGCGCCGAAATCGGCGTCGCGGGCGGCGACGACGCCGCCGGGCCGGGTGACGCGGCGCATCTCGCGCAGGGCCTGGACGGGGTCGGCGACGTGCTGGAGCACCTGGTGGGCGTGGACGACGTCGAAGGTGCCGTCGGGGTAGTCCAGCGCGTGGACGTCGGCCACCGCGAATTCGACGTTGGCCAGGGCGGCGGTGCTCTTGCGCGCCTCGTCCAGCACGGACTCGGCGGCGTCGGCGGCGACGACGCGGCCGGGGGCGACGCGTTCGGCCAGGCCGGCGGTGATCGTGCCGGGGCCGCAGCCGACGTCCAGGACCGACAGGCCGGGGCGCAGGTGCTCGATCAGGTGGGCGGCGGAGTTCTCGACCGTGCGCCACTGGTGGGAGCTCAGGACGCTCTCGTGGTGGCCGTGGGTGTAGGCCGGCATCGGGATCACCTCTCTGTCCTCGGTGCCCCCACCGTACGCCCGCTTCTCATAGTTTGAGAATCATGTATCAATATATGAGACAGCAAGGCCGGGAAAAGGGGATCGGGACGTGCCCGATCCCCTTCCGGGTGGCTTTGTCAGGCCGCCACGGCGACGCGGCGGGCCGGCGCGGGCTGCGGACGCAGGGGCAGGGCCTCGACCGCGGCCAGCGACGGCTCGGGGTCGGTGTAGGCGTTCAGCGTCGCATGGGGGAGCTCGGTGAGCCACGGCTCGACGACGGTCCGCTCGGCGGGCCCGTCCAGCCGCGGGTGGGAGAGATGGAACGTGCCGGTCGCTGCGCTCACTGCCAACACCCCTTCCTTGACCCGGTGGCGCCCGCGCCTCTGCGGGTGCCACCGTCAGTCACATACCCCTAGGTACGTGGTTACAAGCCACTCGGTTCGACGCCTGTTCCCAGGTGTCTCCCAAATCACAAGGTCAACGCTACGGGGCACCTCTGACATTTTCGAACCTTTATTCGAGCGGCCCGGCGGGCGCGAGGCGCCGATGATCACGGAGCGCGACGGCGGGCCGGGGGCCGCGCCGGCCCGGGATCGGCCGTTCGGCCGATCCGGCGGGTCCCCGACAGGCCGTACCCTGCATCACCGTGAGCGACCTGGGGACACGGCTGGACCGCATCCATTCGGTGGGCGGCTGCCTGATGCGCGCCGCGTACCTGGGCTTCGCGGGCCTGTACCTGCTCGGCTGCCTGGTCGCGATGGTGCGGGACATGCCCACCCTGTGGCTGCTGGTCGTCGCGGCCGTCGCCAGCGTCGCGGCCGTGGCCGGGCGGGTCGTCCCGTGGGCGGTCGCGGCGGGGGCGCTGTCGGCGTCCAGCACCCTGTACCTCGGGCTCGCGGTGCGCCCCGACTACACCGCGCCGAGCGTGCTCGCGGAGGTCGGCGGGCTGCTGATCGCCATCAGCCGGACGATGTGGAAGGCGCGCCGCGAGCACCTCGTCCCGCTGGCGGCGCTGCTCGGCGCCGCGGTGCTGGCGACGCCGCTGCGCTGGTCGGCGCTCGCCGGGGCGCTGATCAGCGCGCCGCTCGGCATCACCGTGTCGATCGCCCTCGGCATCGGCCTGTACCTGCGGGCGCTGGACGCCCGGCGGTCCCGGTCGCTCGCGGCGGCGCGCCGGGACGAGCGGCTGGAGCTGGCCCGCGACCTGCACGACTTCGTCGCCCACCACGTGACGGGCATCGTCGTCCAGGCGCAGGCGGCGCGGTTCGCGGCGCAGGCGGGCGCGGGCCAGTCGCCGGAGGACCTGGACCGCATGTTCGGCGGCATCGAGAAGGCCGGCACCGAGGCGCTGACCTCGATGCGCCGCATGGTCGGCCTGCTGCGGGACGCGCAGCACGTCAACGCCCCGGACGGGGACGCCCTCCCCGACGGCCGTCTC
>NZ_VCKZ01000144.1 GCF_005889745.1 Actinomadura geliboluensis
CGGGTCGGCCTCCAGCAGGTAGGCCGCGACGGCCGCGGCGTACTCCCACACCACGAGCTGCGCGGCGAGCGGGCCCGCGACGGTGGCGTCGTCCTGGTGCGGGCGGCCCCCGAAGGTGACCAGGAACAGGTCGTCGGCGGGCGCCAGCGGCAGGCCGCCCTCCTGGACGACCGGGACCATTCGCCCGCCGGTCGCCTCGTCCAGCAGGTCCGCCGCCCAGCGCGCGAGGCCGGGCTGGGCGGCCGCGTAGCCGCCGAGCACCGCCGTCCGGCGGCCCGCGCGGGCCGCCCCGCCGAGGATCGCGCCGAGGACGAGCCCCGGGTTGTTCTCCGGCCGGGTCAGCGCGGGCAGCACCGCGGTGGCCTCCTCCAGCAGGGCCCGGACGTCGGCGCCGGCGAGCGCGGCGGGCACCAGCGCGTACGGCGACAGCGCCCCGAACGCGGTCGCGGCCGGCGCCTCCACCGGCGGATGCCCCGCCTCGGCGGCGTGCTTGGCCGCGGCGGTGCGCGGCTCGGCGACCGTGACGAACCGCCGCGCGGTCTCGGCGGGGGACAGGCCGGTGTCCGCCAGCATCCCGGCGAGCACCGACCGCAGCGTCTCGGCGCCCGGGTCGTCGCCGGTCACGGTGACCAGGGTCCGGCCGAGCCGCTCCCCGTCGTCGCGCAGCCGCAGCAGCGGGCCGGGCTCCAGGCCGTCCAGGACGGTCAGCGGCGCCCCGCCGCTCGCGGCGATCAGCTCGGCGGCGCGGGCGGGCGCGCCGCCGCCGAGCAGCACGACCTCCGTCAGCCCCTCGGCGCGGGCCCCGGCGCGCAGCTCCTCGGCGCGGTCCAGCGCGGCGCGGCCCGGGCCGGGCTGGCCGGGCCAGCACAGCGGCCGGCCGGCCACTCCGGCGGTCGCGGCGGACGGCCACAGCGACGCGTCCTCGGACGCGAGCCGGACCGGCACCTGGTCGATCCACAACCGGCCGAGGACCCGCTCCGCGGCCTCCTTGAGCGGACCGCGCGCGGTGATGGCCGTCTCCCCCGAGACGACGGCGGTGAAGCTCACGGCCTGCGCGCCCCCGCCACCGCGCGGACCGCCTCGGTCAGCCGGCCGGCGCCGTCGACCGGGTCGCGCAGGTGCAGCCGGATCACCGGCAGCCGGCGCTGCCGCAGCGCGCGCAGCTCGCCGAGGGCCCGCGCCAGCCGCAGCTGCGCCAGGCTGTAGGGGCGGCCGGGCACCGGGTGCGCTGCGAGCGCGTCGCCCGGCGCCGGGTCGCCGGTGATGATGAGGAACGCGCCGTTGCCGGGGCCGTCCTTGTGCACCGGGCCGGTCGCGTGCGGGTAGCCGGGGCCCGGCCCGTAGGCGACGGGCCGCCCGGACGCGCGCGCCAGCGACGGCGCCAGGTACCGCCCGGAGAAGTCGCCCGACAGGTACGTCATCACCGACAGGTAGCCGTCGGAGGGCACCGAGGCGACCAGCCCGCCGAGGACGGTCCGCAGCTCAGCGCCGGGCGGCCACGGGAAGTCGGCGTGCACCTCGATGCCGTCCTCGACGTACACCGGCCGCTCCGCCGTCAGCGACCCCGCCGCCGCGCCGCGCAGCAGCATCGCCGCGTCGTCCTCCGCCTCCTGCACGACCGTGCTGCCGGCCTCGAACGGGTTCACGCCGAGCAGCCACCCGGCGACGGCCGTCGCGTACTCCCACAGCAGGAACTGCGCGCCGAGCGGCGCCCACACCGAGGTGTCGGAGTCGTCCTGCGCCGCCGACCTCGGGTTGATCGACACGCCGTGCACGTCGGGGAACTCGCCGCGCCCGCCGGGCGGCTCGAACGCCAGCACGCCGCGGCCCCGCTTGCCGGTGCCGACGGCGAGCAGCTGGGAGATCCACGCGCTCAGCGCGCCCGGCCCGCCGGGCTCGCGCAGCAGCACCTTGTCGCGGGCGAGCCCGCCCTCCGCCTGCTGCGCGCAGCCGCCGATGACGGCGCCGAGCAGCAGGCCCGGGTTGTCCTCGTCCTTGGACAGCGACGGCACCAGCGACGCCGCCTCGTCCAGCAGCCGGTCGGCATCCGCGCCCGCCAGCACCGCCGGGACCAGCCCGTACGCCGACAGGGCGCCGTAGTGCCCCGGCAGGTACGGGTCGGTCAGCCCGATCCGGTAGCCGCACTGCCGGGCGAAGTCGTGCAGCGGGCTGCCGTGGTCGGTGATGACCAGGAACCGGCCCGCGATCTCCCGCTCCGACATGCCCCGCTCGCGGAACGCCGCGGCGAAGATCCGCCGGTAGGCGTCGCCCTCCAGCGACACGCCCGCCTTGCTCGCCAGGACGACCAGCGTCCGGTCGAGCCGCTCCATCGCGAACGCCAGCGCGGCGGTGTCGCCGCCGTCCAGCACGGTCAGCTCGCCGGTCGTCCGCTCGGCGCCGGCCGGGGGCGCGGCGGCGGGGCCGCCCGCGCCGGCCAGCGCCGGCGCGTGCGCCTCCATGATCGCCTGCGCGGCGAGGCTCTCCGCGCCGACGCCGATCAGCACGATGTGGTCGAGGCCCGAGTAGCGCGCCTCCGACACGAGCCCGCCGACCTGGTTCAGCAGCCCGCGGGAGGCGAACGGCAGGTCGAGCCAGCCGAGCCGGCTGTGGTCCACCGCGCGCCGCCCCCACAGCCGCGGGTCCTTGGCGGCCAGCGCCCCGGGGACGCCGCAGCTCACGAGGTAGTCCCGTGCCTGCAGCGCCGAGTCCAGCACGTCGCCGCGCGTCAGTACGTCGAATCCGGACACCGTTCCCTCCTGCCCCCCATCGTTTCAGGAGAGAACGGGCATTCGCGACCATCTCCATCGATCTTCTTTGTCGCGTCCCGGATTCGCGTCGTCGCCCTGCGTCCCGGCGGGCGGACGCACGCGGGCGCCGGGACGTCAGCCGAGCGCGGCGGCGAGCTGCGCGAGGCCCTCGGCCCGGTCCCGCAGGTGCAGCCGGACGGCCGGGCGGCCGAGCGCGCGCAGCACCCGCAGGTCGCCGAACGCCTGCGCGAGCTGCAGCTCGCCCAGCGTGTACGGCTTGCCCGGCACCGGCACGTCGGTCGTGACCGCCCCGGTGATCTGCAGGAACGCCCCGTTCAGCGGCCCGCCCTTGTGGTACTGGCCGGCCGTGTGCAGGTAGCGCGGCCCCCAGCCGAACGTGACCGGCGCGGGGGACCGGCGGACCTCGGCGCCCCGCGCGGCGAGCAGCGGCCGCAGCGCGGCCGCCGCCGCGTCGCCGCGGCGGTCCAGGTAGGCCAGGACCGCGAGGTAGCCGCCGCCGGGGACGTCCGCGAGGACGCTCTCCAGCGCCTCGGTGAGCGTCTTGGCGCCGCGCAGCGCGTCCTCGGGGGCGTGCACCTCGACCGCGCCCTCGACCAGCTCCGGCGGCCGCCGCACCACCGTCGGCGCGGTGCCCTCCTCCGACCGCAGCAGCGCGGCCGTGCTCTCCCGCGACTGGGCCACGTCCGGCTCGCCGAACGGGTCCACCCCGATCACCCGCGCCGCGACCGCGACCGCGTACTCCCACAGCAGGAACTGCGCGCCGAGCGGGCCCGCGACGCTCACCCCGGCCTCGCGGCCGGGGCCCGGCTCGTCCGGGCGGCGGCCCAGGATGACCCGCCGCAGGTCGCCGGCCAGCGCGAAGCCGGGCGCGTCGACGCCCTCCACCACGACCGGCAGCAGCCCCTTGCCGTCCTTGCCGAGCGCGCCGCCGACCAGCTGCTCCGCCCACCCGGCGAGGCCGTCCAGGCCGGAGCCGTGGTCGGCGATCACCAGCTTGTCGCGGACGCCCAGCGCCGACGAGCCGAGCGCCGCGCCGAGCGCCAGCGCCGGATTGTCGTAGGGCTGCCGCAGCGTGGCGGCGAGCCCGGACGCCTCCTCCAGCAGGGCGCCGGCGTCCGCGCCCGCGAGCACCGCCGGGACCAGCGAGCGGGCGCCGAGCGCCCCGAACCGGTCGTCGACATCGGGTTCGGCCGGGACGAGGTGGTGGCCGACGTCCGCGGCCGCGCGCGCGAGGGCGGAGCCCTCCTCGGCCACGACCACGAACCGGCGCGCCAGCTCCGCGCCCTTCAGCCCGGCCTCGGCGAACGCCCGCCCGAACACGCGCCGCAGCGACTCGGCCTCGACGCTCCCGCCGACCACGACGACGAGCGTCCGGTCCAGGCCGGCCGCCAGCACGCCCGCCACCTCGTGCGGGTCGGTGGTGTCGAGGACGGTCAGCTCGACGCTGGCCGTGCGGCACATCGCCTCGGCGGCCAGCGCCGTCCCCCCGGCGGCGGCCAGCACGATCCGGTCGAGCCCGGCGGCGCGGGCGTCGCCCGCCGGCTCGGCCAGCCGGTCCGCCGCCGACCGCGAGGTCTCCGGCAGGTCCAGCCAGCCGAGCCGGCGGGCGGCGAGCGGGGCCGCGTCCGGCCCCCACAGCTTGGCGCTCCGGGACGCGAGCGAGCCCGGCACGCCGTCGGAGACGAGACGGTCCAGGACCGTCTCGCCCTCGTCGACGACGGCGCCGCGGATGGTGACCGAGATCCCCCCGGCGGTCACCACCGAGGTCACGCGCCGGCCCTCTTGGACTCCAGCTCGCCGGTGATGGAGTCGAGCATGCCCTTCCACGAGGCCGCGAACTTCTCCACGCCCTCGTCCTCCAGGACCCGCACGACGTCGTCGTAGTCCACGCCGACCGCCTTCAGCGCCGCCATGTGCGCGCGGGCGTCGTCGTAGGTGCCGCGGACGGTGTCGCCGCGGACCTGGCCGTGGTCGGCCTCGGCCACGAGCGTCGCCTCCGGCATCGTGTTGACGGTGCCGGGCGCGACCAGCTCGTCGACGTACAGCGTGTCGTTGAGGTTCGGGTCCTTCACGCCGGTGGAGGCCCACAGCGGCCGCTGGGGACGGGCCCCGGCGGCCTTCAGCGCCTTCCACCGGTCGGTGGCGAACTTCTCCTCGTACAGCGCGTACGCGAGCCGGGCGTTGGCGAGCCCCGCCTTGGAGCGCAGCCCCTTCGCCTCGTCCGAGCCGATCTTGTCGAGCCGCTTGTCGATCTCGGTGTCCACCCGGCTGACGAAGAACGACGCCACCGACGCCAGCTTCGACAGGTCGTGGCCGTTGTCGCGAGCCCGCTCCAGGCCGGCGAAGAACGCGTCGATGACCTCGCCGTAGCGCTCCAGCGAGAAGATCAGCGTCACGTTCACGCTGATGCCCTGCGCCAGCGTCTCGGTGATCGCGGCCAGGCCCTCCCGCGTCGCGGGGATCTTGATGAACAGGTTGGGCCGGTCCACCAGCCACCACAGCATCCGCGCCTCGGCGACCGTCTTGGCCGTCTCGCGGGCCAGCCGCGGGTCGACCTCGATCGACACGCGGCCGTCGACGCCGTCGGTCCGGTCGTAGACCGGGCGCAGCACGTCGCAGCCCCAGCGGATGTCGTAGGTGGTGATCGCGCGGGACGCCTCCTCCACGTCCACGCCCAGCGCCGCGAGGTCGCGGACCTGGTCGTCGTAGGCGGTGCCCTTGCTCAGCGCCTTGGCGAAGATCGTCGGGTTGGAGGTGACGCCCACGACGTGGCTGTCCTTGACCAGCTCGGCCAGGTTGCCCGTCCGCAGCCGGTCCCGGCTGATGTCGTCCAGCCAGATCGACACGCCCTCGTCCGAGAGCTCCTTCAGGATGTCGCTCATCGCTCTCCTCCTAGTTGCCGGTGGTCTCGCCGCGCCCGGCGCCGTGCACGCCGGCCTTGATCAGGCTCGCCTTGGCCGCCGCGACGACCCGCTCGGCGGTGATGCCGAACTGCAGGAACAGCGTCTTGTAGTCGGCGGACGCGCCGAAGTGCTCCAGGCTCACCGACTCGCCCGCGTCGCCGACGTAGCCGCGCCAGCCGAGCGCGACGCCCGCCTCGACGGACACGCGCGCCTTCACCCCGGGCGGGAGGACCTCCTGCCGGTAGGCGTCGGTCTGCTGCTCGAACCACTCCACGCACGGCATCGACACCACGCGGGTCGGGGTGCCCTCGGCCTGCAGCGCCGTGCGCGCCTCCAGGGCGAGCTGCACCTCGCTGCCGGTCGCGATGATGACGACCTCGGGCTGCCCGCCGTCGGCGTCGGCCAGCACGTAGCCGCCCTTGGCCGCACCCTCCGCGGACGCCAGCTCGCCGCCGCGCTCCAGCGTCGGCAGCTTCTGCCGGGTCAGCGCCAGGCCCGCCGGGCGGTCGGTGTGCTGGAGGATCGTCCGCCACGCGACCGCGGTCTCGTTGGCGTCGGCGGGCCGGACCACGTCCAGGCCGGGGATGGCCCGCAGCGCCCACAGGTGCTCGACCGGCTGGTGCGTCGGGCCGTCCTCGCCGAGGCCGATCGAGTCGTGCGTCCACACGTAGGTGACCGGCAGCTTCATCAGCGCCGCCAGCCGGACGGCCGGGCGCATGTAGTCGCTGAAGATCAGGAACGTGCCGCCGTAGGGGCGGGTGCCGCCGTGCAGCGCGATGCCGTTGCAGATCGCCCCCATCGCGTGCTCGCGGACGCCGAAGTGCAGCGTGCGGCCGTAGCGGTGGCCGGGGAACTCCTTGGTCTGGAACTCCTCGGGGATGAAGGACGGCTCGCCCTTCATCGTGGTGTTGTTGCTCTCGGCGAGGTCGGCCGAGCCGCCCCACAGCTCCGGCAGCACCGGCGCCAGCGACGCCAGGATCTCGCCGGACGCGGCGCGGGTCGCGATGTCCTTGCCCGCCTCGAACGCCGGCAGCGCCTCCTCCCAGCCGGGCGGCAGCGTGCGCGAGGAGATCCGGTCGAACTCGGCGGCGCGGGCGGGGTTCGCCGACCGCCACGCGCCGAACGCCTCGTTCCAGGCGGCGTGGTCGGCGCGGCCCCGCTCGCACACCTGCCGGGCGTGCGCCAGCACGTCCTCGGGGACCTGGAAGGTCTCCGCCGGGTCCAGGCCGAGGATCCGCTTGGTCGCGGCGACCTCGTCGGCGCCGAGCGCCGAACCGTGGATCTTGCCGGTGTTCTTCTTGTTCGGCGCCGGCCAGCCGATGATCGTGCGCAGCGCGATGAACGACGGGCGGGCCGTCTCCGCCTTCGCCGCGGCGAACGCCGCCGCGAGCGCGGCCACGTTCTCCTCGTAGTCGCCGTTCTCGGTCCAGTCGACGCGGTGGACGTCCCAGCCGTAGGCCGCGTACCGGGCCTGCACGTCCTCCGACAGCGCGATCGCGGTGTCGTCCTCGATGGAGATCTTGTTGTCGTCGTAGAGCAGCACGAGGTTGCCGAGGCGCTGGTGGCCCGCGAGGGCGGACGCCTCGTGGCTGATGCCCTCCTCGATGTCGCCGTCCGACGCGAACGCCCAGATGGTGTGGTCGAACGGGGAGGTGCCCTCGGGGGCGTCCGGGTCGAACAGGCCGCGCTCGCGGCGCGCCGCCATCGCCATGCCGACCGCGTTCGCGATGCCCTGGCCGAGCGGTCCCGTGGTGGTCTCCACCCCGGCGGTGTGCCCGTGCTCCGGGTGCCCGGGGGTGAGGCTGCCCCACTTGCGCAGCGCCTTCAGGTCGTCCAGCGTCATCGGGTAGCCCGACAGGTACAGCTGGATGTAGAGAGTAAGGCTGGAGTGGCCGCAGGAGAGCACGAACCTGTCGCGGCCGGCCCAGTGCGGGTCCGTCGGGTCGTGCCGGAGGAAGCGCTGGAAAAGAAGGTAGGCGGCGGGCGCGAGGCTCATCGCCGTCCCGGGGTGGCCCGAGCCCGCCTCCTCGACCGCGTCCATGGCGAGGGCGCGGATCACGTCCACCGCGCGCCGGTCCTTGTCGGACCACTCAAACGTGCTGTTGTCCCTGCTCACGGAACGCCAGGCTCCTCTCGAACCGGTGTCAAGATGACTCTGTAATGTTGTGCGCCACAGCCCCGTGCCGTCCGGCCGCGGCCTCCGATGGCCGTAACGCCCGGCGACCCGGCGCGCTTCCCCCTGCCCCGTTCCGCCGCCGGTCCGCGGCGGGCGAAGATCATGCCGCGCCCCAGGCGAGCCTATCGCGCGGGAGGGCCGCCGCAGGCGGGGACGGGACGCGCCGGGGGGCGCGCGCGTCCGGGTCCCGGACCGCGCGGCGCCTTCATGCACCCTTGCCCGGACGCCCCTGGGACTAACCCCCCGCACGGGGGATCCGGAGGGTGATCCCGGACGCGTCCGGACGGGCGTGCGCGGCCCCCCGCCGGCCCGTCCCGCGGGCACGTCCGCGGGCATGTCCGAGGGCTCGCCGCCAGGGCCGGACGATCATGGCCCGGCGCGTCCGGCGACCCGGTGCACGACCCCCGGAGGGGTCGGACTACAGTGATGGCGCGGCCGACGGAAAGCGGCCGCCGCAACAAGACCAGCCGAAGTCGCATCAACCGGAGGCCGGCCCGGAACGCGGGGGCACCGCCGAGGTGGACCGATTTCTCATCCCTAGTTGGACGTGGACCCGATTGTGACGGTGCTCAGTAGCAAGCGCGGGGTCGAGCTCGACGAGCGGGTGCCGGGGGCGCTCGCGCCGGCCCTCGTGCCGGACCCCGCCGAAAGCGCCGCCCGCCGCACGGTGGGGGCGAGCGTGCGCGCCTACGTGGCGCTCACGAAGCCACGCGTCATCGAACTGCTGTTGATCACCACGATCCCGGTGATGTTCCTCGCGGCCGGCGGCGTCCCGCCGCTGTCCACCGTGCTGCTCACGCTGGCGTTCGGGACCATGTCCGCCGGGTCCGCCAACGCGATCAACTGCTACATCGACCGCGACATCGACGCCAAGATGCGCCGCACCCGGCGCCGCCCGCTGGCTCGCCACCAGGTCACCCCGGCGCGCGCCCTGATCTTCGGGGTGACGCTGGCCGTGCTGTCCACGGCCGGGTTCCTGCTGACGGTCAACCCGGTCGCCGCGGCCGGATCGCTGTTCGCGATCCTGTTCTACGTCTTCGTGTACTCGCTGCTGCTCAAGCGGCGCACCTCGCAGAACGTCGTGTGGGGCGGCATCGCCGGGTGCATGCCCGTCCTCATCGGCTGGGCCGCGATCACCGGGTCCGTCGCCTGGACGCCGTTCGTGCTGTTCATGGTGGTGTTCCTGTGGACGCCGCCGCACACGTGGACGCTCGCGATGCGCTACCGCGAGGACTACGCCGTCGCCAAGGTCCCGATGCTGCCGGTCGTCGCGTCCGAGCGCCGCGTCGTCACCGAGAGCCTCGCCTACACCTACGCCACCGTCGCGGCCTCGCTGGCGCTGTGGCCGGTCGCCGCGATGAGCCCGGTGTACGGGGCCGTCGCCGTCGTGCTCGGCCTGGTGTTCCTCGCCGAGGGCCACCGGCTGCTCAAGGCGGTGCGCGCCGGCGTCACCGGCGTCCACCTGCGGCCGATGCGCTTCTTCCACCTGTCGAACGTGTACCTGGCGCTGCTGTTCACCGCCGTCGCGGTCGACCCGCTGCTGCACTGACGCTCCCGGGACGGTCACACCGCGTGGCCGTCCCGGCTTAGCGCTTCGCCCCCACCTGCCGTTACCCTCACGACATGGCGCGCATGGACCCGAAGGCGGTGCTCGACGGCCGGGTGCCCGGCCGTCCCCCGGTCGGCCTCATCGTCGGCCTGACCGTGTCCGGGCTCTGCATCCTGGTCGCGTTCGGCGCCGACGCCGCGTTCGGCGGGGCGGGCTTCTGGGTCGGCGTGCTGCTCGCCATCCTGCCGATCCCGGTGCTGGTCGCCCTCGCGCTCACCCTCGACCGGCTGGAGCCCGAGCCCCCGCGCGCGCTCGTGTTCTCGTTCATGTGGGGCGCCGGGATCGCGGTGCTCGGCGCGCTCGTCCTCAACACCGCCGGGCTGCTGTACGTCACCGTGCCCATCTTCGGCGAGACCGAGGGCCACTTCGTCAGCGCCACCTTCGGCGCGCCGATCATCGAGGAGACGCTGAAGGGCGCCGTCCTGTTCGGGCTGCTCTGGTTCCGCCGCAACGAGATCGACGGGTTCGCCGACGGCATCATCTACGCCGCCATGGTCGGCCTCGGCTTCGCCATGATGGAGAACATCACCTACTACATGCGGGCGTTCGAGGACGGCGGCGCCCAGCAGCTCCAGGCGGTGTTCGTCCTGCGCGGCCTCATCGCGCCGCTCAGCCACCCGCTGTTCACCTCCATGACCGGCCTCGGCGTCGCCTACGCCGCCACCCACCGGCGCGGCCAGCTCGCCGCGCCGCTGCTCGGGCTGCTCGGCGCGATGGTCCTGCACGGCCTGTGGAACGGCGCCGCCGGCGCGTTCGGCCTCGCCGGGCTCGGCATCGTCTACCTGCTGGACTTCGGCGTCCTGGTGACGCTGATCGTCATCGTCTTCGTCGAGCGGCGCGGCACCGTCCGCCGCATCGAGACCTACCTGCCGCGGTACGCCGGGACGGGCCTCGTGACACCGCAGGACGTGCGGATGCTGCGCTCCATCCCGTCCCGCCGGGCCGCCCGCCGGTGGGCCCGGTCCGTCGGCGGCCCGCCCGCCGGCCGCGCCATGACCGACTACCAGCTCGCCGCGACCGAGCTGGCGCTGCTGCACAAGCGCGCCGACCGGGGGGTGGCCGACGAGCGCTGGTTCGTCACCCGCCGCGACGCGCTGCTGGAGCTGATGTCGCTGGCCAGGCAGGCGTTCCTGCGCACCCCGCCGCGCGCCGGGGCGAACTGGCCCGCGGGCCCGCCGTGGGCGGCGCAGGGGCCGTCGGGGTTCCTGCCGCCGCGCCCGCCCGGCCCCTATGGCACGTAACCGGGGGGCGGGTCAAGACCGCCGGGACCCGGCCATACGATGGGGGCCGTGGCAGAGCGACCGTCGTCCAACCTCCTGAACCGGACCTGGAACGCCGTCTGGCGTCCGACCCCCGGATCGCTGCGGCTGCTCGCGCTGCTCGGCATCCTCGGCAACGTGCTGATCGTCGTCAGCGGCGGGGCCGTGCGGGTCACCGAGTCCGGGCTCGGCTGCCCCGAGTGGCCGCGCTGCAGCGGCGACAGCCTCGTCCCCACGCACAACCCCGAGCACCACTGGCTGAACATGTCGATCGAGTTCGGCAACCGGCTGATCACCTTCGTGGTGCTCGGCGTCGGCATCCTGGTGTTCGTCGCGGCGCTGCGGCTCGTGCCGCGCCGCAAGGACCTGGTGTGGTGGGCGCTCGCGCAGCCGATGAGCGTGGTCGCGCAGGCCGTCATCGGCGGCATCGTCGTCCTCACCGAGCTGCACCCGGCGGCCGTGTCGCTGCACTTCCTCGTCTCGCCCGCCCTGCTGGTGTTCTGCGTCGGGCTGTGGATCCGCGCCGGCGAGGGCGACGCGCCGCCGCGCCGGCTCACCGGGCCGTGGACGCGCGGCCTCGCCGCCGTGCTGCTGGTCTCGTGCGCCGCCGTGCTCGTCGCCGGCACCGTCGTCACCGGCACCGGCCCCCACGCGGGCGACGCCGAGTCCCGCCGCTACGGCTTCGACATCACCGACGTCGCCCGCATCCACGGCGAGCTGGCCTGGCTCACCATCGCGCTGACGGCGGCCGTCGCCATCGCCCTCTACCGCGCCGGCGGCCCCGGCCTGCGGAGCGCGCGCCTGCGGGCGCTGGAGCTCGCGGGCCTCATCGTCGTCCAGGGCGCGATCGGCTACACCCAGTACTTCCTCGGCGTCCCTGCCGGGCTGGTGCTCCTGCACATGCTCGGCGCGGTGCTGATGTGGATCGCGGCGTTCCGCCTCTTCTTCGCCCTCCGCGACCGCGGCCCCGTCCCCGCCGCGGCGCCCGCCCCGGCCGCCGTCCGGCCCGCGGAGACCCCGCAGCCCGCCTGACCTCCCGCGCCCCTACGGCTTCTTGGCGAGGAACTCGCGGAGGCGGGCCAGCGGCCAGGTGTTGATGACGTCGTCGGGGGTCAGCCAGCCGCGCTGGGCGGTGCCGATCCCGTAGCGGATGTTGCGGTGGTGCGCGAGGGAGTGCGCGTCGGTGTCGACGGAGAACTTCACGCCGAACCGCTTCGCGCGGCGGATCAGGTCGGCGGGCAGGTCGAGCCGGTCGGGGAACGAGTCGATCTCCATGGCGGTGCCGGTGCGGGCGGCGGCCCGGAACACCTCGTCCCAGTCGGCGTCCACCGGCGGGCGGCGGCCGATGCTGCGCGCGGTCGGGTGGCCGATCACGTGCACGTGCGGGTTCTCGCAGGCGCGGACGAGCCGCCGGGTCATGGCCGCCTGGTCCTGGGTGAAGTGGGAGTGGATCGAGGCGACGCACACGTCGAAGCCGGACAGGAAGTCGGCGTCCCAGTCGACGCCGCCGTCCGGGTCGATGTTGAGCTCGGTGCCGTGCAGCAGGACCAGGTCGCCGTAGCGCTTCTGGAGTTCGGCGACCTCGGCGCGCTGGGCGAGCATCTTCTCGTCCGTCATGCGCTGCATCACCAGGTTCGGGGCGTGGTCGGTGATCGCGTAGTACTCCAGGCCGCGGGCGTGCGCGGCGGCGACCATGTCGGCCAGGGAGGCGATGCCGTCGGTCAGGTCGGTGTGGCTGTGCAGGTCGCCGCGCAGGTCGTCGACGGTGACGAGGCGGGGCAGCTCGTCCTTCAGGGCGGCCTCGATCTCGCCGGTGTCCTCGCGGAGGGCGGGGTGCACCCACGGCAGGCCGAGGCGCTCGTAGACCTCCTCCTCGGTCTCCGACACGATCAGCTCGTCGGTCTCGGCGTCGAACAGGCCGTACTCCGACAGCTTGAGGCCCGCCTTCACGGCGATCTCGCGGGTGCGGATGTTGTGGGCCTGCGAACCGGTGAAGTACTGCAGCGCGGCGCCCCACGACTCGGGCGGGACGACGCGCAGGTCGACCTGCAGCCCCTTGGCGGTGCGGATCGAGGTCTTCTTGTCGCCGCTCGCGATGACCTCCGCCACGAACGGCAGCGCGGTGAACGCCGCCATGATCGGGCGCGGGTCGCGGGACGCGGCGAGCACGTCGACGTCGCCGATCGTCTCGCGCATCCGGCGCAGCGACCCGGCGTGCGCGCAGCGCTCCACCTGGGGCAGCTCCGACAGCGCGGCGGTGATCTCGTCGGCGACGGCCGCGGCGGCGTCGACCAGGACGCGCTCCCCGGAGCTGCGCAGCAGCTCGATGCCGCGCAGGATGTTCTCCTCGGTCTTGGCGCCGAAGCCCTTGAGGCCGCGCAGCCGCCCCTCGCCGATGGCGGCGGCGAGCTCGTCCACCGAGGAGATGCCGAGCTCCTCGTAGACGGCGAGGGCCTTCTTCGGGCCGAGCGTGGGGATGGCGGTGAGCGCGCGGACCCCGGCCGGGATCTGGGTGCGCAGCTCCTCCACCTGCCGGATCGTGCCCGTGGTGGTGTAGTCGAGGACCTTCTTGGCGATCGCCTCGCCCACGGTCGGGATCTTGCGCAGCCCGGCCAGGTCGAGGCCGGCGATGTCGTCGGGGTACCCGGCGATCGCCCGCGCCGCCTTCTCGTACGCCCTGATCTTGAAGGCGTCACCGCCGGTGATGGACAGCAGGTCGGCCAGCTCCTGGATGAGCGCGGCGGCCTCGTCGTTAGCGCGTGCCATACGGCCGAGTCTAGGCGGGGGGTACGACGTTTCCCGTGCTCGGCCGGTGGTCAGCGCAGCGGCGCGGTGGGCCCGCCGGGGCTGTCCATCCGGCCGCGGACGACCTCGTCGGCGATCGCGGAGACCTCGTCCTCGGGCAGGCGGCGGTAGCCGTCCTCGGTGACGACCGCGACCGTCGGGTAGATCCGCCGGGACGGGTCGGGCCCGCCGGTGGCGGTGTCGTCGTCGGCCGCGTCGTACAGGGCCTGGACGCACACGGTGGCGGCGTCCTCCAGGGACAGGTCGCGCCGGTACAGCTTCTTCAGCGCCCCGAGCGCGTAGGGGGAGCCGGACCCGTCCGCGTGGAAGTCGCGGGCCTCCTGCGGGGCGCCGGTGATGTCGTAGGTGTAGATGCGGCTCTCGGCCGTGTCGGGGTCGTAGCCGGCGAACAGCGGCACGACGGCGAGGCCCTGCAGCGCCTGCGCGAGGTTGGCCTGGATGACGGCGCCCAGCCGGCGGGCCTTGCCCGGCAGCGACAGCGGGACGGTCTCCATCTTCTCGTAGTGCTCCAGCTCGACCTGGAACAGCCGGACCATCTCCAGCGCCAGCCCGACCGTCCCGGCGAACGCGACGGCGGAGTACTCGTCGGCGCGCTGGACCTTGTCCAGCTCCCGGTAGGCGATGCGGTGGCCCTGCGTGGCGCGCCGGTCGCCGGCCATCATGACGCCGCCGGGGAACTCCAGCGCGAGGACGGTGGTGCCGTGCGGCAGCTCCGGCGCGTCGCCCTCCGGCACCCGGTTGACCGGGAGCAGCTCGGGGGAGTGGACGCGCAGGAAGTCGACGAACGACGCCGAGCCCGCCTCGAAGAACTCCGGCGGGATGCCCTGGTCCTCGGTCCGGCCGATCACGGCGGCTCCTCTCCCCATGCTGGACGACCCGTTAAGCCTTGATCTTTCCACCCTGCCACATGAGCCCGCCACCGCTCAGGCTTCGGGAGCCTCCGGCGGATCCTTCTGGCCGCGGGTGGCCCCGGCGCAGGCGGCGATGACGCAGCCGACCGCGACCCACTGCCGGCCGGACAGGACCTCGCCGAGCACCACCAGCCCGACGAGCGCCGCGACGGCGGGCTCCATGCTCATCAGGATCCCGAAGACGCGCGCCGGCACCCGGCGCAGCGCCTCCAGCTCCAGCGAGTACGGGATCACCGACGACAGCAGCCCCACGCCGAGCCCGATCAGCAGCAGCGTCGGGTCGAGCAGGGCGCCGCCGCCCGCGGCGACCCCGGCCGCGATGCCGCCCGGCAGCATCACCAGCGTGCCGATGATGCTCGCCAGGGCCAGCCCGGTGGTGCCGGGGATGCGCCGCCCGGTGGCGGCGGTGAGCAGGATGTAGGCGGCCCAGCCGACGGCGGCGAGCAGCGCGAACCCGATGCCGACGAGGTCCAGGTCGCCGCCGCCCCGGGCGAGCATGACCACGCCCGCGGCGGCGAGCACCACCCACACCAGGTCGCGGGGGCGGCGGGAGCCGGCGATCGCGACCGACAGCGGGCCGAGGAACTCGATCGTCACCGCCACGCCCAGCGGGATCCGCGACAGCGACTGGTAGAACGCGAAGTTCATCCCGGCGAGGGAGGCGCCGTAGCCGGCGACGACCGCGAGGCTCCGCCACGAGTGCTCGCGCAGCACCGGCAGCAGCGCCCGGCGGGCCAGGAACCCCAGCACGAGCGCCGAGGCCAGCAGCCGGATCGCCACCACCGACGTCGGCGGCAGCCGGTCGAACAGGTGCTTGGCCAGGCCCGCGCCGACCTGCACGGACACGATGCCGAGCAGGATCAGCGCGGGCGGCGGCACCGACGCCGGCGACAGCGCGCGGATGCGGCCCGGTGCGCGGCTCGCGCCGCCGAACGAGCCGGGCGCCTCAGCGAGTGCCAACGATCACTCCCAGCGGAAGAAGCGGGCGGCGAGGGCGAGTCCGGCGACGGCCCACACCGCGAGGACGAGCAGGGGTTGCGCGGGGAGCGCGGCGCCGTCCCGCAGGACGTCGCGCAGCCCGCCCGCCAGCGCCGAGATCGGCAGCAGCTCCAGGGCGTCGCGCACCGGGCCGGGGAACTTCTCGAGCGGGAACACCACGCCGCCGACGGCCAGCAGCAGGATGTACACCAGGTTCGCGGCGGCGAGGGTGGCCTCGGCGCGCAGCGTCCCGGCCATGAGCAGCCCGAACCCGGAGAACGCGGCGGTGCCGAGCAGCAGCAGGACGACCACCGAGCCGGGGTCGCCGTGCGGGTGCCAGCCGAGCGCCAGCGCGACCGCGCAGATCACCGCGGCCTGCACCGCCTCGACGGCGAGCACGCTGGCGGTCTTGGCGGCGATGAGCCCGCCGCGCGGCAGCGGGGTGGCGCCGAGCCGCTTGAGGACGCCGTAGCGCCGCTCGAACCCGGTCCCGATCGCCTGCCCGGTGAACGCCGTGGACATCACCGCGAGCGCGAGGATGCCGGGGGTGAGGAAGTCGACGCGGCGGCCGGCGCCGAGGTCCAGCAGGGAGGTGGCGCTGAACAGCACGAGCAGCACCACCGGGATGATCAGCGTCAGCAGCAGCTGCTCGCCGTTGCGCAGCACGGTGCGGAACTCGTAGCGGGCCTGGGACACGACCATCCGCGGCAGCGGGACGGCCCCCGGCGCGGGGGAGAGGTCGAGCGGGGCGGTCATGCGCGCAGCTCCCGTCCGGTCAGTTCGAGGAAGACGTCCTCCAGGGTGCGGCGCTCGATCCGCAGGTCCTCGGTGAGGACGCCGTGCGAGGCGCACCAGGCGGTGACGGTGGCGAGCAGCTCCGGCCGCACGTCCGCCTCGATCAGGTAGTGCCCGGCGGGCGACTCCTTGGCGGCGCTCCCGGCGGGCAGCGCCGCGAGCAGCTCGTCGAGGCCGAGGCCGGGCCGGGCGCGGAACCGCAGCTGCCGCTCGGCGCCGGTCAGCACCTCGGGGGCGCCCTCGGCGACGACCTTGCCGTGGTCGACGATGACGACGTGGTCGGAGAGGCGCTCGGCCTCCTCCATGTTGTGGGTGGTGAGGACCACCGACACCCCCGCGGCGCGCAGGTCGCCGATCAGCTCCCAGGTGGCGTGCCTGGCCTGCGGGTCGAGGCCGGTGGTGGGCTCGTCCAGGAAGACCAGCTCGGGGCGCCCGACGATGGCGACGGCCAGGGACAGCCGCTGCTGCTGCCCGCCCGACATGCGGCGGAACGGGGTGCGGGCGTGCTCGGTGAGGCCGAGCCGCTCCAGCAGCGCGGCGGGGGCGAGCGGCGTCGCGTGGAACGAGGCGACCAGCTCCAGGAACTCCCCGGCGCGGGCCGTGCCCGGCACGCCGCCCGACTGCGGCATCACCCCGACCCGCGGCTTCAGCGCCCGGGCGTCGGCGGCCGGGTCGAGCCCGAGGACGCGGACGGTGCCCGCGTCGGCCCGCCGGAACCCCTCGCAGATCTCGATCGTGGTGGTCTTGCCCGCGCCGTTCGGGCCGAGCAGCGCGGTCACCGCGCCCCGCGCGGCGCTGAACGACAGCCCGTCCACGGCCCGCCGCTCCCGGCCGGCCGTCCCGTAGCGCTTCACGAGCGAGCGCAGCTCGACAGCGCTGTGCCGGCCGCCGCCTCCGGGGGGTGTCATGCCGACGAGTCTAGGTCTGCGGCCGGGCAGCTTCGCGCCGGGCCCCGGCGCCGGACCGGGTGAAGGTCGGGTAAAGCCTCCGGGTCGGAGCCCGCCGAGTTTCGCGGGCCCGAGCGCGGGAATTGCGGTCGTACCGCCGGGCCGGCCCCGGCGGGCAGGGGGCGCGCGGCGACGCGGCCGCGCTCGGCGGAGGTGGGGATGTTTCACGTTGACTCGGAGGCCGGCCGGCTCCGGGAGGTCCTGCTGCACCGGCCCGAGCTGTCGCTGAAGCGGCTCACCCCGTCCAACGCGGCGGGGCTGCTGTTCGACGACGTGCTGTGGGTGCGGCGCGCGGTGGAGGAGCACGAGGAGTTCGAGGACGTCCTGCGGGCGGAGGGCGTCCGCACGCACCTGCTGATCGACCTGCTGCGCGAGACGATCGGGATCCCCGAGGCGCGCAAGCACATCCTGGACGCCGTCGTCGACCCGCACTGGTTCGGCCCGCTCGCCACCGACGCGATCCGCAACTGCTTCGACGCGATGGACGTCCACGAGCTGGGCTCCTACCTCATCGGCGGCATCACCAAGCGGGAGATGCTGGAGCGGATGCCCGAGCCCGCGTCCATCGCGTTCCACTCCATCCCGATGGACGGGTTCATCCTGCCGCCGCTGCCGAACCACCTGTTCACCCGCGACACCTCCTGCTGGATCTACGACGGCGTCTCGATCAACACCATGCGCAAGAAGGCGCGGATGCGCGAGACGGTGAACATGGAGGCCGTCTACCGCTGGCACCCGCTGTTCGCCGCCGGCTACGGCCGGCCCGCCGAGGGCGGCTTCCACGTGTGGAGCAGCGGGACGGCGATGGCCCCGGCGACGCTGGAGGGCGGCGACGTCCTGGTGATCGGGAACGGCGCCGTGCTGGTCGGGATGAGCGAGCGGACGCAGCCGCAGGCCGTCGAGATGCTCGCGCAGTCGCTGTTCGCCGCCGGGTCCTGCACCCGGATCGTCGCGCTGCGGATGCCGCACAAGCGGGCGTTCATGCACCTGGACACCGTCATGACGATGGTCGACCACGGCGTGTTCACCGCCTACGCGGGGATGGGCATGCTGCCGTCGCACACCGTCGAGCCCGGCGACACCGAGAAGGAACTGAAGATCACCGATCACCCGGCGGAGGACATGTACCGGGCGATCGCCGCCGCGCTCGGCCTGGACGACATCAAGGTGATCACCCCGACGCAGGACGTGTTCTCCGCCGAGCGCGAGCAGTGGGACGACGGCGCCAACGTCCTCGCCGTCGCGCCCGGCGTCGTCGTCGCCTACGAGCGCAACGCGACGAGCAACAACGAGCTGAGCCGCCACGGGATCCGGGTCATCACGATCCGCGGCAGCGAGCTCGGCCGGGGCCGCGGCGGCCCGCGCTGCATGACCTGCCCGCTCGTCCGGGACGCCTGACGACCACCTTCCGCGGCACCGCCCGCGGCACGACCCTCGGGAGACCGGACATGGCGCTCGACCTGCGCGGCCGCAGCCTGATCAGGGAGCTCGACCTCACGCCGGCGGAGTTCGGGTCCCTGCTCGGCCTCGCCGCGGAGCTGAAGGCCGCCAAGCGCGCCGGTACCGAGACCCCCGCGCTGACCGGCCGGAACATCGCGCTGATCTTCGAGAAGACGTCGACCCGGACGCGCTGCGCGTTCGAGGTCGCCGCGCACGACCAGGGCGCCCACGTCACCTACCTCGACCCCAGCGGCTCCCAGATCGGCCACAAGGAGTCGATGAAGGACACCGCCCGCGTCCTGGGGCGGATGTACGACGGCATCGAGTACCGGGGATCCAGCCAAAGGCTCGTCGAAGAACTCGCCGAGTACGCGGGCGTGCCCGTGTGGAACGGCCTGACCGACGAGTGGCACCCCACGCAGATGCTCGCCGACATGCTCACTATGCGCGAGCACAGTGACAAGCCCTTGCAGGACGTCACCTACGCCTACCTGGGCGACGCGCGCAACAACATGGGCCACAGCTACGTGGCCGCCGGCGCGCTGCTCGGCATGAACGTGCGGATCGTCGCGCCGCGCACCCTGTGGCCGGACGAGGAGACGGTCGTCCGGCCGTCCATGGCGGTGGCGGCCGGGACGGGGGCGGAGATCATCCTCACCGAGGACGTCGCCGAGGGCGTCAGGGGCGCCGACTTCGTCCTCACCGACGTGTGGGTGTCGATGGGCGAGCCCAAGGAGGTGTGGGACGAGCGCATCGCGCTGCTCACGCCCTACCAGGTGAACGCCGGGGTCATGCGGGCCACCGGCAACCCCGGCGCCAAGTTCATGCACTGCCTCCCCGCCTTCCACAACAGGGAGACCGCGGTGGGCGAGGAGATCTACCGGAAGACCGGCCTGGAGGCGCTGGAGGTCACCGAGGAGGTGTTCGAGTCCGCCGCCTCCATCGTCTTCGACGAGGCCGAGAACCGGATGCACACCATCAAGGCGGTCATGGTCGCGACGCTCGGGGGGC
>NZ_VCKZ01000145.1 GCF_005889745.1 Actinomadura geliboluensis
CACCCTCCCGACCCGGGCGTAGGCCTACGCCGGCCGCACCGGCGAGAAGAAGGGCTTGGACGTGTCGGTGACAGGACGAAGGCGGCTCGGCACGCTGGGCGCAACTCACCCGCTGCTCGGCCAGTCCAGAGACAGCCCGGCCTGCCCTCCCCGCGACTGGCTCACCGTCTTTGTCCCTACCGCCTACAGGTCCTGGACCACTTGTGACGCGCGTTTCCTAAGGCATGGGAGCCGGAACCCGGGGGACGGAGATCACCGGTGTCCAGGGACTCGCCGCGCTCGCTTCGCGCGCCTGTTCGCAGTCACCCCCGCCTGCGCCGAGCCGAAGGAACTGGCGCGGTACGACCCGCTCTCCTCCGCGGGGAGTTCGTCTCCACCAACGAGGACTTGGTCGCTCTGACCAGCAACGGCAACGACTCGACTTCCAGCGCGTCCCCCGCTAAGGCGCCGCGCCGGCGGTGACTCCGCCACACCATGGCGCCCTGGTTCTCGGCCGTGACAAGCAGGAACGTGTGTGCGTCGTTTGAGCGACGGTCGGAGCTCTGCGAGGACGGTGATGTCGGTTGAGAATCGGCGACCGGTGTCGTGGCGGTGATGCCCAGCTAGCGGTGGCGGCGGGGCGGGTTCCTGCTGGCAAGAGCGGCCCTGAGGCTCTCGGCGCCGACGTCGTGCGTGTCGTGTCCAGGACGTTGCACGAGGCGTCAGCCCAGGACTGGCATGTCGCCTCGCAAGGCGTGCGGCAGGCGAGCATGCACGGCATGACACCTGGGCGGCCGTCAGCGCACAGCTGATCGCGCAGTCCAGCAGCCTGCCGCGGTTGGCGTTCACTCGCACACTTGCCTTGCGACAGCGGTGACCGCCCATGGTCTCTAGACCGCGGCGGCGGTAGAGCATCACGGGCGGGCGCTCGGAGACGCGGCCGGCGCGGCGAGCGGTCAGTCGTGGTCGGCGCCCGCACAGGCCGCGTGCATCCTGCGGACCGAGTCGAGCAGCTGGTCGCCGAGGCCGCAGAGGGGGCCGTCGTCCGTCCAGGCCAGCATCATCACCGCGCCCAGCGGCGTACCCCGCAGCGCCACATGACGCCGTCGCGGCTCGGTGATGTTCGGCCAGTAGGTGAGCGTGACGGCGCCGAGTGCCTCGCCGAGCGTGATGGCGGCGGACACGCTGTTGGCGTAGCTGATCCGCGGCCGGACTCCGGCCAGGCCGCAGGCCGTCTGGAAGTGGCCGGTGAGCGGCTGGCACTCCGGATAGGACAGGACGAAGTGGTCGGTGCCGAGGTCGGACAGCCGGACTTCGGCGCGTCCGGCCAGGGGGTGCGTGTCGGGCAGGCATACGTGCGGCGACTGGGCGGCGATGACGGCGTGCCGGACGTGCTCCGGCGGCTCGGGGTCCAGTTCGGGGAAGTGCCGGAACATCGCGACGTCGATCTCGTTGTTGGCGAGCAGTTCGGTGAGGCGCCGCCCGGACTCGTCCACCAGGAGCGACAGCGCGGCGATCCCGAGGTCCTCCACGCAGCGGACGAAGGCGGTCAGCGCGGGCGCGGGCGCGGCGCCGATCCGGGCGGGCGCCCGGCCGCCCGCGGCGGCCAGGCAGCTGCGGACGTCGCTGAACATGCGGCGCAGCGCGGGCAGGACGGTCTCGGCGTGGCCGAGCACGATCGTCCCGGCCGGGGTGAGGGTGATGCCCGCCTGCCCGCGGTTGACCAGCGGCGTTCCGGCGGCGCGTTCCACCCGTTGCAGGGCGCGGCTCAGTGCGCCCTGGCTCATTCCGAGCTCCTCGGCCGCGCGGTTGATGCTGCCCGCCTCGGCGACCGTCTGCAGAATGCGCAACTGCTGCAGTTCGATGTCCATCTCGCGGATCTTCCCTGCTCTTCCCTGCCCTTTCCGCTGTCCTCTCGCGACGCTTCCCCGGCGCTTTCCCAGTGTTTCGCCGCGGCCGGTCAGAGAAGGGCGCAGGCGTCGACTCGCGCGCGGTGGGCCTCGCGTACCATCCGCGCGAAGACCGGGACGTGCTTCGTCCAGGCGCAGCCGTCCCGGTACACCAGGCTGTGCCGCGAGCCCCAGGGCAGCCCGGTGACCGGCCGCCGGGCGAGGCCGGGGGCGGCCGGCCGCCACCCCTGGGTGAGTAGGACGCTGCCGTCGTGCCGCACCACCTCCTCATGCGGGCCGTGCAGGGGCAGGTGGTGCCCGATCACCGGCGCGAACCCGAACGGGTGGCACCAGCGGTGCAGGGCGGCGATGCAGCCGTCCGGCCCGGCGATCGCGATCCACCGCTCGTCGCGCAGCTCGGCCATGCCCACGGCGGGACGCCGGGCGAGCGGATGGTCGGCGCGCAGCAGCAGCCGCGGCCGCTCGTCGAGGACGTGCTCGGCGGCGAGCCCGTCCGGCCGCGCGGCCTGCGCGTTCGTCGCCTCGTTCAGCAGCGCGACGTCGATCTCTCCGTTGACCAGCCAGTCGGTCACCACCCGCGCCGAATCGTTGATCAGCACCTCGACGCGGGTGTCGGGGAAGCGCCGGCTCAGCACGGCCAACAGCAGGTCGGCGACGCAGCTGGACGTCCAGCCGAGCCGGATGACGCCGGTCTGCCGCTCGCGGTGCCGGGCCAGGTCGTCCTGGATGGCGGCGCACTCGTCCAGGATCTCCGCCGCGTGGTGCAGCACGACCCGGCCGAGAGGCGTCGGGCGGACACCGTCGTGGTGGCGGTCGAACAGCGCGCCGCCGAACAGGTCCTCCAGCCGCCGCAGCTGCCGGCTGAGCGCGGGCTGCGACAGCCGCAGCCGCGCCGCCGCCCGGTTGAGGCTGCCGGCGGCGGCGACCGTGCGGAGCGTTCTGAGGTGGTGCAATTCCAGCTGCATTCCATGCTCCCAAGCGGATCGGGGCGGGGAGCCCGCTTGGCATTCAGCATTGTGGCACACGAATTATTTGATATTTCACGTACCCGATTCAATCGGCGCTCTGCAGGAGCAGATTCGGGGAACCGGCGCCGGGGTTCTGCACCTTTCCGGCGGCGGCCGCGTCCTTGAGTGCCTTGTCCAGTTCGACGGGCGTCGTCTCGGGGTGCCGGGCGAGGTACATCGCCGCGACGCCGGCGGCGTGCGCCGCGGCGAGGGAGGTCCCGCCGGCGCGGGTGTAGGTGAGGTCCGTCCGCGCACTGGCCGTCACGATGCCGTCCCCCGGCGCGAAGAGGTGGACGCACGAGCCGTGGTCGGCGCCGGCCGCGCGGTGGTCGTCGCGGCCGGTGGCCGACACCGAGATCGCCGTGGTCTGCCGGCCGGGGGTGGCGTCGCAGGCGTCCCCGCCGTCGTTGCCGGCGGCGGCCGTGTACGCGAGCCCGTTCTCGGTCATCTGGTACAGGGCCAGGTCGATGACGGACTCCGATGGGCCGGAGAAGCCGAGGTTGAGCAGCGCGGGGCGCCGCGCGTGTGCGCTCACCCAGTCGATCGCCGTCATGACCTGCTCGCCCGTCGCGGTGCCGTCGCAGCCGAGCGCGCGAACCGACTCCAGTTGGACGCCCTTGGCGACGCCGACGAATCGGCCGCCGATCGTCGAGGCGACCTGCGTGCCGTGGCCGTTGCAGTCCTGGCCGCTGGCGCCCGCCGAGCCGTCCGGGGTGAGCGCGTCGAAGGCGGCGCGGGCCCGGCCGCCGAACTCGCGGTGGTTGGTCCGGATGCCGGTGTCCAGGACGTAGACGCGCACGCCTGCGCCGTCGCCCGGGAAGCGGTAGGTGCGGTCGAGCGGGAGGTCGGGCTGGTCGATGCGGTCCAGGCCCCACGACGGCGGGTAGTACTGCGTACCTGCCGCGCGGATGCCGGCTGTCCGCATGCCGGCCGCGCGGATGCCAGCCATGCGGATGTCGGGCGTGCGGATGTCGGTCCGACGCGCGCCGGCGGCGCGGAACGTCTGGTCGGGGGTGACCGAGGTGACGCGAGTGTCGCCGAAGTAGGCCATGACCTGGTCCATCGTCAGTTCGGCGGAGAACCCCTGGAGGGCCGAGTAGTAGGTGCGGCGGAGCGTCCCGCCGTACTCGCCGACCATGGCCTTCGCGGTCGCCGCCACCTCGGCGGGGTCGGCGGGCACGTCGCGCAGCCCGATGATGTAGACCTTGCTCTCCTGCTGCGGGGCGGGGGCACCCGCCGGGGCGTCGGCGAGCGCGGGAGTGCCGGTGGCCGCGAGCGGGAGGGCGGCCGACGCCGCCAGGAGCACGGCGGTGAGCCAGGGCTTGGTCTTCATGTTCCGTCCTTTGTCTACGGGGTGGGGCCGTGCCGGGCACGACGGCATCGCGTGCCCGGCACGGTGATCGGAGGGGAGGCGGCTCAGTACCGTCTGATCACGTTGTTCAGCCAGTAGCGCAGCATCTGCGGCGAGGACGGGTCGAAGCCGACGAACCGGCTGCCGTACTCGCTGCCCCGGCGGACGCTGACCAGGGCGGGGATGCCGTTGACGCGGTACTGGCGGACGATGCTCTGGTTCTGGTCGTAGTCCACCCGCGCCCAGATCCAGGAGCCGCCGTCCTGGTCGTGGTACTGCTGCAGGTAGGGCTTCTGGACCTGGCACCAGTGGCACCACTCGGCGGTGAAGTCCAGCACCACGGGCTTGGTGTTGGACATCTCCATGACCTGGGCGTAGTTGGCGGGCGTGACGTCCACGATGGTCGGGTCGGCGGCCGGTGCGGCCGGTGCGGCCTGCGCCGGCTGCGCCGCCTGCTGCGGGACGGCGGCCGAGGCGGGAGCGGCGGCCGCGGTTCCGGCGGTCAGCGCGGCGGCCAGGGACAGGGTCCCGGCCAGGGTGGTGAGCGTGCGTTTCACAGTGGATCCTTCCTTCGGTGGGGGAGCTTCCGGATGGCTTCAGGGGGTCAGTCGCCGCCTGCGGCGGACTCGGTGGGCAGCCCGGCGGCGACCCAGTCCTCGATCCCCTCGCGGTACTTGCGCACGTTGGGGTAGCCGAGGCGGACGAGCCGCGCGCCGACCAGCTCGCTGTTGCGGCACGGGACGTTGGCGCAGTAGACGACGATCTCGGCGGCCTTGTCGGGCAGGACGCGGGGCGCGTGCTCGTCGGTGAACTCGGCGGCCCGCTCGTAGGGGAACCCGGGGATGTTGCGGGCGCCGGGCAGGTGCTCTTTGGCGTAGTAGGCGGCGGGCATCGTGTCGACCACGACGACCTCTCCGGCTTCGATCCCGGCGGCGAGCTCGGCACGGGTGATCAGGGGCAGCACGTCAGTGTCCTTTCGGGGTGGCGGAGGGGACCGGGGACGGTCGCCGCGCGGTATCCCGCACCAGCGCCGTGCGGCGCGGGCCGGGCAGCCGGCCGAGCGCCGCGTGCACCAGGAACGCGACGGTGACCGAGGTGACGGTGGCGATGCCGAGGCCGGTGACGGCGGCGGCGGTGCCCGCGGCCCAGCTGACCAGGGCGCGCGGCATCCAGTCCGCCGGCTCGGGCGGCGCCGCGCCGGCGTCGCGGCCGGATCTAAGCGGGGCGCGGCAGGTCCGGACGACGAAGTACTCGGCGATGATGATCCCGGCGACCGGTGGTGCGAGGACGCCGATCGTGGTCAGGAATCCGGTGAACCGGTGCACGATCCCCGCGGCCGACAACAGGGTGCCGGCGGCGCCGAGCACGACGGTGACCGGGACGCGACCGACCCGGCGCCCGGTCAGCACGTGGATCGCGTTGACCAGGCCGAGCGAGGACGAGTACAGGTTCCAGTCGTTGATCTTCAAGATGGCGGTGGCCAGCACCAGCGTGCCGAGCAGCCCGGACGAGGAGGTCACGATGCCGACCACGTCGTCGGTGCGGGCGGCGTGTGCGAGCAGGACGCCGATCATCCCGATCAGGTACTCGCCGAGCGTCACCGAGATGAGCGTCTGCTTCACCACGTCGGCGGGCCGCCGGTTGAACCGGGTCATGTCCGGCGTCATGATCGCGCCGAGGATGAACGCGCCGGACACCAGCGTGACGCCCGCGCCGAGCGACAGGTGCGGGCCCGGCGGGCTGGAGGTGACCAGCGCGCCGAGCGAGTGGTCGCGCAGCGCGTCCGCGATCGACACCAGGGCGAGCACCAGGAACGCCGGCACGGCCAGGTAGCCGACCCAGGCCATCGTCTGGAAGCCGTAGGTGGTGACCGCGGTGATCGCCGCCCCGCCCAGCACGGCCCACACCCACTCGTGCGACCAGCCGGTCAGGTCGTGCATGCCCTGCGCGAACACCCCGTTCTGGACGCCGAACCAGCCGGCGAGGCTGACCGCCACGAGCATCCCGACCAGCGCCGAGCCGCGCCGTCCGAACCCGGCCCAGCGTGCGAGCACCGATGTGGACAGTCCCTCTCGGACGCCGGCGACGCCGAGCAGGATCGTGATGGCCTCCAGCATCACCGAGCCGATCGTGATGGCCAGCACGGCGTCCCAGAAGGTCATTCCGTAGCCGAGGACGGCACCGACCATGAACTGCTGGAATGAGGAGACCTGCCCGAAGCGCTGCACCGCCACGGAAATCCACGACCTTCTCGCTTCGGCGGGGACGCGGACCAGCGAATAGTCATCGTGTCCGGCTGCTGTTCCTGGTGCATTGTTCGTTTCCATGGCCTGACCTATCTCGCGGTTCCGAGCGAGGTGAAAGACCGTTCCGCGGTGGCCTGCTCATCGGCCGGGCGGACGATCAGAAAACCCTGCCCGGGGCGCGGCGCCCACTCCAGTTCGCGGTTGAAGAACCGCTCAAGGAAACGCACCCGCTGGTGATAGGCGAACATCGAGTGGGAGGCGCCCACGATGTATCCCGAGCCGGCGAACATCGGCAGTTCCGCGAGGAAGTACCGGACGCCCGAACGCAACTGCTCTGGGGTGGCGTCCCCGTCCGGCAGCTTGTGCTCAAGCACCCAGCGGGTCGCGTCCAGGCACGCCTCACGGAACTGCGCGCTGTCCTCGAAAAGCCCCGCGGCCTGGTCGAACAGCTCCTGGTACCGGGCGTCGGCGTTCAGCCGGACCATGCTCAGCACCCGGTCCGCGGCGTCCGGCACGCCGGCCGACGACAGCGCCGTCCGGATCTTGTTGTGCGTGTACTTGGACTGCCGGTGCGCCTTCTGCCGGGCCCTTCCGGCCGGGTAGCCGAGCGCCTCGAAGGTGTAGGCGGTGATCTCGTCCGGAACGAAGAAATGGAAACCGGCGAAAGCGGTGGACGCCCAGCGCGCCAGGCTCGTCAGCCGCGCGGTGCTGAAGTAGCTGTTGAACGGGCTGACCCCGATGCACACATGCTCTGGCCGGCGTAGTGCCCGTGCGCATTCGGCGGACAGCGGTTCCGTCTCGTACATCGTCCCGTCACTCCTTCGACTCCGATAATTCGGTTCGATTGGGAGTGTGGGGGGCGGGCCGCGGAGCCGCTAATGCCAGCGGGTTATGCCGCGGGCGCATAACCCCAGGAGAACGCCAATTCACACCTTAGTCTGACCATCTCGCCGACAGAAGGGGCACATCGTGGAGAACGGCGTCTGGAATCTGATCGTCCTCGGCTCGGGACCGGCCGGGCTGACCGCCGCCGTGTACGCGGCACGCGCGCAACTGCGCCCGCTGGTGATCGAGGGCGTGCAGGCCGGCGGCGCGCTGATGACGACGACCGAGGTGGAGAACTTCCCCGGCTTCCCGGACGGCGTCCAGGGCCCGGAGCTGATGGAGGGGATGCGCAAGCAGGCCGAGCGGTTCGGCGCGGCCTTCGTCACTGGCGACGCCGTCCGTGTCGACCTCGCCGGAAACCTCAAGCGGGTGTGGACGACCGACGGCGAGCACCGGGCCCGCGCGGTGATCCTCGCGACCGGATCGGCGTGGCGTCCGCTCGGCGTCCCCGGCGAGCGCGAACTGCTCGGCAAGGGCGTCTCCTCATGCGCAACCTGCGACGGCTTCTTCTTCCAGGACCAGCACATCGCGGTCGTGGGCGGCGGCGACTCGGCCATGGAGGAGGCGACGTTCCTCACCCGCTACGCCGCCTCCGTCACGATCGTCCACCGGCGCGCCACGTTCCGCGCCAGCAAGATCATGGCCGACCGGGCGCTGACCGACCCGAAGATCGACGTCCGGTGGAACACCGTGGTCACCGCCGTGCACGGCACCGACACCGTCACCGGGCTGTCCGTCCGCGACACCGGAACAGGACGAACCGGGCACCTCGACGTCACGGGGCTGTTCGTCGCGATCGGACACGACCCGCGCAGCGCCCTGTTCGCCGGCCAAGTCGACCTGGACGAGCACGGCCACGTCGTCACCGAGGCGCCGAGCAGCCGCACGAGCGTTCCCGGCGTGTTCGCCTGCGGCGACCTGGTCGACCCCAACTACCGGCAGGCCGTCACCGCCGCCGGGACCGGATGCGCCGCCGCCCTCGACGCCGAGCGTCACCTGGCGCAAGGCCCCGCCATCATGGCCTGATGCCCCCGTTCGGCGCCGCGGCCGCCGCGGCCGCCGTGGTCATCGCCGGTCGTCGCCGGGCGGTGTCCGGCGACCCGGTAGACCGGTCTCGCCGCGGTGTTCCAGGCGTGTACCGACCCCGCGCGATGAGCGCCGCCAGGGGCCGGTACACGGTGGTCACGCCGCTCTCGTTTGGCGCGCAGAGCGGCGTGGAGTGCGTGCGCGCTGGGCCTCTCCAGGTGCGGGCAGGTGGCTCGATCACCAAGGTTTGCCGCGGTGTCGCCGACGCGCCAAACGGCTGCGGTCCTCGGCCCCTGCCGGTCACGACGGCGACCTGTTATCAGGAGGGCAGCCGTGCCGCCGGACGGCTCGCCGGGTCGTGTTGCGTGCAGCCTCGCTCGCGGGGCGGGAACCATAGGGGAGC
The DNA here is from genome assembly GCF_005889745.1 of Actinomadura geliboluensis. GTDB lineage: Bacteria > Actinomycetota > Actinomycetes > Streptosporangiales > Streptosporangiaceae > Spirillospora > Spirillospora geliboluensis. Next base: position 8,808 of record NZ_VCKZ01000145.1, read on the forward strand.
AGTGCCATCTCGCGGGCGTTCTTGATGGCTCGGGCGAGTTGCCTGTGCTGCTTGGCGGTAACGCCCGTGACGCGGCGGCTGCGGATCTTGCCGCGGTCGGAGATGAATCGGCGCAGCAGATCGACGTCCTTGTAGTCGATATAGGTCACGCCGTGCAGCGGGTTCGGCTTGGGCCGCTTGTCAGGGCGGCGAGATGGAGATGCGGTCATCGGGGCCTCCGTGGCGGGTTGGCAGTTCGCGCGTTGGCAGTTCGCGCGGTGCTGGCGACAGTGCCGGCAAGTGACGGCCGGGCCCGGGCAGGCCCTGGCCTGTCTTCCCGGTGGGCGGTGGCGGTCAGGGGCGGATCAGACCACGGTGGTAGGCGCGGACCAGGTTGCGCGGCACGATGATCTGTCGGCCCTCGACGGTCGCGGGTACCAGGTCCGGGCGCTTCGCCTTCCATTGCGAGCGGCGCCTGCGGGTGTTGCTGCGGGAGGTCTTGCGTTTGGGAGCGGCCATCAGAGTGGTCCTTACCAACTCGACTTGGTGATGCCGGGGAGTTCGCCTCGGTGGGCCAGATCTCGGAAGCGGATCCGGGAGAGTCCGAACTTGCGCAGATGTCCGCGGGGGCGCCCGTCGACGGCGTCGCGGTTGCGGACGCGTGTGGCGCTGGCGTCGCGGGGCTGGCGCCGCAGTTCGCGGGCGGCGGCCTCCCGGACCTGCTCGGCAGTGTGCGGGCTGCGGACGATGCGCTTGAGTTCGGCGCGCCGCGCCGCGTGGCGGGCGACGGTCGCCCTGCGGCGCTCGTTCGCCGCGATCTTGCTCTTCTTGGCCATCAGACCTTCTCTCCCCGGGCGCGGACGCGGGCGACGGCGGCCTCGATGCCCATCTTGTCGACGGTCTTGATCGCGCGGGCGGACAGCCGCAGCCGCACGTACCGGCGCTCACTGGGCAGCCAGTACCGCTTGCTCTGGATGTTGGGGTTGAACCGCCGTGGGGTGCGGCGGTGCGAATGAGACACCTTCTTGCCGAAGCCGGGCCGCGCTCCGGTCAGCTGGCAATGCGCGGCCATCAGCGCTCCTCCCGGTGCAGCACGTGCCTGCGCACGATCGGGTCGTACTTGCGCAGGGTCAGCCGGTCAGGGGTGTTCCTGCGGTTCTTGCGGGTCACGTAGGTGTGGCCGGTCCCGGCGGTCGAGCGCAGCTTGACCACCGGCCGGAGCTCGTTGCGAGCCATCGAATCTCCTCTCGACCCGTGTAATGATAGCGATAATCATTTTCATTCGCGAGGGAGGGACTCATGCCGGTACCCGTCGTGCTGGTCGCGGGACTGCACGGGACGGCCCGGGCCGCCGCCGTCGACCGGCTGCTGCGCGAGCATCCCGGTGCCGTGGCCGTCCACCACGACCTCCGCGAGATCGCCGGGGGCCTGGTGGTCCGCACCGTCCGCCGGGCCGGGGCGGTGCTGGAGCGCGCGGTGGTCCGGCTGGAGCACGGATGCGTGACCTGCACCGTCCGCCAGGACCTGATCCCGCAACTGCTCAGACATGCCGGGACGGCCCCGCTGCTGGTAGTGGATCTGTGGGACTGCGTCGAGCCCCGGCCCGTCGCCGAGGCGATCGGCCATCCCGAGTGGAGCGGCGACCTGCGGCTCACCGGTGTCGTGACCGCCGTGGACCCGGAGCTGACACCCGCCGACATCTGCCGCGGGGAACGGCTGGCCGACCTCGGCAAGGCGGGCGCGGCCGGCGACGAGCGCTACCTGGCCGAGGTGCTCGCCCACCAGATCGAGTACGCCACCGCGCTGATCGTCCCCGAGATCCTGCCCGCTCCGCTGCCCCCCGCGGCCCCGGACGACCTCGACCTGTGCCGGGAGGTGCTCGGGCACCTGGCACCGGCCACACCGGTCGTCCTCCCGGGCGATTCGCTGCCGCCGGTGACCGGCCCGGCCCTGCGCATCGACGAGCTGGCCGCGCGCGTCGACCCGGCCACCGCCCGGCTGCCCTGCCGGCTGCACACCCCGGCGGTGGACACCGTGGTCTGGCGGCGCACCACGCCCTTGCACCCAGCCCGGTTCTTCGAGGCCATGGACGACCTCGCCGGCAGGTCAGTGCGCAGCCGGGGCCGGTTCTGGGTGGCCGGGCGTCCCGACCGGATGCTGGCCTGGGACGCGGTGGCCGGCGTCGTGACCGTCGAAGACGCCGGCCCGTGGCTGGCGGCGCTGCCCGACGCCGCGTGGCAGCGCACCGCTCCGGCCCGCAGGGTCGCCGCCGCCCTGGACTGGACGCCCGAGCACGGCGACCGCGTCCAGCACCTGGTCTTCAGGACGAACCCGAACTCTCGCGCGAAGAGGCGGCACTGCTGGAGGAAGCCCGCGGAACGCGGTTACACCCTGAAGCGCAAGGTCGCGGAGCCGGACGAGGCGCCTGGCGGACCGGCCGGCACCCTGCAAGGCGACGAGGATTGACCCGTGGGTAGCGGGCCGGTAGACGGCTTGGCCGAGCGGTTCTGGGAGGCGTTGAAGGTCGCCCGGCACAGCGCGGACCCTGCGTCGATCGAGAAGGCGATCAATCTCGGCCGTGCCCTGCTGGGCGAGGAGCCGGCCGAGGAGGACGTGGCCCAAAGTCAAGCGGTGCTGTCCAATCTCGGGGGCTTGCTGCAGACCCGCTACCACCAGACCCGCGACTTGCAGTTCCTGCGGGAAGCCGTCCAGAAAGTCATGGAGGCCTACCTCCTTGCGTCCGAAAGCCCGGAGAAATCGGCCAGCTACGCCAGCAACCTCGGCATGCTGCTGCACACCGCGTACCTGCAGAATCGGGACCCCGGGACCCTGGCCGAGGCGCTGGATTGGAGCCGGACGGCCGTCGACGAGGAACCGTCCACGAAGAAGGCGGTCTACCTGGATAACCTCGTCGTCGCGCTGCGGACGGCATTCACCGTGGCGGAGGATCTCGACTTCCTGGCGGAAGCCGTCGAGCACGCGCGGGCCGCCGTCGAGTGCTCCTCCGACGATGTGATCACCGCGAGGTGTCTGCACCATCTCGCCGTTGTTCTGCACGACTGGTCCCGTGACACCGAGGAGACCGATGTCATGGAGGAAGCCGTTGACGCCGCGCGGCGAGCGGTGGAACTCACGCCAGCCGGGTCGCTCGACGTGCTCGACCGGTTGCAGAGTCTCGCTTACCTGCTCGACGACCGCTACCAGGCTCGCAGGGCACGGGATGATCTGGCCGAACTGCTCCGGGTCCGGCAGACACTGGTGGCCCACACCCCGGTCACCGATCCGCGGCACTCGCAGAACCTCGTCGAGCTGACCACCACGGAACGAGACTGGGCCGCGCTCACCGGCGAGCGCTCGGAATCGGCCGACGACCGGGAACGCGCCGACACCGACGCCGAAGCGTGCGGCCGGTACGCCGCCAAGTTCAGGCAGACCCGGAACCCGGCCCTGATCGAGCGGGCGATCGAGCTCGGGCGCTCGGTGGCGGAGGCGACCCCCGTCGGGCACCCACGCCGCAGCGTCCGGCTGGACCACTTCGCCGCGGCGCTGGCCGCCCGCGGTGAAGAGTTGGGGGACCGCGCCGCACTGGCGGAGTCCGTCACCATTGAACGGGAGGCGGTCGCGTGCACGTCGGCGGGCCATCCGCTGCAGACCCAGTTCATGGGTAACCTCGCCGTCAACCTGAACGCGTTGTTCCACGCGACCGGAGACCTGGCCCACGTCATGGAAGCGATCGACGTCGCTCGCCGTGCCGCCGAGGCCACCGCAGGGCAGGGCGGCCACTCGCGTTCACTCGGCATCCTCGCCGTCGTTCTGCACGACCGGTTCCTGGTGACCGGCGAGCTGGAGGTGCTGTCGGATGCGGTCGACCGGGCGCGGGAGTCCGTCCGCTTCGGCGCGAGCCTGGTCGCCGGCCAAGCCCAGCGGCTTTCCAACCTTGGCGTCATGCTGTCCGACTGGTTCATCAGGACCGGCGAGGCGAGCGTGATCGACGAGGCGATCGCCGCGCACCGCGCAGCCGCGGATGTGACAGCGGACGACGACCCGGACCGGGCGGCGCGGCTGGCCAACCTCGGCGGTGTGCTGGGCCTGGCGTACGAATGGTTCGGTGATCGGAACGCGTTGCGGGAGGCGATCGCCGCGCGTCGCGCCTCTGTGGCCGCGACTCCGGAGGACAGTCCGGACTGGCCCGGATACGCCGCGAACCTGGCCGCGGCGCTCGGCGACTGGTGCACGAACCCCGTCGCACCCGCCACCGTGCGACGGGAGCCGCCGGATCCGCACGTCCTCGACGAGGCGGTCGGGCTGGCCCGCAGTGCGGCGCGGAGGACCGAACAGGACGCCTATTCCCGGGCAGGTCTCCTGACCCGGGTCGCCAATGTCCTAGTGCTCGGCTTCCGGCACCTCGGTGACGCAGACGCGCTGACCGAGGCGCTCAACTGCTACCGGGAGGCCGCGTCTTCCGCCGGATCGCCGGCGGGGAGCCGCGCTGAAGGGGCGGGACGGTGGGGGGATTTGGCCGCCGAAGCCGGGCAGTTCGACGTAGCCGCCGAGGGGTACGCCGCCGCGGTCGGGTTGCTGCCTCGACTTGCCGGACGCCGCCTGCGCCGCGGGGACGCCCAGTACTGGCTCGGCCGGTTCGCCGGGGTCGCCGCCGACGCGGCCGCATGCGCGCTGATCGGCGGCGACGAGGTGAGCGCGGTGACCCTGCTCGAATCCGGGCGCTGCGTGCTCGCCGCCCAGGCCCTCGATAGCCGCAGCGATCTTGCCGACCTGCACGAGCGGGCACCCGAGCTGGCCGAGCGCTTCCGGACGCTCACCGCGGAGTTCGAAACCGACACCACGAGGGACCGTGTGGCCCTCGCCGACGAACTCGACGCGGTGACCGATCGAATCCGCGCGCTGCCCGGGATGGAGCGCTTCCTGCGGCCTCCACTGCTGACCGATCTCACCGCACAGGCGCACGAGGGCCCGATCGTGTACGTCAACGTCAGCCGGCACGGGTGTGACGCGCTGATCGTCACTCCGGACGGGGTCCGGTCACGCGCACTGGACGGTCTGAGTGAAGAGACCGTGAGTCACCGCGTGCGCGCTCTGCACACCGCGTTCACGGAGGGGCGGCTGGAGGCCGAGCAAACGATCCACGACACACTCGAGTGGCTGTGGGACACCGTCGCGGGCCCTGTGCTCGGCGAACTGGGGCTGACGGCGGAACCGGCGGCGAACGGTCCGTGGCCGAGGATCTGGTGGGCCCCGGTCGGGTTGCTCAGCCTGCTTCCCCTGCACGCGGCGGGCCACCACCGCGCCGGTGGACCTGCGCTCATCGACCGTGTCGTCTCCTCCATTACGCCGACGATCCGCGCTCTAGGCCACGCCCGCGCGGCTCGCCGCTATGACCGGAACGAGCCGCGGCCGCTGGTGGTCGCGATGCCGCACACTCCGGACGCCCCGGACCTGCCCGGCGCACAGGCCGAAGCCGACCACCTGGCCGCTCTCATACCCGGTGCTACTGTCCTGGTCGGCGCGGACGCGACTCGTGACGCCGTTCTCGACGCCTTGCCGGCCAGTGCCTGGGCGCATTTCGCCTGCCACGCGTACAGCAACCCGGACAACCCTTCGGACAGCCACCTCGCACTGCACGACCACGACCACGCGCCGTTTCGGGTGCTGGACATTTCCCGGCTGCGACTGCAAAACGCGGAGTTCGCGCTTCTGTCCGCCTGTGACACGGCCCGCACTACCGCGCGCCTGTCCGACGAGGCGATCCACCCGTTGGCGGCTTTTCAGATAGCCGGGTTCTCCCAGGTGGTCGGCACGCTCTGGCGCGTCAACGATGCCGTGGCACCAGCCTTCAGCCAACAGATCTACCGCGAATTGATCGCGGATCGATCCGGACCGTTGTGCGCGTCAGCGGCGGTCCATCACGCGGTCAGACAGCTCAGGACGAGGTTTCCGAACTTGCCGTCGGTGTGGGCCGCATACGTCCACGCGGGCGCTTGATACGCGCACCCCGCCATAAGGTGATCGGCGAGGAATACATGATGGTCAAGGCGTTCCGCTGGGCCTCGGGATGGAACGAGCGGATCTTCGACAACACCATCAAGCTCAACATGTACAGCTCCTGGGGCGTCATGGACACCGGCGCGATGAGCGTCCAAGCCACCGTGCGGTGCACCGGCGACGACAAGTGCGAGCAGATCGCTGAAAGCCCGCCGCCGAACCAGGCACAGGTACTGAAGAACAAGCCGCTGAAGGGCTGGTGGCGATTCAAGTCGGCGACGGTCAACAAGAAGGAGCACTACCTGGCACCGAAGCTGAAGTTCTTCTTCGGCGGAGAGTTGACGTACCAGCCGGAGACCCTGCTGCCCTACTCCAGCTATATCCGGTGCGACACCAAGAACCTGCAGCAGCCGACCGCAGACCAGGGCTGCGTCATGAAGGACTTCCAGCCCATCTACAAGGTCTACCTCGACGACACCGACCCCTCACCGGTACATAGAGGTCGCCCTGCACATCCAGGACGCCCAGAACCAGACCTCACACCACTGGGGCCGGCTCCAGTCACTGGGTAACGAACCCGACGGCGAACCGCTGTCGCGGCTCATCAACAAGGACCTGCAGAACCGAAACCGCACCGAGGCCTGCGGTAACCGGAACCCCGGGGCCGGAGAGTCCTGCGACGAGTACCCCTTCGCGTCCACCCGTCAGGGTGCCGCACTGGAAGGGAAGAACGACTACAGCTGGAGAAACATCAACGAGAACCACAACTCCAAGGAGGGCAGTCTCCGCAGAGCCTGGTACAACGCATACCGGGTGATGGACTGGGACAACTTCTGGGTCCGGGTCTGCAGCTCCCATAACGACATCAACTGCATCAACGACGAGTGACCGGTCCAGAGCCCGGCCTTCTGCCTACCCTGGCAAAGGCCGGGCTCTGGCCCAGCCCGCCAAGGACACCGCTCACACCTCCAACGGAGACGCCAACCAGTGGCCAAGACAACCGTGACCGTCCGAGTCGAGCACCACGTGCTCCCGCTCGTCATCTCCTACGAGCCCCCGAACCTGGACGTGAGATTCGACTGGGTCCGCAATGGCCTGGTCGATGTCACCGGCCAGTTGATCGGCATCTGGACCGGAGCACACACCGGGGACGTCCACGTCACCCTCGATGTGCGGGCGCACTCGCCGGAACAGTTCCCGCCGACTGAGGAGTGGGACGAAGTAGTGGAAGCTTCCTTCGCCTCGTCCACTGGCTCCCTGGCGTTCAACTGGGACCCGGAGTACCCCGACCTGGACCTGGGAAACCCCGGCTCGTACCGAGTCCGTGTCCACGCTCGCGGTCGTGAACGGGCTGGTCGCCATTCCGGGGTCACCCCGGTGGAAGACGCGGAGCAAGTGCTGCTTGTCCTGTGGCCGGAGGCCGAGCGGCCCGAGGAGGTCATCAAGACCACTGATGCGGTCGGTGAGCGGTTGCGGACACCGCCTCGGGACCTGTCGGCACACGGAAACCACTACGCAGACGGCATCAAGTGGGTGTGCGTCCGCGAAGGGCTCTACCGTCTCGGCGACGATGAATCCGGTCCTTCAACCGCCACTGTCAGCCCTGGCATTGTAAACGGGCAGATCGCATTCAGGATCGAGGTGACTCTCGGCGCGCACGGACGCCAAGCCCCACCGGAGCAGAATTTCGATGACTGGGACGACATCATCGAGTTCAGCCTGGACGTGAAGTACGCGGTCGTCCATGAATGGGACGGCACCCGGCGTACTGACCTGGGCAATCTCTGCCAGCACGGCCCCGGTGAATACCGTTTCCGGCTCCACACAAGAAAAAGAAACGACCTGCTTGAGCACCTCTTGCAGTCTTGGCCCGCCCCCCTACAGAGTAGCAACATGTTGAAGACAACAGGTGGCCTGGAAATCATCTGACCACGGCGTCCTGCAGATACCCAAGGCACAGTCCAGCCGGGCACGTCTGCTCCTCGCCTGCTCGGCGGCTTCGAAACGGAGCGGCACCACGCAGCACAGCCGACACAGAGATCAGGCTGGACGTGGAATCAGCGGCACGCTCCGCTTGACCCGCCGCTCTGCGGTGTACTCCCTGGCGCACTGCTTGCAGTAGCGCTGTCTCTTGAACTTCCAGTGCTCCCTGGCGTTGGGGTCCCTTGAATACTCCTCCGGCTGCTTCCACTCCTGGCACCGCGAGCACCGAAGGTCCCCGAGCAGGCTGTTGTCTCGTTCACCTTGGTAGGTCATCGCCCCCCTCACTAGAATGGGTGTCTTTCCATCAAAAGCGCAGGTCAGGGCGTGTTACCGTGTGTGCTGTGACCACGTTCCGCATGTGAGACGCGCGAGGAGCCACCCCGGCGGACCGGCCTCCGCCACTGAGAGCCACGTCACAATACGTCCCCGTCGGGGGTGCTCTGGCCAGGTTTGGAGGTGGGCTAGGCGCCCACTGGCGCAGGTCCACAGCGACCAGGGCAGCGGACGGCCCCGGCCTGCCCAGGCCGGGACCGTCGCCGGGTCAGTGCTTGTCGGATACCTACAAGACGTCCCGTTCGATCGCCTCGAAGATGTCGGCGTCTGTCTCCCGCTGCCACGGCGGCAGGTCTGCCCAGTCTGCGACGTAGGACGGTTTCGGGTCGGGTATGTGCTTGTAGATCTGAGGTATCCAGCACAGTGCAACGAAGCGGCCCTTTTGCTCTCTCGTGAGCTTGGACGCTGCGCCGTCAGATAGCCGGATGAAATCGGCGACCTGTTGGAAGACTGCGCTTGCGGCCTGCCGTTCCCAGTCGGGCGTTTCTTCCCAAGGTGCTACATATCCTGGCTTCGGTTCTCCGGGGAAGTGTTTCCGAACACCCTTTATCCATGCTTCCCGGAACACGCGTCCCCGGTCGTCTTGCTCTCCCACTGCACTCCCTAAAGTTGGGTTATGCGGTCATTGAGTTGCGCCGCTCGACTGTCGGCCAAGAAGGGCTCTAGTTCGCTACTGAGCGCTTGAAGCTTGCGGCCAACATATCCAGAAGACCTGGTTTGCTCCGCCAGCTCGGCGGCCTGAGCCCCGTAGCTAAGCGTCTGGTCGAGGTCTCGTCCCCGTATGCCGAGCATCGCGAGGTCAGCCAAGATGCTGCCTTGTCTGCGGAGTGACGTAGCTTCTTCCAGAGCTTCTATCAACGCCGATGAGGCCAAGCCGGTACGGCCAAGGGCGGCGTAACACGTCCCGCGTTCTTCTGCGAGTCGTGATCCGTCGAAGCGGAGCCAACCCCCAGGCATCACCGGGCCGGAAAGCGTTTGAACCTCTTCAGACGCTTCTAGGGCTCTCTGGCATGCGTCGAAGTTGCCGAGGCCGGCGTGTGCCTCAGCCTCTACGGCAGATACCCAATGGCGGGTTGAAAGCTGGCTGTCACCGCGCCGCGCGACACGGGACGCACCCTCCAGTAGAGGCAATGCAACGTCGTAATTCTGTTCATACATGCCGAGGTAGGCGTGTCGGGTTAGCGCACATGCCCACTGGTCGAAGCTGCCGCCTTCTTTGCTGGCGTCCGCAGCTAACTTGTAGCAGTGTGCGGCCTCTGTGTACCTGTCGGCATCGAAGAGAATTTCTCCGGCGAGTTGAAGCAAGTCACCCACCAGGACGCATAGGCGCTTGTGGTCGCTTTCTGAATGCCCGCGCCGCAGAGTTCCGATAAGCATATCAAGTTGCTGCCGTACCACCGGGTACACAGTTCGCTTGGATGGGGAGAGCGAGAAGACATGCCATAGGTGCGTGTTCAGCAGCTCGAATTGTTCGATCTGTTCGGCGTCGTCGGCCCGGAGCGCTGTGGCACATAGGGGCTTGAGCCATCCATCGCAGTCCTGCCCGTGCCGCCGTGACCGGCGGCCCCGCCCCCCCGGGCGATGCTCATGGAGGTTCGGTGGCAGCGGTGCCCTGCGGGGCGTCGGGCACGGCGGAGTCGGCACGATCGTCACGGTGGCGGACGACATCCACGCCAACGCTCACGTGATGGTGGCCCTGGACCAGACCAGTGTAAATCTGGCGGTCACCAGCGTGCCGATGACACGCGCCGGATACCGCAAGCTGCTGAAGTGGACGCGTGACCTGGGCGAGGTGGCAGGTTCGGACTGGAAGGCGCCGGCCCCTACGGCTCCGGGCTGACCCGCTCTTGTGCCAGAACCAGGACGGGGCGGCGGAGATGATCCGGACCCTGCGGGGCGCGCGTCGTTCGGCGATGAAGGCACTCGCCCAGGCCGCCGACCAGGTCCGCGCGGTGGTCGGCACCGCACCGGACGAACTGCGCGAGCGGCTGCGCGGCCTGCCCTAGCCGGGCCGGTTGCCACCGCCAGGCAGTTCCGCCCCGGCAAGGTCCACATCTGGCTTGCCGCCAGCAAACTCACTCTCAAGGCCCTTGCCACCCGCTACCTGCACAAGGAGATCGCCGACCTGGACGCCCAGATCGACCAGCTCGCCCGCCAGATAAAAGACTGGCCCGGCAACTACTGGAGAGCACCGGGAGTTCAAGGACGCCGACAAGCTCATCACCAGCCGGTTCCAAGAACACCTTCAAGCGGCCATCGTCGAGAGTCTGCCCGGCATGGGCCCGATCCTGGGTTCCCAGTTCCCGACGGCCGCCGAAACGTTCGCTAGTTCCGGCTGGCTGGCCTCCTACGCCGACCTGGCGCCCGTCCCGCGCGACTCCGAACGTGTGACCGGCAACCACCACCGGTCCAAGCGTTTCCACCGGCCGTTGCGCAACGTCTTCTACACTC
>NZ_VCKZ01000146.1 GCF_005889745.1 Actinomadura geliboluensis
TTTTTTTCAATCAGAAGACGTCATACGATATTTCTTAGGGTCTCGTGGGCTCGGAGATGTTTATAATAGACAGCATGCCGCAACAGCCCCCGCCCGGCGCCGCAGCCGCTCTGCGACAACCTGGCCTCCACAAGACCAAACCTGGCCTCCACAAGACCACGCCCGATGCCTACAACAGATTCCAGGCGCAGAACTCTTGAGGGCGAGGCGGTTGTGGAGGAGATCCTCGCCTACTGGATCGCCTTGCCGGACGGTTCCGCCGCCACCGTGCCGCTGAGCGGGCGAGGGTTCGGGCGGTGGCTCACCCCGGAGTGCGCGTCACGGCGGACGGCCGCGGAACTGGTCTGGCTGTCGCCAGGGCAGTGAGGAGTGCGAGCAGGCCCCGGAATCTCGCGGGTTCCGGGGTCGGTCTTCGTTCAGCGGGCGATGGCTATTGGGACAGGGCCGCATAGAGCAAGCGATCGTGCCACCGGCCCCGCAGGTGCAGGTGGTCGCGGAGATGGGCCTCGTGCCGCATGCCGATCTTGGTCAGGACGCGGGCCGACGCTTTGTTCCGGGGGTCGCAGGTGGCGGAGACCTTGTGCAGACCCAGGTCGTCGAAGCCGAAGCGGAGCAGAGCGGCGGCGGCTTCGCCTGCATACCCGCGTCCCCACCACTGGCGGTGCAGGACGTAACCCAGCTCTGCGCGCCGGTGGGACGTGCTGGTGACCTGGAGTTCGATCGCTCCAATGAGAGTGCCCTGCTCCTGCTCGACCACGGCGAGTCCGAACCGGTGGCGGGGAGGGCATCGGCGTCCTGGACGACCTCGGTCAGGAACGCGGTGGTGTCTTGCGTGCTGTTGGGGCCCCAGTCGGTGTAGCGAGTCACCTCGGCATCGCCGGCGAAGGCGTGAACGGCCGCGTGGTCTTCGGCGCGGAACTCGCGTAGCAGCAGCCGCGGGGTTCTCAGCTCCATGACCTGCAGACTGCCACGCACCGTTCGAGTAAGGACGCGAGCGGGCCCGTTACCCTCACGCGGAGGGAGTCAAGGCGACGTCCTGGCCGGTCCGGGTGACGGTGATACGGAGTCTGCGAAGTGCGTCGGGTGCGCGCTCTGCCCGCAGGATCGATTGCGGCTGCTTCTGACCCCGCAGCGGCATGAAGAAGGCGTCGCCTACCGCGTGTCCGGTCGCCGTCCCTCCCGCGATGTCCAGCACGAGGAGCGCCCCCGCGCATTCGGGGCCCGAGTAGGGGACCACGAGACGGCCGCCGTGGCGAGTCTGCTCGACCCACGTGTACGGGATCGTGCGTGCCGCCGCCGTCACGATCACGCGGTCGAAGGGCGCTCGCTCGGGTGCGCCCTGCTCGCCGTCGCGGTTGACGACGGTCACACGGTCGGCGAAGCCCGTCCGCTCCAGGGCGGCCGATGCGGCGGCGGCCAGTTTCGGGTCGATCTCCACCGTGGTGACGCGGACGCCGAGGTCGGCCATGACCGCCGCGTTGTAGCCGGTGCCGGTGCCGATCTCCAGGACGTTCAGGTCTGGCACCAGTTCTGCCGCGTCGATCATCTGCCGCATGGTGTGGAGGGCCGAGGACGAGGAGGTCGGCCAGAGCATGCCGTTCGCGTCCTGGCTGACCTGGGTGACCACCGACTCCTCAGCGGCGACGTGCTCCGCCCACAATTCCGGATCGTCAGCACGGTCGGGCGGCCGTAGCCGCTCTCCTTCCGGTCGTATCCAGATCCGCTCGGGAATGAAGTCGGCCCTGTTCACGCCTGCCCCGAACCGGTGAAGGGCGGACACTTCACCCTCTCTTGCGTCCCAGTTGCCGGCCCGAGAGCTGGTGGCGGAGTACGAGCGTGAGCATGGCGAGGTTCCGCTGGAGTACAGGAGGCAGAGGCGCGTTCATGGCGGACGCGGCCTTCTCGATGAGGAGCCTCGGCGGGCGCTCTGACGGCCCGGCGGCCCGTGCTCGTTGGGGAGCACGGGCCGGCGGCGGGTCAGATTCGGTTGACGCCCTCGCGGCGGGCCTGGTCGGCGACCGCGGCGGTGACGGCCGGGGCGACCCGGTCGTCGAAGGGGTTCGGGATGATGTAGTCGGCGGTCAGGTCGTCGCCGACGATGTCGGCCAGGGCGTTCGCCGCGGCCAGCTTCATGCCCTCGGTGATGGTGTGGGCGCGGACGTCCAGCGCGCCGCGGAAGATGCCCGGGAACGCCAGCACATTGTTGATCTGGTTCGGGTAGTCGCTGCGGCCGGTCGCGACGACCTTGGCGTGCCGGCGGGCGACCTCCGGGTGGACCTCGGGGGTCGGGTTGGAGAGCGCGAAGACGATCGCGTTCTCCGACATCGTGGCGACGCAGGACTCGTGGACGGTGCTGCCGGACAGGCCGATGAACACGTCGGCGCCGCGCAGCGCCTCCTCGGTGGAGCCCTTCAGGTGCGACCGGTTCGTGATCGCGGCGATGCGCTCCTTGACCGGGTTCAGGCCGTCGCGGCCCTCGTGGATGAGGCCCTTGCTGTCGGACAGCGCTATGTCGCCGATGCCGCCCTCGATCAGCATCTTGGAGACGGCGATACCGGACGCGCCGGCGCCGGCGACGACCGCGCGCAGCTCCGACAGCGGCTTGCCGACGAAGCGGGCCGCGTTCTTCAGCGCGGCGAGCGCGACGATCGCGGTGCCGTGCTGGTCGTCGTGGAAGACCGGGATGTCGAGGGCGGCGCGCAGCCGGTCCTCGATCTCGAAGCAGCGGGGGGCGCTGATGTCCTCCAGGTTGATGCCGCCGAAGCTCGGTGCCATCCGGGTCACCGTGTCGACGATCTCGTCCACGTCGGTGCAGCTCAGCGCGATCGGCACCGAGTCGACGTCGGCGAACTCCTTGAACAGCAGGGACTTGCCCTCCATGACCGGCATGGACGCGGCGGGGCCGATGTCGCCGAGGCCGAGCACGGCGGTGCCGTCGGTGACGACGGCGACGACCCTGGACGTCCAGGTGTAGTCGTAGGCCAGGTCGGGGTTGTCGGCGATGGCGGTGCACACCCGGGCGACGCCCGGGGTGTAGGCCAGCGATAGGTCGTCCTTGTTGCGGACCGGGATGGTCGACCGCATCTCCAGCTTCCCGCCGCGGTGCAGCGGAAACGCCGGATCGTCCTCCAGCGAGGGCGGTTCGGTGTGAATGGGCTCAGCAGCCACAGCGACCCCTGTCAGTGAAAGTTGGCTTTCTTGCGATGCCGCCGCGGTGGTGGTGTTTGGTGGCCTCACCAGGGTGGTCATCTCGCGACGTACGGGGGTCACCCGTTGTCCGATTGTGCCACACGGGGTCCGGGCCGCCCGGTGGCCGGGGTGGGTGTTGACCGTCACGTGACGGTCGCCACATGTAGCCGGTCAGTAGCACACCGTGGGTGAAGAACAGGTAGACGCGCCCTTCCAGCGCTACCTCGTTGCGTGATTGTTTCGGACCCTTTATCCAGATCAGGGAGGTTGTGCGCCAAACTGTGCACCTGACCTTCGGATCTACACGGATCCGACGCAACCATGTGGAGGGGGACCAGTGATCACCGGTTCTCTGCGACGTCACGGCATTCTGACGGGCGCGCTTGTGCTGACGGGCGCCCTCGCGCTTTCGGCTTGCGGTGAGAAGAAGGACGACGAGACGGGCGCCGGCCCGAAGATCACCGCATCGGGCGGCCCGGACGCCAAGCTCGCCGCGATGGTCCCCGACGCGATCAAGTCGGACGGCAAGATCCTCATCGGCGTGGACTCGTCCTACGCGCCGAACGAGTTCCTCGACACCGACGGCAAGACCGTCGTCGGCTGGGACCGCGAGCTGTTCGACGCGGTGGCGGGCAAGCTCGGCCTGAAGACCGAGTGGGTGAGCAGCGGCTTCGACGACATCATCCCCGGCGTGCAGTCGGGCAAGTACGAGGCGGGCGTCTCCTCGTTCACCATCAACGACGAGCGCAAGAAGGCCGTCACCATGGTGAGCTACTTCAACGCCGGCACCCAGTGGGCCACCAAGAAGGGCAACCCCGCGGGCATCCAGCCCGACAACGCCTGCGGCAAGAAGATCGCCGTGCAGAAGGCGACCGTGCAGGTCGAGGACATCCAGAAGCGCTCGAAGGCGTGCGAGGACGCGGGCAAGCCCGCCATCAAGATCGACCAGTATCAGGGGCAGGACGAGGCGACCGCGGCGATCGTGTCCGGCAAGGACGACGCCGGCCTCGCCGACTCGCCGATCATCGCCTACGCGGTGAAGCAGACGAACGGCCAACTGGAGCTGCTCGGCGACATCTACGAGGCCGCCCCGTACGGGTTCGTGGTGAAGAAGGACCAGACGCAGCTCGCCGAGGCCATCGCGGGCGCCACCAAGGCCCTCCAGGCCGACGGCACCTACAAGAAGATCCTCGAGAAGTGGAACGTCCAGGCCGGAGCGATCACCGACTCCGCCGTGAACCCGTGACCTCATGGCCGATCTGACGAAGGAAGCGCCGGAGGGGGAGCGGCCCGAGAACATCCGGGCCGTCCCCGTCCGGCACCCGGGCCGCTGGGCCGCCATCGCGGTCATCGCGGTGCTCGCCGCGATGTTCGTCCACATGCTGGTGACCAACAAGCAGTTCCAGTGGTCGTTCATCATCGACAACGCGTTCCGCCCGAACGTGATCGAGGGCGTCCGGACGACGGTCCTGCTGACCGTGCTCTCGATGGTGCTGGGCATCGCGCTCGGCATCGTGATCGCGGTCATGCGGCTGTCGCCGAACCCGGTGCTCAGCGGGGTCGCCTGGCTCTACACCTGGTTCTTCCGGGCGGTGCCGCGGCTGGTGCTGGCGATCCTGTTCGGCAACATGGGCATCCTGTACGCCCACTACCGCATCGGCGGGGTGCCCTTCGCCGGTCAGCTCGGCGACCTCATGGGCGTCGACATGGACGCCACCCTCTTCACCGTCGACGCGCGCACGCTGCTGACCGGCTTCATGGCCGGCCTCCTCGCGCTGAGCCTGTCCGAGGCCGCCTACATGGCGGAGATCGTGCGCGCGGGCATCATGTCGGTGGACCCCGGCCAGGAGGAGGCCGCCTGCGCGCTCGGCATGTCCCGGATGCAGACCATGCGGCGGATCGTCCTCCCGCAGGCGATGCGGGTGATCATCCCACCGACCGGCAATGAGACGATCGCGATGCTCAAGGACACCTCGCTGGTCGCCTTCGTCCCCGTCACCAACGAGCTGTTCTTCCAGCTCAGAGCGGTCGGCAGCCGGACGTTCCAGGTCTTTCCGATGCTGGTCGCGGCCTGCATGTGGTACCTGATCCTGACCAGTTTCCTGCTGGTGGGGCAGTACTTCATCGAGCGGCACTTCTCCCGGGGGGCCGCGGCGGCGGGCCCGGCGAAGGGCCTCGGCGCGGGCAGGAAGGAAATCGCATGACGGATCCGGGCGCGCTGATGGTCAAGGCCGAGAAGGTGCACAAGTCGTTCGGCCGGCTGGAGGTGCTGAAGGGCATCGACCTGGAGGTCAAGCCGGGCGAGGTGATGTGCGTCGTCGGGCCGTCCGGGTCCGGGAAGTCGACGTTCCTGCGCTGCATCAACCACCTGGAGAAGATCAACGCCGGGCGGTTGTGGGTGAACGGCCACCTGGTCGGCTACCGGGAGTCCGGCGGCAAGCTCTACGAGCTGCGCGACCGGGAGGTGGCCGCGCAGCGCCGCGAGATCGGCATGGTGTTCCAGCGGTTCAACCTGTTCCCGCACATGACGGCGCTGGAGAACGTCATGGAGGCGCCGTGCCGGGTGAAGAAGCAGCCGAAGGCGGAGGTCAGGGAGCGCGCCGTCGCGCTGCTGACCCGGGTCGGCCTCGGTGACAAGGTGCGGAACTACCCCTCGCAGCTGTCCGGCGGGCAGCAGCAGCGGGTGGCGATCGCGCGGGCGCTGGCCATGGAGCCGGCGCTGATGCTGTTCGACGAGCCGACGTCCGCGCTGGACCCCGAGCTCGTCGGCGAGGTGCTGGAGACGATGAAGCAGCTCGCGCTCGACGGCATGACGATGGTCGTGGTCACCCACGAGATGGGGTTCGCCCGCGAGGTCGGCGACTCCCTGGTCTTCATGGACGGCGGTGTCGTCGTCGAGGAGGGCACGCCCCGCGACGTCCTGGCGAACCCGCAGCACCAGCGCACCCGGGACTTCCTCTCCAAGGTCCTGTAGCGGTCACGGCCGGTTCAGCGGCCCGCGAAGAACGACACCACTTCGCGGGTCGGCTGCCTCCCCGCGGGCTGGACGATCAGCGGGACGCGCTGCCGCCGGGGCACGAACAGCATGCCGGGGAACGGCGTGTCGTGGCCGGCGCACGCGCTGAACGTGATCGCGTGGTCGGCCTCCGCCGGGGTGCGCGCGTCGCGCGCGGCATCGCTGTAGAGCAGGCCGGCCGCCTCCCGGTACTCGGCCGGGATCGACAGCGTGGCCGTCTTCCCCGCGCGCACCACGACGCCCACCTTGTACCGGCCCTGGTTCCCGTAGCGGACGGGGTCGGCGTCCGCCCAGCCGCGCAGGCCCGGGATGAGCAGCGGCTCCACGACCAGGTCGTCCGGGCCTGCCTTGACGGGACCGGAGCGCTCCTCGGGGAACCAGGCGTTGCGGTTCGCGCAGTTCATGATCCGCGGGTTGGCGAGGCTGCCCGGCGCGGCGGTGGCGGGGGTGCCGGGCGCGGCGTGGGTGCCGGTCGCGGTGGTGGCGGGACGGTTCGAGGCCGCTGCGGTGGGACGGTCGCCGCCGTCGGCCTGCCCGGTGCAGGCCGACGTGAGCACCAGACTCGTGAGGAGTAACACCCGCATGCGCATGGACGAATTGTCGTGGAGCGTCCCGCCCCGCCGGAAGGGGTGGGCCCCGCCGGTGGCGCCGGACCCCGGCACGGTTAGTGTCGGTTCATGTTCGCTGTCACGGCCACGCAGATCGACGCAGACAATCCGCTGAACGGGCTGACGCTGGGGGAGCGGCCCGATCCCGAGGTACCGGACGGCTGGACGACCGTCACGGTGAAGGCCGCCGCGCTCAACCACCACGACCTGTGGTCGCTGAAGGGCGTCGGCCTGCCCGCCGACAAGCTCCCGATGATCCTTGGCTGCGACGCCGCCGGGGTGGACGAGGACGGCAACGAGGTCATCGTCCACTCGGTGATCGGCGACCCGGACCGGGGCGGCGGCGACGAGACCCTCGACCCGAAGCGGTCGCTGCTGTCGGAGGTGCACCCGGGGACGCTCGCGGAGAAGGTCGCGGTGCCGCGCCGCAACCTCGTGCCGAAGCCCGCCGAGCTGTCGTTCGCGGAGGCGGCCTGCCTGCCGACGGCCTGGCTCACCGCCTACCGGATGCTGTTCGACAAGGCGGAGCTGCAGCCCGGGGCGTCGGTGCTCGTGCAGGGCGCGGGCGGCGGCGTGGCGACGGCCGCGATCGCGCTGGCGTCGGCCGCCGGGTACCGGGTCTACGCGACGAGCCGCAGCGAGGCCAAGCGCAAGCGGGCCGAGGAGCTCGGCGCGGACGCCGCGTTCGAGTCCGGCGCGCGGCTGCCCGAGCGGGTCGACGCCGTCATCGAGACCGTCGGGCAGGCGACCTGGTCGCACTCGCTGAAGTCGCTGCGGCCCGGCGGCCGGATCGTGGTGTCCGGCGCGACCAGCGGCCAGGTGCCGCCGGCGGAGCTGAACCGGGTGTTCTTCCTGCAGCTGTCGGTGGTCGGCTCCACCATGGGGACGCGGGCCCAGCTGGAGCGGCTCGCCCGGTTCCTGGTCAAGACCGGCACGAAGCCGCTGATCGACCGGACGCTGCCGCTGAGCCGGGCCCGCGAGGGGTTCGCCGCGATGGCGGAGGGCGACCTCTTCGGCAAGATCGTCTTCACGCCGTGAGGCGGGAGCCGTGGCCGGGGCCCGCCCCGGTCACGGCTTCTTGCGGAACACCTCGTTCCGCAGCCGCTCGCGCGCCTCGTCCAGGACGGCCTGCGCGGCGGCGAGCCCGTCGTCGTCCAGCCGGGCCTTCTGCGCCGACTTGCGGACGTCCTCGACGAACGTGCGGAGCAGGCGCTCCAGCTTGAGGCGGGCGACGTCCTCGCGGGTGCCGGTCGCCGTCTTCCAGGCGTCGTCCCAGTTCTGCCGCCACTCCTCCTTCCACGCCTGCTTCTGCTCGCGCCAGTACTCCTTCTGGCGGCGCCACTCGTCCTTCTGCCGCTCGGTGGTCTCCTTCCACGCCTCCTTGGACGTGGTCTTGCCCTGGTCGCGCATCGTCCGCGCGGCCTGCGTCAGCTCCTCGCGCAGCGTCCGGACGGTCTGCCGGACGTCCTCCTGCACGCCGCGGGCGAACTCCTGCGCCGAGGCGGAGATCTCCTCCTCCAGCTCGGCCAGCTCGTCCATCCGGCGCTCCAGCTCCTCGCGGCCCTTGTCGGTCAGCGAGTACACCTTCTTGCCCTTGACGACCTCGTGGGTGACGAGGCCCTCGGACTCCAGCCGGGCCAGCCGCGGGTAGATCGTGCCGGGGGAGGGCGAGTAGACCCCGAGGAAGCGGTCCTGCAGCAGCCGGATCACCTCGTAGCCGTGCCGCGGGCTCTCCTCCAGCAGCTTCAGCAGGTACAGCCGCAGCCTGCCGTGGCCGAAAACGGGGCTCACGTCTCACTTCTCCATTCGGGGGCCGGTGGTGATCTCCGGGTCGTCGCGGCCGAGCAGGGTGACGGCGCCGGACACGGTGTTGACCGTGAGCCGGCCGGCGCCGTCGCCGAGCTTGCCGGTCACGCTCTGCGCGATCGTGCGGTCCTGCCGGCCGAGTTCGGGGAACGACGTCTCGATCCGCCCGGCGGCGGAGCTGAGCGTGACCTGCGCGCCGGCGGACTCGGGGACGCGCAGCGCCACCTCGCCGGACACGGTGTTCACGTCGACCGCGCTGTCGGCGCCGAGGGCGAGGTCGGCGGCGATGCGGCCGCTGACCGTGCGGGCGCCGAGCCGGTCGACGGTGGCGCCGGCGAGGGCCAGGTCGCCGGAGACGGAGGTGAAGGAGACCGTCCCGTCCAGGCCCTGCGCCTCGATCGCGCCGGACACGGTGTTGGCGTCGATCGCGCCGGCCACCCCGTCCAGCGTCACGTCGCCGGAGGCGCTCTTGATGGACGTGCGGGTCGTCATGCCGGTCACCACGGCGTCCGCCGACACGAGGTTCAGCGAGACCGGGCAGTCGTGCGGGACGGTCACCGTGATCGCGGCGCGCGCCTTGTGGGTGCGCAGCCAGGTCAGCACGCCCTCCCACAGCTTCTCGTGGGTGACGGTCAGCATCCCGGCCTCGTGCGTGACCACCAGCGGCGGGCCCTCGACGTCGCCGACCATGATGGACGGCCGCTCGTCGGAGGCGAGCACCGAGACGCTGCCCGCGATCAGCGTGATGCGCAGCGCGACCACGCCGTCGAAGTCCAGGGTGGTCGGTTCCTCGATCGTCCAGCGCGACATCGCGATGCCCTTCGTCCGGCTCCACCGTCAGTAAACACGATATGTCGCGTCACGGAAAAGTCAAGACATATCGCGTATCGCGCGAGAGTCAGTCGTCGTCATCGTCGTCCAGCCGGGCCAGCCAGGTGGCGAGGCGGTCCACCGGGGTCTCGAACTCCGGGTTCAGGTCGACGAACTCGCGGAGCCGCTCGGCCAGCCACGTCAGGCTGACCTCCTCCGCGCCGCGCCGGTCCGTCAGCTCCTCGATGCCGCGATCGGTGAAGTACATGGGCAGGTGGTCTTCTTTCTGCGCGTTCCGCCATCGGGACGCCGAGGGCTCCGGCGCGGTGCACCGGAGCCCTCGGGTCTGCGTCCCTCCGCCTACTTCTGCTCGCCGAACAGCCGCGCCAGCAGCGCCTCCTGCTCGGCCTGGTGCAGCTTCGCCGACCCCACGGCCGGGGACGAGGACGCCGGGCGCGACACCCGCGACATCCTCAGCCCCTCGATGTGGTGCGGCAGCTTCAGCGCCATGAACGGCCAGGCGCCCATGTTCGCGGGCTCGTCCTGCACCCACACGACCTCGGCGTCCGCCGGGTACTTGGCCAGCTCCGCCTTGATCTCGTCGACCGGCGGCGGGTACAGCCGCTCGACCCGCACGACCGCGGTGTCGTTCGCGCCCGCCGACTGCCGGGCCTTCACCACGTCGTAGTAGATCTTGCCGGTGGTGAGCAGCACCCGCCGCACGCCCGCCGGGTCGATCGCCGGGTCGCTCTCCGGGATCACCGGCTGGAACGCGCCGCCGGTGATCTCCTCGACCGGCGAGGTCGCCGCCTTCAGCCGCAGCAGCGACTTCGGCGTGAACACGATCAGCGGCTTGTTCCGGCCCGACAGCACCTGCCAGCGCAGCAGGTGGAAGTAGTTCGCCGGCGTGGTCGGGTACACCACGGTCATGTTGTCCTGCGCGCACAGCTGCAGGTACCGCTCGATCCGCGCGGACGAGTGGTCGGGCCCCTGGCCCTCGTAGCCGTGCGGCAGCAGCAGCACGACGCCCGAGTGCTGGCCCCACTTCTGCTCACCGGAGGAGATGTACTCGTCCACCACCGACTGGGCGCCGTTGGCGAAGTCGCCGAACTGGGCCTCCCAGCAGACCAGCGCGTCCGGGCGGGTCATCGAGTAGCCGTACTCGAAGCCCATCGCCGCGTACTCGCTGAGCAGCGAGTCGTGCACGTAGAACTTCGACACGCCCTGCCCGAACTGCTTGAGCGGCGTGTACTCCTCGCCGGTCCTGCGGTCGACGAGCACCGCGTGCCGCTGGCCGAACGTGCCGCGCCGGGTGTCCTGGCCGACGAGCCGCACCGGGCGGCCGTCGATCAGCAGCGAGCCCATCGCCAGCAGCTCGCCGGTCGCCCAATCGATCGCGTCGTCCTCGATCATCTGTGCGCGGCGCTGCAGGATCGGCTGGAGCCGCGGGTGCGGGGTGAAGCCCTCCGGCAGGCTGACCTGCGTCTCGATGATCCGCTTGACGGTCTCCTGCGGGATCGCCGTCCCGGCCTTGCCGTGGTCTATCGGGATGCGCTCCTCGACGTCCGGCTTCACGACCGAACCCGGCTCCAGGGGCTTCTTCGCCGCCTCGCGG
This sequence comes from Actinomadura geliboluensis, assembly GCF_005889745.1. GTDB lineage: Bacteria > Actinomycetota > Actinomycetes > Streptosporangiales > Streptosporangiaceae > Spirillospora > Spirillospora geliboluensis. The sequence goes on from NZ_VCKZ01000146.1 coordinate 11,045, forward strand.
GTCTCGGTGAAGGCCCGCTCCAGCTGCTCCTGGTAGTCGCGGAGCGCCTGCTCGGCCTCCTCCACCGTGATGTCGCCGCGGCCGATCAGCGCCTCGGTGTAGAGCTTGCGCACCGAGCGCTTCGCGTCGATCAGGTCGTACATCAGCGGCTGCGTGAACGAGGGGTTCTCGCCCTCGTTGTGGCCGCGCCGCCGGTAGCAGACCATGTCGATGACGACGTCCTTCTTGAACGTCTGCCGGTACTCGAACGCCAGCCGCGCCACCCGCGCGCACGCCTCCGGGTCGTCCCCGTTGACGTGGAAGATCGGCGCCTGGATCATCCGCGCGACGTCGGTCGCGTAGACGCTGGAGCGCGAGTACTCCGGCGCGGTGGTGAAGCCGACCTGGTTGTTGATGATGACGTGCACGGTGCCGCCGGTGCGGTAGCCGCGCAGCTGCGACAGGTTCAGCGTCTCGGCCACCACGCCCTGCCCGGCGAACGCGGCGTCGCCGTGGATCAGCACCGGCAGCACGGTGAAGCCGGCCTCGCCGACGTCCAGCACGTCCTGCTTGGCGCGGACGACGCCCTCCAGCACCGGGTCGACCGTCTCCAGGTGCGACGGGTTCGCGACCAGCTCGCAGTGGATCTTGGAGCCGTCGCTGGCCGTGAAGTCGCCGGACGCGCCGAGGTGGTACTTCACGTCGCCGGAGCCCTGCGCGCTGCGCGGGTCGAGGTTGCCCTCGAACTCGCCGAAGATCTGCCCGTAGGACTTGCCGACGATGTTCGCGAGGACGTTCAGCCGGCCGCGGTGCGCCATGCCGATGACGACCTCGTCCAGGTTGTCCTTCGCCGCCGCCGAGATCACCGAGTCCAGCAGCGGTATGACCGACTCGCCGCCCTCCAGCGAGAAGCGCTTCTGCCCGACGAACTTCGTCTGCAGGAACGTCTCGAACGCCTCGGCGCTGTTCAGCCGGCGCAGCACGTGCAGCTGCTCCTCGCGCGACGGCTTGTCGTGCGGGACCTCCACGCGCTCCTGGATCCAGGCGCGCTCCTCCGGGTCCTGGATGTGCATGTACTCGATGCCGACCGTCCGGCAGTACGCCATCCGCAGCACGCCGAGGATGTCGCGCAGCTTCATCGTCGGCTTGCCGCCGAACCCGCCCGTCGCGAACTCGCGCTCCAGGTCCCACAGGGTGAGGCCGTGCTTGAGGATGTCGAGGTCGGGGTGCCGGCGCTGCTTGTACTCCAGCGGGTCGGTGTCGGCCATCAGGTGGCCGCGGACCCGGTAGGCGTGGATCAGCTCGTGCACGCGGGCGACCTTGGCGACGTCGTCCTCGTGGGTGGCGGAGATGTCCTTGACCCAGCGCACCGGCTCGTACGGGATGCGCAGCGCCTCGAAGATCTCGTCGTAGAAGCCGTCCTCGCCGAGCAGCAGCTCGTGGATCCGGCGCAGGAAGTCGCCGGACTGCGCGCCCTGGATGATCCGGTGGTCGTAGGTGGAGGTCAGCGTCATGACCTTGCTGATCCCCATGCGCGACAGCGTCTCGCCGGACGCGCCCGCGAACTCCGCCGGGTACTCCATCGCGCCCACGCCGATGATCGTGCCCTGGCCGGGCATCAGCCGCGGCACCGAGTGGACGGTGCCGATCGTGCCCGGGTTCGTCAGGCTGATCGTGGTGCCCTGGAAGTCCTCCAGGGTGAGCTTGCCGCCGCGGGCCTTGCGGACGATCTCCTCGTAGGCGGCCCAGAACTGGCGGAAGTCCAGCGTCTCGGCGGCCTTGATGCTCGGCACCACGAGCTGCCGGGAGCCGTCGCCCTTCTGCAGGTCGATCGCCAGCCCGAAGTTCACGTGCTCCGGCCGGACGAGCACCGGCTTGCCGTCCACCTCGGTGAACGCGGCGTTCATCTCCGGCATCGCCGCGAGCGCCTTGACGATCGCGTACCCGATCAGGTGCGTGAACGAGACCTTGCCGCCGCGCCCGCGCTTCAGGTGGTTGTTGATGACGATGCGGTTGTCGATCAGCAGCTTCGCCGGGACGGCCCGCACGCTCGTCGCCGTCGGCACGCCGAGGCTGGCCTCCATGTTGGTGGCCGTCCGGGCCGCGACACCGCGCAGCCGGACCTCCTCCGCGCCCGCCGGCACCGGCGGGGGCGCGGGCTTCTCCGCCGCCTTCGGCGCCGGCTTCGCGGGAGCCGTCGGCGGAGCCACCGGGCGCTGCGGTGTCGGCGGAGCGGCCGCGGTGCCGTTCACAGCCGCGCGGGCCGCGCTCTCGGTCGGCGCCTGGGGGGACGCGGGGGTCGCGGACGACGGCCGGCTGTCCGGCTGGTAGTCCGCGAAGAAGTTCCACCAGGCTTCGTCAACGGAGTTCGGGTCTTCGAGGTACTTCTGGTACAGCTCGTCGACCAGCCACTCGTTGGCGCCGAAATCTGTGATCTTTGGGTCGGCACTTGTTTGCGACGACTCTGTCGACACGGCGGAGATCGCCCTCTTCCGCAGCTCGCAGGTGAGTTCTGAGACGCACCCCAGGCTACCGTGTTTATTGCATTGCCCTCGGCGGTCGGGCCTGGCGGCCCTTCCTTCCACGGGCACTGCGGCGATCGCTGCATCGCTCCGGCTCGCCTGGCGGCTCGCTTCGCGATCAGGTTCTCGCTTCGCTTGAACCTGGCTTCGCACGCGATCGCAACGCTCCGGTCGCTGCGGCCTCGGCTTACGGACGATCGTCTTGCGGTCTGCTCGTGGTGCTGGGGTGGCTCTGAGGCTGCTGGTTGTTGGTTTTGGCTTGCTCAGTGGGTGTGGGGGGCCACCGTGGGGCCCTCGCTGGCCTGGATCAGGACGAAGCCCTGGCCCTGGTAGGCGAGCTGCATCGCCTCGCCGCTGCCCCGGCCGATGAGGGCGCCCGCCTTGAAGGTGCGGTTGACGCCCACCTGGAGGCTGGTGCTCCACGCGACCGCGGACTGGCCGTCGGCGAACGTGGGGGCGCGGCCGCAGTCGAGCATGACGGGCGTGCCGTGCGTGGTCAGAGCCACCCAGCCGGTGCCCTGGAGGGTGGTGTTGAACAGGCCGCCCGCGGCGATGCCCGCGCCCTGGACGCGCTGGATGTCGGACTGCAGGTGCGAGTCGTAGGCGAGGATGTTCTTGCCGTTGACGGTGATGCCCTCGTTCTCCAGGTAGAACAGGTGGATGTCGTCGGCGTCGTTCGCGACGAACAGCAGGCCCTGGCCCTTGACGCGCATCAGCGGGACGCCCTCGCCGGTCAGGGCCTTCTTCATGAACTTGCCGATGCCGCCGGCGCCCTCATAGTCGAACTCCATCTGGCCCTGGAAGGCGACCATGGAGCCCTGCCGGGCCAGGACGTCCCCGTTCAGGTGGACCCGGAGCATCTTGGAGTTCTGGAGGGCGAAGTGGCCGGGAAGCTGCTGGCCCTGGTCGAGGTTGCCGAAGAACTGGCTGCGCATGGTCGGGCATGCCTTTCGTGCGGATTGGTGGAGATCCGCCAGCATAACGAGGTGATGGGGTCAGCGGTTCCGGTCGTGGGGAGCGGTCCAGTCGATGGCCGGGCCCTTGGGGACGACGCCGGACGGGTTGATGTTGCGCTGCGTCACGTAGTAGTGGCGCTTGATGTGGTCGAAGTTCGTCGTCTCGCCGAACGCGGGGATCGAGTACAGGTCGCGCGCGTAGCCCCACAGGTTCGGGTAGTCGGCGATGCGGCGCAGGTTGCACTTGAAGTGGCCGTGGTAGACGGCGTCGAACCGGGCCAGGGTCGGGTACAGGCGGACGTCGGCCTCGGTCACGTCGTCGCCGAACAGGTAGCGGCTCGTGGAGAGGCGCTCTTCGAGCTGGTCGAGGGTGGCGAAGAGGGCGTCGAACGCCTCCTCGTAGGCGTCCTGGGAGGTGGCGAAGCCCGCCTTGTAGACGCCGTTGTTGACCGTCCTGTAGACGAGGTCGTTCAGCTCGTCGATCCGCGGGCGGAGCGCCTCGGGGTACAGGTCCGGCGCGCCGGGCCGGTGCAGGGCGGTGAACTCGGTCTCGAACGTGGTGGTGATGTTCGGGAAGTCGTTGGTGACCAGGCGCCCGGTCTCGGTGTCCCAGACGCAGGGGACGGTGTAGCGGCCCTGGAACGACGGGTCGCGGGCCAGGTACAGCTCGGAGAGGAACACCGCGCCGGTGACGGGGTCGCGGTCGGGGAACCGCCAGCCACGCTCGTCCCGGATGGGGTCGACGACGGCGACGCTGATCGCGTCCTCCAGGCCGAGCAGGCGCCGGACGATCAGGGTGCGCTGCGCCCACGGGCACGCGTAGGAGACGAACAGCCGGTACCGGCCGGGCTCGGCGGGGTATCCGGACGAGCCGTCCGCGGTGATCCGGTCGGTGAACCGGTTGGCCTGCCGGACGAACCGGCCTCCCTCGACCTCCTGCACGCTCACGGCGCCTCCTCCGCACAGCCGATGGGCCGGTCCGGATCCTCGTCCTCGCGGCCGGTTCGGGGACGGGTCCCCGCGGCTACCATAACCGTCGGTGGCCGAAGCGAAACGGCCGCGACCTGTCCAGGCGCAGACGAGATGGCGGGGGTCCATGCTCGAACACTTCAACGCCCTGGTGGACGGGCTGCCGCCCGCGACGATCTATCTGATCATCGCGGCGCTGGTGTTCGCCGAGGCGGCGCTGTTCGTCGGGTTCGTGTTCCCCGGCGAGACCGCGATCGTCGTCGGCGGGGTGCTCGCGAGCCAGGACGTGCTGTCGCTGCCGGTGCTGCTCGCCATCGCGGTGGTCGCGGCGGTCGCGGGCGACTCGGTCGGCTACGAGATCGGCCGCCGGTACGGGCCGCGGCTGCTGGACGTCAAGGTCATGCGAAAACACCGGGCGAAGGTCCACGGCGCGCAGGAGCTGATCCGCCGCCGGGGCGCGTTCGCGGTGTTCATCGGGCGGTTCACCGCGCTGCTGCGGGCGCTGATGCCGGCGCTGGCGGGCAGCTCGCGGCTGCCGTATCCGAAGTTCCTGCTGTTCAACGTCATCGGCGGCGTGACCTGGGTGGTGACGTTCACGCTCGGCGGCTACTTCGCGGGCGCGGCGTTCGAGCACGCGGCGAAGCTGGCGGGCCGGGGCCTCGCGATCGGGCTCGCGGTGGCGGCCGTCGTGGGGCTGGCGGTGTGGAGCGTCCGCAAGCGCCGCAAGGAGGCGCGCGAGGAGGCCGAGGCCGAGGCGGCGGAGTCCGAGGCGGCGGAGGCAGGACCCGTGGAGTCCGACGCGGCGGAGTCCGAGCCCGCGCGGACGCTTCCGTAGGGCTCGGAAATCCGCAGGGCTCCGAATTCCGCAGGGCTCAGATGTGCATCCGGCCGCTGATCATCGGCAGGTCGAGGTAGGTGCGGATCCCGGGCTCGGCGGCGCACACGGCCGGGACGGAGTTCAGCGCGTGCGCGGACGCGGCGGAGATCACGTCGGACGCCCAGTCCTGGTCGACCGCGAGCGTCAGCGCGGGGCGGCCGTCCACGCGCAGCGAGTAGCCGGGGCGGCCCCACTCGTCCGACATCCGGGCGGCGTCGGCCTTGTGCACCACCTCGACGGTGATCACGGGGCGGCCGCCGGCGAGCCCGCTGAACGTCCAGCGGGCCGCGGCGACGGTGCCGTGCGGGATCGGCCCGGCGGCGGTGGCGAGGTCGGTGCCGGCGAGCCGGTAGTCGACGTCCACGTCGATCTCGTCGAGGTCGACGCCGAGCCCGGCCGCGACGAGGTGCAGGCTCTCGGCGAACTGCGCGCGCATCGCCGCCCGGTTCGGCCGCAGCGCGCGCCGGTACTCCTCCTCGGTCTTGCCGAAGCCGAGCATCTCGTGGACCATCCGCCAGGACGGGTGCCGGGCGAAGTCGGAGCACTCGCGGGCGTAGACGTGGCTGATGCGCCGCGACAGCCGCGACAGCACGAGCGGCATGACGTCGGCCATGAAGCCGCCGCTGACGCCGCTGCCGTGCACGGACGTCCCGCCGCGCTTGCACGCCTGCTCCAGCTCGCCGGCGAACTGCGGGCCGTGCGCGCGGGGGTAGACCAGGCCGCTGAGGGAGATCAGGTTCTTGCCGGACGCCAGCAGCGCGCAGATCGTGCCGAGCTCGGTGAACCGGTCGTGCACGGGGCTCGGGGCGTAGATCACGCAGTCGGCGTCGAGCGCGAGGATGTCGGCGAGGTCGCGGGTCGCGGCGATCCCGACGGGGGCGCGCCCGGCGAGGGCCCCGGCGTCGGCGCCGTCCTTGGCGGGGCTGTGCACCCAGACGCCGGCGAGCTCCATGTCGTCGCGGTCGAGGACGCCCCTGATGGCGCTGCGTCCGATGGCGCCCGTCGCCCATTGCACGACGCGGTAGGGGCGGCGGCCGGTGCCCGGCGCGGCGGCGGCGATCATCGGGACGGGACCTCCGTTGCTCCTCGCGGCTTCGCTGGAGACTACGCGGAGACTCCGGCGAATTGCGGCATTCAGCGCAACTTCCCTCTCGGCTCATCGTACGCGGGGAGGACCCCGGTGCGGCGCGGCCGAGCGAGATTCGGTTTAGTGGTACCACTCGGTGGCCCCGGATGGTTGTCTGGTGGCCAGGTCTCGATGTGAGGGAGATGCGAATGTCGGAACTGCGCTACGACGGCCGGGTCGCGGTCGTGACCGGGGCCGGCCACGGCCTCGGCCGCCAGCACGCCCTGGAGCTCGCCGCGCGCGGCGCCAAGGTCGTCGTCAACGACCTCGGCGGCGACCGGTCCGGGGTGGGCGCCTCCGCGGGCCCCGCCCAGGAGGTCGTGGACGAGATCAAGAAGAACGGCGGCGAGGCCGTCGCGAACCCCGACAACGTCGCGACCCCCGAGGGCGCGCAGGCCGTGATCCAGAGCGCGCTGGACGCGTTCGGCAAGGTCGACATCGTCGTCAACAACGCCGGCATCCTGCGCGACAAGTCGTTCAAGAACATGTCCGTCGAGGAGTTCGACGCGGTCATCGCCGTCCACCTGCGCGGCTCGTTCCTGGTGTCCAGCGCCGCCTGGTCGCACCTGCGCGAGCAGGGCTACGGCCGGATCGTGAACACCTCGTCCCCGGCGGGCCTGTTCGGCAACTTCGGCCAGGCCAACTACTCCACCGCCAAGATGGGCCTGGTCGGGTTCACCAAGACCCTCGCCCAGGAGGGCGCGAAGTACAACATCAAGGCCAACGCGATCGCCCCGGTCGCGTGGACCCGGATGACCGAGGACCTGCTGCCCGCCGACTTCGCCGGCAAGCTCGGCGTCGACCAGGTGACGCCGCTCGTCGCGTGGCTGGTGCACGAGTCCAACGAGGACTCCGGCGAGGTCTACACCGTCGGCGGCGGCCGGATCGCGAAGATCTTCGTCGCGGAGGGCCCCGGCTACGGCCAGAACACCACGCTGTCGGTGGAGGACGTCCGGGACAACTGGGCCGCGATCAGCGCGAACGAGCCGCTGACCGTGTACAGGAACGTGGGCGAGCAGATGGGCCCCCTGATCCAGCAGCTCACCTCCTGAGCCGTTGGGCGGGATCAAGCTCGACCGGCGGGACGGGGTGGTCACCCTCACCCTGTCCCGGCCGGAGCGCCTGAACGCCGTCGACGGCGCCCTGACCGAGGAGATGCTCGACGCCCTCAACGAGCTGGCGCGCGACGCGTCCACCCACGTGGTCGTGCTCACCGGCGAGGGCCGCGGGTTCTGCTCGGGCATGGACATCCAGGGCGGCGACCCGGGCGGTGAGGCCGCCGAGGGCCGCGTCCAGCGGCTCTACCGGGGCATCGCGCGCGGCGCCGAGGTCACCGCGCGGCTGCGGGAGATCCCGCAGCCGGTGATCGCGGCGCTGCACGGCCCGGTCGCGGGCATGGGCGTGTCCTGGGCGCTCGCCAGCGACCTGCGGGTCGCCGACCCGACCACCCGGTTCGTCATCCCGTTCACGGACCTCGGCCTGTCGGCCGGCGACTGCGGCCTGTCCTGGCTGCTGCCCCGGATGATCGGTCCGGCCAAGGCCGCGGAGCTGTCCTACCGCGCCCAGCGCTTGGACGTGACCCGCGCCGACGAGCTCGGCCTGATCACCGAGATCACGCCCGAGGGCGGGGATCGGGCGGCCGCGCAGGCGCTCGCCGACGAACTGCTCACCAAGTCCCCGTACGGCCTGCGCCGCACGAAGGAACTGCTCAACGCGTCCCTGGACGCCCCCGGCCTGCGCCGCCAGCTCATGGCGGAGACGGCCGTCCAGACGCTCGCCTTCTTCAGCGAGGACCTCGCGGAGGGCATGACGGCCACGCTCCAGAAGCGCCCGCCCGAGTTCAAGAACCGCTGACCGGCGCGTCCGGCCAGGCCCCGCGGGCCTGGCCGGACGGCTCAGCCTGAGAGTGCGGTGGAGAGGGCTTCCACGTAGCGGAGGGCGGTCAGCCGGGCGAGGGCGGGGTGCGCGCCCAGGCTCGCCCACCACCATCTCCTGCCCGGAGATCGTGATGGGCGCGGCGCCATCGCGGCAGGCGGCGGACGCATTCGGTGTCGGCCCACGC
>NZ_VCKZ01000650.1 GCF_005889745.1 Actinomadura geliboluensis
GTGGAGGAGGTCGGCGAGACCGGCTACGAGCATCCGGGCTCCCTCGTCAAGCGGCATGATCGTGCTCGTTGACGTCTACGAGGATCTTGCCGGTGGTGCCGTTTTCTAGGGTTCGGTGGGCGTCGGGGGTGTGGGCGAGGGGGAAGCGGAGCAGCGGCAGGCCGTGCTGCTCGCCTACCGGGAGGGCGTTGTCGCGGACGGCGGCTGCGACGTCTTCGGCGGCTGCGGCGCGCGCTTCTGGGCCCGCCGTGTAGAGCACCAGGAATTGGAAGCGCGTGTTCAGCACCATGTTCTGCGCCACGTCGAGGTGCACCGGCTTGCCCCCGTCGTTGGCGTAGGTCGAGATCGTGCCGCGTGTGCGCAGGACGGCCAAGTCCAGGGCGAGGTTGGCGCCGAGCGCGACCTCGGCGACGATGTCGACGCCGTCCGGAGCGATCTCGCGGATCGCGGCGGCCGGATCGCCTTCGCGGTAGTTGACCACGTGGTGGGCGCCGGCGGCGGTGGCGAGCCGGGCCTTCTCCGGGCCGCTGACCGTGCTGATCACGATGGCGCCCGCCCAGCGGGCGAGCTGGATCACCGCGTGCCCGACTGCCCCGGCGCCGCCGGCGGCGAGCACCACGCGGCCGTTGAGCGCGCCGGGCCGCAGGCGGCGCGGGCCGTCCTCGGCCACGGTGAGCGCGCGGTGCGCTGTGAGCGCGGGGACGCCGAGCGCCGCGCCGACGTCGAAACCGACCTCGTCCGGCAGGGGGACGGCCTGCTACGCGGGCACGACGGTGAACTCGGCGGCGGTACCGGTGGGCCGTCCGGCGGCGGCCATGAACAGCCAGACCCGCTGCCCGATCCGGCTCCGGTCGACCCCGGCGCCGACGGCGTCGATCACGCCGGCTCCGTCCAGGTGAGGTGTGACCTCCGGGAACTTCAGGGGCGCGCCGGAACGGGCCTGCCAGTCGGCCGGGTTGACCCCGGAGACAGCGACCCGGACACGGACCTCGCCTGGGCCAGGCTCGGGCACATCGCGGTCGACGAGTTGGAGGACACCGGGGCCGCCGTTGGCGCGGTAGATGATCGCCTTCATGGGCCGTCCTAGCCGATCGGGACTTCGCTGGAGCGGGACTCGACGGCGTCGAGGGCGGCGCGGGTGGTCCGATCGAAGGCGATCTCACGGACCGCCATGTTGGCCTCCAGGTGCGCAGGGTCGGCCGTGCCGGGGATGAGCAGCACGTTGGGGGCGTGGTGCAGCAGCCAGGCGAGGCCGACCTGGGAGGGCGTGACGCCGAGCGACTCGGCCGCAGCGTGGACGGCCGGCTCATCGGTGACCTTGGGCAGGCCGGGAAAGGCCCCTCCGAGCGGGAAGAACGGCACCCAGGCGATGCCCTCGGACGTGCAGAGAGCCAGCATGGCCTCGTCGTCACGGGAAACGATGCTGTAGGCGTTCTGCACGCAGACGATGCCGGCCGGGAGGGCGCGGCGCAGGTTGGCGAGGCTGACGCTGCTCAGGCCGATCGCTCCGATCTTGCCCTCGTCGCGGAGGGCGATCATGACCGCGAGCTGGTCGTCGAGGGCCACCACCTGATCCCCTGTGGGACGCAGCCCGGGGCCGGTGTCGAGGCGGCGGAGGTTGACGACGGGGAGCTGCTCGTCGCCGAGGCCGCGCAGATTCTGCTCGACGCCGGCCCGCAGCTGTTCGGGCCGCTGCGCGATTCGCAGCGGTAGGCGTCCGGCCGGGTCGGGCTCGGCGCCGACCTTGGTGACGACGAGCACGCCGTCCTCTGGCCGCAGGGCTTCACGGATCACGGCGTTGGCGAAGCCGAAGCCGTAGAACTCGGCGGTGTCCATGTGGTCCACGCCCAGCTCGACCGCGCGGCGCAGCAGCGCGACGGCGTCGCCGGGGCGGTCGCGCAGGCGCTCGAGCTGGGCCGCGCCGTAGCCGACGCGGGACACGGTGCGTCCCGCGAACGAAGCAGTCGCCGTGCTGGCCTCACGTTCATCCGGTGTCTCCATGCCCTGCACCGTACGAACATCAAATGACAGATGTCAATATCTGTCACCCACACTATGTGCGGCAGCCGACAGGCTGACAGACTTTGACATCCGTCAGTCCGTTGTCGTACGTTCGCGCCCGTAGAGGGACGGGGAGATCTGATGCGCGCAGGCCCGCTCGACGCGGAGACGATCGTGTCGGCCACCGAAGAGGTGCTGCGCCGCCACGGTCCGGAGAAGACGACCGTGCTCGACGTCGCGCGGCTCCTAGGGGTGAGTCACGGCAGCGTGTACCGCCACTTCCCGTCCAAGGCGGCGCTGCGCGAGGCCGTGATCCGCCGCTGGCTCGACCGGGTGCGCGACCAGCTCACCGCGACGGTCCGGGCCTCGGGCCTGGCCCCGCCCGACCGGCTGCACCTCCTGCTCACCACCATGTTCACCACGAAGTGGACGAAGGCCCGCGAGGACCCGGAACTCTTCGCCACCTTCCGGGTGCTGGCAGCGGATCACAGCGCCGTCTCGTCCGCCCACGTCGACTTCCTGCTCGCCGAGATCCGCGCCATCATCGCCGACGGCATCACCGCCGGCACCTTCACACCCGGCGACCCGGACGGGATCGCGCGCGCCGTCCTCGATGCGACCACACGCTTCCACGACCCGACCCACGCCGCAGAGTGGCACTCCCCCGAGACTGAAGCGGAATCCGAAGCCGTGATCTCGCTCATCCTCAACGGCCTCCAAACCCGCTAGCCCCCGCACGGACCCACGAAACGGCTGGTTCCCCCGGAAGAGGTAGATCGGCGAAACCCGAGGCCGGTGAGTGCCTTGTGCCTGTGGGGCGCTTGCGAGGGGTCCGGGGGCGTTTCGGGCAGTTCGCCGTCGTTGGTGCTCACTTGCCCCCGGGCGCGTGCGAGGGGACCAGGGGCG
>NZ_VCKZ01000147.1 GCF_005889745.1 Actinomadura geliboluensis
AACGCCCAACTGAAGTCATGGAAGCTACTCCGCAAGCTCCGCTGCAGTCCCTGCAAGGCCGGCCACCTGGTCAAGGCCATCGCTGTCCTACAGAACTACGAGGTCACCCGAGGATGAAAAAGGCTCAGTGACGCCTGTGGGGAAGGCGCTCCCATCACCATGCACACGTCCGGAGACGGCAGTGTCATGTTGATAGTGGGAGACGGCGGAGGGTCCGGCCCGGAGTTCGGTTCCGGCAGCAAATCCGTGGAGCGGCTTCGGGTAGTGCTCCATGGGCTGTTCACGGGCAGGGCTCTGGTAGAGAGCTACGGACGAGGCAAGAAGGTCGGAGTTTGGGACCATGACGGGAAGCAAGTCCTGGCTTACACCGAGCAGCGAGGTTTCGCCAGGCGAGGGCGGTTGCTCCAACGTGCCGTCTACCCGGGCTACTCGCAGGTTGGGGGACCGTGACCGAGGACGAAGTTCTGGCGCTCAGTGCCTTGTGGCGGACGCGGTGGGGCGGGTCGCCGGTCGCGAATGAGTTGCCGGCTCGGCATGCCGATCGGTGGGTCAGGTTTCACAGCCTTCCGGAGTCCAAGCGGTATGCCGAGACTGAGGAGGAGTACGGCGTCGTCCTCGGTCGACACCGCTGCGTCCTTGCCGAACTCGGGGCTCGGCAGGGGCTCTATGTGATCGCCGGATACTTCGCCGACGCGCGCGTCGGTGCCTCGCCGGATCCTCGTGTCCATCCTGGTGCGGTTCCGTGGCTGACGATCGAGCCGAGTGAACGCTCCTACTTCGAGATACCGCTGACGCTCTGGGTCGCCAGGGCGTCCTTCGACGGGCATGCCCTGGATCCGCTGCTGCGACGCGTGGCCGACGACGATCTCGGCAACGTGATCATCGCCCCTCCAGATCTGAAATGGCTTTATCACCCCTATGACGGCGGCGCCGACGTCATCGCCCCGACCGTCCAGGAGCGGGATGCCTTGAGGCGTCGGCATGCGGATTGGCTGTCCGCGCACCCGTCGGGGCTCTAGGCATCTCCCGGACCGCGCAAGACATGCCGATCGATCGGGAGGGCAGAATGGCGGGCATGACGCGGACTGTGAACCTGCCCGGTGGCGCCGCACTGCCGTTGATCGGCTTCGGGACCTGGGAGCTCGACCACCAGACGGCGTACGAGTCGGTACGGGCGGCGCTCGACGTCGGCTACCGGCACATCGACACCGCGACGCTCTACCGGAACGAGGCGGACGTCGGCAGGGCCGTGAAGGACGGCGGCGTCGACCGCGAGCAGGTGTTCATCACCACCAAGCTGCGGCCGAAGGACGCGCGGAAGGCCCGCGCCACGCTGGAGTCGAGCCTCCGGCTGCTCGGCACCGACTACGTCGATCTGTGGTTGATCCACTGGCCGACCGGGCCGGACGAGCTCGTCCCGACGTGGCGGGAGCTGCTGGCGGCGCGGGACGCGGGGCTGGTCCGCACCGTCGGGGTCAGCAACTACAGCCCGGCGCAGATCGACGAGCTGACCGAGGCCACCGGGGAGCAGCCGGCGGTCAACCAGATCCCGTGGAGTCCGGCGCAGCACGACCCGGCCCTGCTGGACGAGCACCGGCGCCGGGGCATCGTGGTCGAGGGCTACAGCGGCCTGAAGAACACCGATCTGCGCGATCCGGTCCTCACCGGGATCGCGGAGCGGCTCGGGGTCACGCCCGCCCAGGTGGTCCTGCGGTGGCATCTGGAGCACGAGATCGTCATTCTTCCGAGGTCGTCGCGCCGGGAGCGGATCGCCGCGAACTTCGACCTGGAGGGGTTCGACCTCACCGCGGAGGACGTCGCCGCGATCGACGCCCTCACCCGGGCCGGCTGACCGGTGTTCTCCCCCCAGGGCCCGTCCGCGCGCGAGTTGGCGGTCCAGGCCCTCTCTTCGGTGGAGCACGGCTACGACCTGCTCGCTCCGAAGTTCGACCGCACGCCGTTCCGAACGCCCGGCGGCATCCTCGACGCAACCGCCGAGGCGCTGCGTCCGCTCGGGCCGTTCGGCGAGGGGCTGGACGTGTGCTGCGGCACGGGCGCGGGGATGCGGGTGCTCCGGCCCCTGTGCCGGGGGCGGGTCACCGGGGTCGATTTCAGCGCCGGCATGCTCGCGCAGGCGCGGAAGGCGCACCCGGACGCCGAGTGGGTGCGGGCGGACGCGCGGGCGCTGCCGTTCGCCGGGGGCTTCGACCTCGCGGTGACCTTCGGGGCGCTCGGGCACCTGCTGCCCGCCGAGCGGCCCGCCGTCTTCGCCGGGGTGCACCGCGCGCTGCGGCCCGGCGGGCTCTTCGCCTTCCCGATCGGTGCGCCGCCGCCCTTCACGTCCGTCTGGTACTGGGCGCTGCTCGGGTTCGACGCGGCCATGCGGGTTCGGAACGCCGTGTGGCGTCCGCCGTTCGTCATGTACTACCGCACCTGCCCCCTGGGCGCGGTGAGCGACGACTTGGCGGCGGCCGGGTTCGACGTGACGACGGCGCCCTTGCCGTCTGTGGGCCGGCGGAAGGACGGCAGCCCGCGCTACCGGGTCGTCCTGGCCCGCAAACCCTGAGACACCGTCCGTCAGGCGCCGCACCGGATGGTGCGGCGTCTGATCGGGCGGCTGCGCGGCCAGGTCGCGGCCGCGGCGTCTCAGGTGGCGCCGGCGGCCTCGGCGATCATCGCGGCGACGGCGTCCGGCTGGGAGACCGCGAGCGCGTGGGACGCGCCGGTGACCTCCTCGGTCGCGCGCGCGTCCGCGCGGTCGGCCATGAAGTGCATCAGGGCCGCCGGGATGTTGCGGTCGTCGGAGCCGAACACGAACCAGGACGGGACGGTGCGCCAGGCCGGCTCGTCCACCGAGAGGCCCTCGGTCAGCGCGCGCTCGGTCACCGGACGCTGGGTCGCGCCCATCAGCGCGGCCTCGGCCGGGTCGACGTCGGCGCAGAACTGCTGGTGGAACTTCTCGTCGGCGATGCGGAGCTCGTTGCCGCCGCCGGAGAGCGGGTAGCCGTTCAGCGCGTCGCCGAGGGTGCTGCCCTCGAACTTGCCGGACAGCAGGAACGCGGTCTCCCCCGGCTCCGGCGCGAAGCCCGCCACGTAGACCAGGGAGCGGACGGCCGGGTTCTCGGACGCCGCCTCCGTGATGACCATGCCCCCGTAGGAGTGGCCGACCAGGATCACCGGGCGGCCGAGGCTCGCGATCACGTCGCGGACGTAGGCGCCGTCGCTGGGGATGCTGCGCAGCGGGTTGCCGGCGGCGACGGCGTCCAGGCCGCGGTCACGCAGGCGGCTGATGACGCCGTTCCAGCTTGCCGACTCCGCGAAGGCGCCGTGGACGAGGACGACGATGGGACGGTCGGTGCTCATGAGTCCGCCTTTCCGAGGACGTGCTTGAGGACGTCGATCGCCTGGGCCGTGGCGGCCCGGGCGGCGCGGGTGTCGCGCACGGGGTTGAGCATCATGAAGTCGTGCAGCGTGCCGTTGTAGCGGACGCTGGTGGTGGGGACGCCGGCCTCGGTGAGGCGGCGCGCGTACGCCTCGCCCTCGTCCCGCAGCACGTCGTTCTCGTCGACGATCAGGAACGCGGGCGGGAGCCCGCGCAGGTCGTCGAGGGTGGCGCGCAGCGGGGACGCGGTGACCTGCGTCCGCTGGACGGGGTCGGGGCAGTAGGCGTCCCAGAACCACGCCATGGCCTTGGCGGTCAGGTGCGGGCCGTCGGCGAACTCGCGGTAGCTGGCGGTGTCCTGCCCCGCGTCCGTCACCGGGTAGTACATCGACTGGTGCACGAACGTGACGTCGCCGCGCCGCTTCGCCATGATCGCCAGCGCGGCGGTCATGTCGCCGCCGACCGAGTCGCCGGCGACGGCCAGCCGGGAGGCGTCGAGGCCCTCGCCGGCGCCGTGCTCGGTGATCCAGCGGGCGGTGGCGTACGCCTGCTCGATCGCGACGGGGTAGCGGGCCTCGGGCGACCGGTCGTACTCGACGAAGACGATCGCCGCGCCCGTGCCGACGGCGAATTCGCGGACGAGCCGGTCGTGGGTGCCCGCGTTGCCCAGCACCCAGCCGCCGCCGTGCACGTAGAGGACGGCGGGCAGCATGCCGGACGCGCCGACGGGCTTGACGATCCGCACCCGCACGTCCCCGACCTCGGCCGGCACCGTGATCCACTTGTCGTCCACGTCGGGCTTGCGCACCGGCGCGGCCTGGACGTCGTCCAGGACCTTGCGGGCTGCGTCGACGTCCAGTTCGTACACGAACGGCGGCTTGGACACCGCCTCGGCGAACTCCCGGGCCGCAGGCTCCAATACGGGGTTGCTCATTGCGTCCTCGCTTCCTCAGTGGTCGATCCCTTCTCGACCACTGTCTCCGTGAGGGCGCTCCCGGGGACCAGGGTGAACTACTGGCCCCGACCCTGGGGCTAAGCCCTGCCGGTGGTGGGGGTGCGCTGGAGCTGCCTGCGCGAGGTGATGCCGAGCTTGCCGAAGGTTTTACGCAGGTGCCATTCGACGGTGCGGGGGCTGATGAACAGCCGGGCACCGATCTCCGGGTTGGTCAGCCCTTCCCGGACGAGCCGGACGATCTGCGCCTCCTGCGGTGTCAGTTCCCCGGCGGCCTCGGTGGCGCGCCTGCGGACGTGCTCGCCGGTGGCCTGCAGCTCGCTCGCGGCCCGTCCGGCGAAGCCCTCCATGCCCATCGCGGTGAACGACTCGTGGGCGGTGCGCAGCTGCTCCCGGGCCGCCCGCTGCCGCCGCGCGCGGCGCAGCCACTCGCCGTACAGCAGGTGGGCGCGGGCCAGCTCGCCGCGGACGCCGGCCCGGCCGAGCCGCTCGATCGCCTCGCGGTAGCGGTCCTCGGCGGCGGTGTCCTCGCTGAGGAGCGCCAGGGAGCGGGCGTGGACGCCGAGCGCCCAGTCGGTCCCGGCCGGAAGGGTCGCCTCGCCGAGCCGCCGGAGGGCGACCGCGGCGTCCGCGAACCGGTCGGTGCGGGCGGCCGCCTCGATGTACTCCACCAGCGCCCACGGCCCGGCGCCGACGGGCGCCGGGCGGTCCTCGGCGGCTTCGGGGACGGCGGCCAGCGCGTCGCCGTAGCGGCCGAGGCTGTTGCAGAGCAGGGCCTTCGCCCAGGCGCCGACGGTCAGCGCGTTGCCCTCGCCCCGGCGCCGCGCCTCCACCGCCACCTTCTTCATCAGCTCGGTGAACTCGGCCTCGCGGCCCTGCCAGGCGGTGACCAGCATGCCCCCGTAGGACGGGACGGGTATCCCGATCGCCTCGGACACGGTGGCGACCTCCTCGTCCAGCGCGGCCGCCGCCGTCAGCTCGCCGGCGAACACGTCCACGGCGATGTGCTGGGTCAGCGCGAGCGGAAGCGCGGCGGTCTGGCCGGACTCCCTGGCCAGGCGGACGTGCCGGGCGGCGAGCACCGCCCACGCCTCGTGGTCCCACAGCGTCGCGGCGGTCACGCCGCCCAGCCAGAGCCAGCGCAGGCCGTCCTCCTCGGCGAGGTCCAGGCCGCTGAAGACCTCCAGGGCGGGCCGCAGCGCCGGCAGCGCGGCGGCGAGGCCCTCGCCGATCCGCAGCGCCAGGCCGTCCAGCAGCAGGTCGGCCGGGCGCGGATCGCCGGGCGGCGGCGGGGCGGACCGGGCCGCCGCGGCCGTCTCCGGCTGCCCGGCCCCGGCGGCGAGCGGCCCCGCGAACAGCGCCGCGCTGATCGCCTCCAGGTAGGTGTCGCGCGCCATGGCCGCCGAGTGCGGGGTGAGCCGCCGGGCCGCGCGCAGCAGCAGGCCGGGCGCGTCGCGGCCCCGGTCGACGGCGAAGGCGATCTCGGCGCGCAGCAGGTCGACCTCGCCGCGCAGCCGCCGGTCCGGCGTCAGCGCCTCGGCGACCGACAGCAGCCGCAGCGCCGTGTCGGGCGTGCCCGCCCGGTGCGCGGCCCACGCGGCGGCGAGGGCCCGCTCCTGCCGCCGGACGGGGTCGGGCGTCAGCTCCACCGCGCGGGCGAGGAACGCCGCCGCGGCCGCCAGCCCGCCGCGGTCCCGCGCGCGGCCCGCGGAGCTCTCCAGCTCGGCCGCGACGCCCTCCTCCGGGGCCCGCGCGCCCTGCGCCGCGTGCCAGGCGCGGCGGTCGGGGTCGGTCTCCGCGTCGGTGACCTCCGCGAGGACGCGGTGCACGCGGCGGCGATCCTCCGCCGTCGCGGCCCAGTACACGGCGGAGCGGACGAGCGGATGGTGGAACCGGACCCGGTCGGCGATCTCGACCAGCCCGGCCGCGGCGGCGGGCGTCGCCGCCGCCAGGCCGATGCCGAGCCGGTCGGCGGCCCGCCACAGCAGCACCGGCTCGCCGCCGGGCTCGGCCGCCGCGACGAGCAGCAGCAGCCGCGCCGCGGGCGGGAGCCCCGCGACGCGCCGCTCGTAGATCTCCTGGATGCGGCCGGCGAGGCCCGCCGCGCTCGGCACGCCGAACCCGCCCGCCAGCTCGGCGGGGGCGAACTCCTTCGGCAGCTCCAGCAGCGCCAGCGGGTTGCCGCGCGCCTCGGCGACGACCCGGTCCAGCACCTGCTCGTCCCAGGGCCCGGTGACGGCGGAGCGCAGCAGCGCCCGCGCCTCCTCGTCGGGCAGGCCGCCGATCGCCATCTCCGGCACGCCGGCCAGTTCGGGCATGCCGGACGGCTCCGGCGCCCCGTCCGGCTCGCGGACGGCGAAGGCCATCGCGACCGACTCCGCCTGCAGCCGACGGGCGGCGAACGCCAGCGCCTGCACCGAGGCCCGGTCCAGCCACTGCGCGTCGTCGACCGCGCAGAGCAGCGGCTGCTCGCGGGCGGCGTCGGCGAGCAGGCCGAGGACGGCGAGGCCGACGAGGAACCGGTCGGGCGCGCGCCCGGTGCTCAGCCCGAGCGCGGCGCGCAGCGCGTCGCACTGCGGGTCCGGAAGCCGCTGGAACCGTTCGGCCATCGGCGCGCACAGCTGGTGCAGGCCGGCGAAGGCCAGCTCCATCTCGGACTGCACCCCGGTGATGCGCACGATCCGGAACCCGGGGGCCCGGTCGACCAGGTAGTCCAGCAGCGCGGTCTTGCCCACGCCCGTCTCGCCCAGCATCACCAGGGCGCGGCTCTCCCCGCCCCGGACGGCCTCCAGCAGCTCGTCGAGCGCCGCGCACTCGCCACGCCGGCCTCGCAACACCTGTCACCACCGCCACCTGGTCAGCCGGCCGCCTCCCGCCCCGCGGGCGGGGCGCAGCCGCCGGAACATGCCCCTGCCGTCAATCTACACTTACCTTGTGCACGAGGAAATAGTGTCTTAGGCAATCGCCTGCTAGGCTCTGGACGTGAACAGTTCGCCGACCGAGGGGGACGACGCCGTCCGCCTCAACGAGATGGTGTGCTTCAACCTGCACGCGGCATCCCGGGCCATGACGGCCGTGTACCGCCCCCTCCTCGAACCACTCGGGCTGACCTATCCCCAATACCTGGTCATGGCGACTTTGTGGGAATACGGTGACCTTCCCGTCGGCGAGCTCGTGGCGCGGCTCCAGCTCGACTACGGCACCATGACGCCGCTGCTGAAGCGGCTGGAGAAGAGGAAGCTGCTGCTCCGGGCGCGCAATCCCGACGACGAGCGCACGGTCATCGTGAGCCTGACGCCCGAGGGCGGCGCGATGCGGGAGCACGCGCCCGGCATCTACCAGGCGATCTGCGACATCTTCGGTTTCACCCCGGACCGGGCGCGGGCCGCACTGGACCTCCTCCAGTCGATCGTCGCCCGCGCCGACCGCGCACCGGGCTCACCGGGCTCACCCACCGCGTCCTAGCGCCCGTCTCGCCGGATCGCTGCAGCTCGGGCGCCGATCGGGCGCGACATACCCGGACGGTGCAGGGGCAGTAGTGGTTGGTGACATCGGCGCGAACCCCGCGGCCGTGGAAAAGGGCCGTCGGCGCCCTCGCGGACCGGCTCGGCGGGAGACGGCGGGCCCGCATCGTGGTGCTGCTCGCGTGCGTGCTCGCGCTGAACACGGCCGACACGGGGGTCGTCGGGGCGATCGTCCAGGAACTGCGCCGCTCCCTGCACATCGGCAACACGCAGGTCGGGATCCTCACGGCCGCGCCGGCGGCGGTCGGCGCGATCGCGACGCTGCCGGTCGGGCAGCTGACCGACCGGGTGCCGCGGGTGCCGCTGCTCGCGGGCAGCATCGCGCTGTGGAGCCTCGCGATGATCGTCGGCGGGCTGGCGAGCTCGTACGAGTGGCTGCTGGCGTCGCGGGTGGCGCTGGGCGCGGTGACGGCCACGGCGGGGCCCACGGTCGCGTCGCTGATCGGCGACCTGTTCCCGCCCGAGGAGCGGGCCGGGACGTGGGGGCGCATCCTGGCCGGCGAGCTGGTCGGGGTCGGGTTCGGGCTCATCGCGGGCGGCAACATCGCCGCGCTGCTGAACTGGCGGGTCGCGTTCTGGTTCGTCGCGGTGCTCGGGTTCGTGCTGGCCGTGCTGCTGTGGCGGATGCTGCCGGAGCCGCCGCGCGGCGCGCAGGCGTCCGCCGCCGGCCGGAGCGGCGCGGAGCCCGCCCAGCGGCAGGTGGCCCGGTCGGACGTGCGGCCGGACCCGCGGAGCGTCCTGGACGCCGACCCGGGGAGCATGTCGCTGCTCCAGGCGGCACGGCACGTCCTGCGCATCCGCACGAACGTGACGATCATCGTGGCGTCCGCCATCGGCTACTTCTTCTTCGCGGGGCTGCGCACGTTCGCGATGGTGTTCGTGGAGGAGCGGTACTCGCTGAGCCGCGGCGAGCTGTCCGCGTTCATCCCGGTGATCGGGCTGGCCGCGCTCGGCGGAGTGCTCGCCGGCGGCCGGATCGCCGACCACCTGGTGCGCCGGGGCGTGGTCAGCGCGCGCGTCAACGTGCCCGGAGTGGCGTTCGCCGCGTCGGCGCTGCTGTTCCTGCCCGGCCTGCTGAGCGGCGAGGCGCTGGTCGCGCTGCCGCTGTTCACGCTCGCGGGCGCCGCGCTCGCCGCCGCGAACCCGCCGCTGGACGCGGTGCGGCTGGACGTCGTCCACTTCCGGCTGTGGGGCCGGGCGGAGGCGATCCGGACGATCGTCCGGATGTCGGCGGAGGCGGTGGCGCCCGTGCTGTTCGGCTGGCTGTCGGGCCGGCTGGACGACGGCCGGGACTCGGGGGTCGGCCTGGACCGCGCGTTCCTCCTGGCGCTGCTCCCCCTGCTGGTCAACGGGCTGCTGCTGGTGCGGGCACGGCGCACCTACCCGCGGGACGTGGCGTCCGCGCTGGAGTCCGAGCGCCGCTTCGCCGACGGACCCGCGTAACACCGCGCGATCCGGCGTGCTCCGGAGTAAGCCCGCCGCGTCCGCGCGATTCTCATGGAGTTTTCAGATAGCGCAGGTAAACCAGGGCGCATGAGCGTGACACGTCGCGGTTTCCTGGCAGCGGGGCTGGTCGGAGGGGCCGCGCTCCTCAGCGGCGCCGGGGCGGGGCGCCCTTCGAAGGTGGCGGAGCCCGCGGCGCCGGACCGCTACCTCACCCTCCCCGACGTCAGGCCGCCCGGTCTGACGGCGCGGCGCCTCGGCCGGACCGCGGACGGCCTGCTGTTCCTCGCCCCGTTCCGCGGCACCGACGCCGCCGACGCCCTCATCGTCGACGACGCCGGCGAGCCGGTCTGGATCTACCGGTCGGAGCTGCTGGTCACCGACGTCCGCGTGCAGGAGTACGAGGGCGCGCCCGTCCTCACCTTCTGGGAGGGCGAGCGCCGGACGGGCGGCCACGGCGCCGGCACCGGGGTGGTCCTCGGCGCCGACTACCGGCGCGTCGCCGAGGTCCAGGCCGGCGACGGGGTCTCCGGCGACCTGCACGAGTTCGCGCTCACCGACCGCGGAACGGCGCTGATCATCGCCTATCCGGAGGTGACCGCCGACCTGCGCCCGATCGGCGGCCCGCGCCGGGGCCGCGTCCTCGACGGGCGGGTCCAGGAGATCGACGTCCGCACGGGCGAGGTGCTGCTCGACTGGAGCGCGCTCGACCACATCGGCATCGCCGAGACGCGAACGCCGCTGACGAAGGACGCGAACGGCACGCCGGGCAAGGTGTTCGACCCGGTCCACGTCAACTCCGTGCAGGACGACGGCGACGCGCTGCTGATCTCGGCCCGCAACACCTGCGCGGTCTACTCGGTCGACCGGCGGACCGGCGCCGTCCGGTGGCGGCTCGGCGGGCGGCGCGGCGACTTCGCGTTCGGGGCGGGCGCCGCCTTCGCCTGGCAGCACGACGCCCGCCGGCAGCCGGACGGGACGATCACCCTGTTCGACAACCACATCACCGACGTCGGCGACGGCCCGTCGCGCGGCATCGTGCTCCGGGTCGACGAGGCGGGCCGGCGGGCGTCGCTCGTCCGCGAGTACGCCGACGGCACGACCTACGGGCAGTACATGGGCAACCTGCAGACGCTGCCGGACGGCAACGCGCTCGTCGGCTGGGGGTCGACTCCGGCGATGACGGAGTTCGCCGCCGACGGGACGCCCGTCCTGGAGATCACCGGCATCGGCGACGGCTCGTACCGCGCCTACCGCGCCGCCTGGGAGGGCCGGCCCGCCGACCGGCCCGCCGTCGCGGTGGCGCCGCTGCCGGGCGACCGGATGCGGGTCCACGCGAGCTGGAACGGCGCGACCGGCGTGGCCGCGTGGCGCTTCCGCACCGGCTCCGAGACCCGTCCCGTGGTGTCGCGGACGGTCGAGCGCACGGGCTTCGAGACCGCCGTGACGCTCGCGCGCTCCCCCAACGTCACCGCCGAGGCGCTGGACGCCGGCGGCACCGTCCTCGCCCGCTCCGAACCGCGCGTCGTCTAGGCGGACGGCACGCCGGTCAGTCGTCGTCGCGGGGCGGCGGGCTGTTGAGGGTGCGGTAGCGGTCGAGGATGCGCTCCAGCTCGCGCCGGTCGCGCTTGGTGGGACGGCCCGCGCCGCGCTCGCGGCGGCCGACCGGGATGAGCGCCTCGCGCGGCGGCGGGGGCGGGCTCTTGTCGATCAGGCACTCCTGCGCGACCGGCGCCCCGACCCGCTTGCGGACGATCTTCTGCACCACGACGACGCGCTCCCGCCCGTCATGGCGGAGCCGCACCGTGTCGCCGGGCTTCACCGTCGTGGACGGCTTGGCGCGCTCGTCGTTCACGCGGACATGGCCCGCCCTGCACGCCGTCGTCGCCATCGAGCGGGTCTTCAGCAGCCGCACGGACCAGATCCACAGATCGACCCGCACGGACCCCTCTTCGCCCATGCGTCCATGATGTCACCCGGCCGCGTGTGCCCGGTTCTCGCCGATCCAGGCGTCGGCGCGCTCCCACTCCCGGTACAGCCAGTCGACGCGGGCGTCCCGGCCGTCGGGGACGTCCTCGGCGGGGATCCGCCACCAGCGGGCGTGGACGGGGGCGGTGAGCGGGATGCGCCGCCAGATGTCGCCGACCGCGGCCATGTCGTCGAGGCCGGTGTGCGCGACGAACACCACGTCGGCGTCCGGGGCGGCGTCGAGCGCGGCCAGCACGCCGCCGGGGCGGGGCGGCATCAGGTTGCGCATCGCGGCGGCGCGGACCGCCTCGTCCGTGCGGCGGAGCCGGGCCAGCCGCCGGATCGCGCGGCGCCGCCGCGCCGGGGAGAAGTTGCCGCCCTCCGGGAAGATCAGCAGCGCGTCGCGGGGGCCGAGCCCGGCGGCGAGCCGGCCGATGTCCTCGACGGCGCCGCCGCCGGGCGTGACGAACACGTTCGGCATGCGGTTCGCGGCGATGTCGATGCACGGGTCGAGCTGCAGCTGCGCCTTCATGACCACGCGGGGCCGCCGCCGGTAGTCGGTCAGCAGATGGTGGACGAGCAGCAGCGCGTCCCCCGGCCCGGCATGCCGGCTGAGGACGATCAGCGGCCGGTCGCCGGGCGGCTCCGCCCCGCCGCCGGTGATCTCCACGCGCAGCCCGAGGTGCCGCCGCGTCGTCCCGTACAGGCCGGCGACGTAGCGGCGGATGACGTCGTAGTGCCGGTCGTCGCGGGTCCGGCGGCGGAGCCACAGCAGGCCGCACTCCAGCACGGCGGCCGACTCCCGGGTGCCCCAGGCGAGCGCGAACCACAGCAGCCGGCGCGCCCGCCGCCGGTCGCGCCCGATCAGCGAGGTCACCGCGAAGGCGACCGGGAACAGCACGACGACCAGCAGGGTCAGGGCGAACAGCAGCGGGGTGAGGAGGAGGCGGCGGACGGGGAGGGGAGGCATGTCATGCTCGTTCTTTGAGGTACTCCAAGGATGCCTGGTAGGCCCGTTCGATGTGAGCCCGTATCCCGGACACGTTCCTGTACCGCATCTGGGCGAGGTCGACGCCGGCCTTCCGCGGCGCCCCGCCCGCCGGCAGGACGTGCACGGACAGCCCGTCCGGCAGGGTCGCCATCTCCTCGAAGAACCGGTGCCGGCGCGCGATCTCGAACGCGACCAGGCCGACCTCCCACGGGCGGCGCGGCGGCGGCAGGTCCCGCTCGATGCGCCCGACGTGCAGGACGTAGACCGTGGTCGCGCCGAGCATCACGGCCCGGCCGACCGGGATGCTGTGGACGAGCCCGCCGTCGAAGTAGTGCCGGTCCCCGATCCGGACGGGCGGCAGCAGGCCGGGCGCGGCGCAGGAGGCCAGCACGGCGGGCGGCAGCGGCCCGGACCTGAACCAGTGCGCCATCGCCGTCTCGATCCCCGCGGCGACGCACTGGAACGGGATCTCCAGCTCCTCGAACGTCCGGACGGGGAGCAGCTCGTCCAGCATGCGGCGCAGCGGCTCGTTGGAGTGCAGGTGGGTGCCGGAGCGGGCGAGCGTCCACAGCCGCGCCCACACCCGCGAGCCGAACACGTCGCGGACGGAGTCGTCCGACCACAGGGCGGTGAGGCGTTCGACGGCCGTGTCCGGCTCCGCCGCGACGAACACGCCGTTCAGCGCGCCGATGGACGTCCCGACGACGAGGTCCGGCCGGACGCCGGTCTCCGCCAGCGCCCGCAGCATGCCGACCTCGTGCGCGCCGAGGACGCCGCCGCCGCCGAGCACGAACGCGGTCCGCGGCTCCCGGTCCACTCGGGCCTCCCTTCCACGGAGGCAGCCTCTCCCGGGGGGTGCGCGATAAACGGCGCGGGACGAACAAAATGGGACGAGCCCACCGAAATCAGCAGGGCCGGCCGTCCAAGGGGTGGTGGACGGCCGGCCCTCGGCGGGGATGCCGGTCTGGTGGCTGCCGTGGATCAGTGGCGGCTGCCGTGGATCAGTGGATGCGGATCAGTGGTGGCGCCCGGTGCGGAGGCCGTAGCCGTAGGGGAACAGCGGCCGGTACGCGCGGTCGCCGACGTTGATCGGCTCCTGGGCCTCGCTGCGCGGCCACGTCACCGGCAGGCGGCCGGTGAAGGGGCGCTTGCCGAACAGGACGTCCGCGACGCCCGCGCCCTCGCTGCCCGGCAGCCACGACATGACGAACGCGTCCATCGCGGGCAGCCGGTCGGTGACGATCTGCGGCCGGCCCGCGACGTCGAGGACGACGCAGGTCCGGATCGCGGCGCACACCTTGTCGATGTTGGCCTTGTCGGCGTCCGACAGGTTCAGCGTGTGCCCGTTGCCGACGTCGCCGACGCCCTCCGCGTACGGGGTCTCGCCGACCACGACCACGCCGACGTCACTGCCGGACATCGGCGCCGACGCGTCCGCGCTGTAGGTGACGTGGGACGAGTTCTGCTTGATGCCGTCCAGGATCGTCGTGCCGGGGATGATGTCACCGGACGACCCCTGCCAGGTGACCGTCCATCCGCCCGCCTGGTTGCCGATGTCGTCGGCGTTCACGCCCGCCACGTAGATCCGCTCGTTCTTGCGCAGCGGCAGCGCGTGCCCCGCGTTCTTCAGCAGAACCTGCGACTTCGCGACGGCCTCCCGCGCGACCGCCCGGTGCTGCGCCGAGCCGATCGCCGGGGCCAGGTTGCGGTCGGTGAACGGGTGCTCGAACAGCCCCATCTCGACCTTCGCGGTGAGGATGCGCCGCACGGCGTCGTCGATGCGCGCCATCGGCACGCGTCCCGCCTTCACCTCGGCGATCAGCGTCTGGACGAACTGCGGCGCGCTGTAGGGCTCCATGAACATGTCCATGCCGGCGTTGACGGCCGTCCGGACCTGCGTCGGGTAGTCGCCCGGGATCTGGTGGATCGCCTCCCAGTCGCTGATCAGGAACCCGTCGAAGCCGATCTTCTTCTTGAGGACGTCGGTGAGCAGCTCCTTGTGCGCGCTCATCTTGACCGGGTTGCCGACGCCGTCCTCCGTCCAGTCGACGCTGGAGAACGACGGCATGATGCTGCCGACGCCGTACTTGTGGACGGCGGTGACGTAGGGCGACAGGTCGATCTTCGCGAACGTCTTCCGGTCGGTGACGGTGACGCCCTGGTCGATCGTGTACGTCCCGCTGGTGGACGAGCCGAACACCGTGTCGCCGTCGCCCGCGAAGTGCTTCGCCGTCGCGAGGACGTGCCGGTTCGTGGCCATGTCGCTCTTGCGGCGGCCCTGGAAGCCCTCGATGGCGACCGCCATCTCCTTCACGAGCCGGGGGTCCTCGCCGAAGGACTCGTACGTCCGGCCCCAGCGGAGGTCGCGGCTGACGCAGACGCACGGCGCGAACACCCACTGCGGGCCGGTCGCCTTGGTCTCGACGGCCGTGATCTGCTCCGCCTCCTTGACGAGCCCGGGGTCGCGGGTCGCGCCCAGGCCGATGTTGTGCGGGAAGACCGTCGCGCCGACGAGGTTGTTGTGGCCGTGGACCGAGTCGATCCCGTACAGCAGCGGGATCTTCAGCCGGGTGGCGAGCGCCTTCGACTGGTAGGCGTCCACCATGTCCGCCCAGCCGGACGGGGTGTTGTCGGCCGGCACCGACCCGCCGCCCGACAGCACCGAGCCGAGGGCCAGGGCGGTGATCTGGTCGCGGTCGCCGTCGATGGCGCCGCGCTCGGCCTGGGTCATCTGGCCGACCTTCTCCTCCAGCGTCATCCGGCCGAGCAGGTCGCTCACGCGGGCGGACGCGGAGAGGCGGGCGTCGAGGTAGGCCGGGGGCCCGCCGGCCTGCGCGGGCTGTGCCGCGATGGCGGACGGGAGGGCGGCGATGGTCGCGAGCGCGACCAGTGATCGCCCGATCCGGGTGGCGATGATGCGGCTGTGGGGGTGTCGCAAGTCGTCCCTCCTGGGTCGCTCCGAGGACGCCGCGCGGCCCGGCGGACCGCGCGCGGCCGGGCGCGGAGGTCGCGGCACGCCCGGATCGGCCACGACCTCCGCGCTCGGCGACGTCGTCTCCCAGGAACCTCCCCCGGCTCCCCCGTAGCTGTCAACAAACCTGCCTATTGGGCACCGGAGCCCCGTGAAAACTGGGAAAGAGGGGTTGACGGCCACTAAATTCACACGTTGAATCATGTGCCGAACAAAGCCGGTCGGACGGGCGGCGGCCGTGATCGCCACCGCCCCTCCCGCGCTGCCCGGCGGGCGCGGGCGCGGGCGCACCTTCCTCACCATGGCCACGTCCGGCCACCCGGGCCGCACGGCTCGCCGCCGCACCGCTCGCCGCCAGGACGGCCGCCGCCGCGGCACGGCGCGCGCGAGCGCCCGGGCGGCTGGCGGGTGATCAGCCGGCCCGGACGCTCGCCATCCGGTGGTGGTGCGTGCCGTACTCGGGACCGAGTCGTCGCTCGGGCGGGGCGCGGCGGCGCGGCGCCACCGTGCCCACCGCGGGCGGAGGGCTCACGTGGACGGGCGGCCGGTCCCCCGCTCGCCCTCGGAGCGGGGACCGTCGTCGCGGGTGACCTCGATGCGCTCCTTGCGGAGCTCGCCGCGCACCGTCTGCTCGTCCTGCACCTGCTCGGTGCGGACGTGGACGCGCTCGACCGGGACGGTCTCCTTGGCGATGACCGGGCGCTCCTCGTAGAGGATGATCTCGTGGTCGTCCTCGGCGATGGTGATCTTCGGGTTCGCCTCGCCGCCCACGATCGGCTCGCGGTCGATCCTGACCTCCTCGTGCGAGACCGGGATCGTGCGCTCGACCATCTCCGTCTCCACGTACTTGTGCACGTGGACGCGGCCGGCCTCGTGCCGCTCGGTCTCGATGCGCATCTGCTCCTCCGACCGGGTGATCTCGGTCATCGGGGCCTCCGCGCCCTCGCGCGCCGACTGCGGCGGCATGGTCTGCCCGCGGGCCTGCTGCTTCTCCCTGTCCCTGTCCGGCCGGACGGCCATCCCGGCGGCGCCCGCCGTGCCCGCGGCGCTGCCCGCCGGTGCGGCCGGACCGGCGGACTCGGTCGTGCCCGTGGTCCCCGTGTCGGTCGTGCCCGTGTCGGTCATGCCCGTGTCGGTCATGCCCGCCGTGCCGGTCTTGCTCTCGTCCGCCGTCCCGCGCTCGCCGGCCGTCCGGGAGGCGTCCTCGCCCTCACGCCCCTCCCGGCGCCCGCCCGGGGGACGTACGCCGTAGTGGCGGTAGAGGTCGACGATCTGCGCGTGCGACAGGTGCTCGTCCGCGTCCACGTTCGGAGCGCCCTTGATGGTCTCCTTGTCGTACGGGACCTGCAGCATGTCCTGGTTCTTCCGCGCGCCGGACAGCGGGACGAAGCTCTCCCGCATGCCGAACCAGCCGGTGTGCACGGTCACCCACTCCGGGGAGCCGGAGTCGTCGTTGAGGTAGACCTGTTTGATCGTGCCGACCTTGGTCCCGTGGGTGTCGGTCACGCTCATGCCCATGAGTTCCCGCACCTGTGTCTGCGTCTGCACGTTGAACACCTCTGCTTCCTGAACGCTGCCGGGCGGACGGGGGAACTGCGGGGGGAGCCGGTACGGCACCCGCCTCGCGGCAACGGTGTTCTGTTTGATCCCGAGTTGCCGGATTACTCACGGCTTTTCCGTATGGGGACGCAATAAACACGTTTACACGATTATGGGGGATGATTTACCTACAGCTGGCAGACGTCACCGGAGAGCGGCGTCGGCATTTTCTCGATAAATGTCCATCGAGGCGGTCGGCGCGGGCCACGCCGAGCCTCATCATGGTGATCATTTTAGAATGCGCCCGTTTCCCTTTCCCGCGCCCACGAAAGACTGCCAGAGCACGCTCTCGAACATCGGAGAAACTGCCATGCGCGACTTTCCACGGGCGACCCTGAGGACGGGGGCCGCGGTCGCCGCCGCCGCGACGCTCACCGGCACCGCGTTCACCGGCACGGGGCTCGCCGGACCGGCGTCCACCGGCACGCTGAACGCGCCCGCGTGGTGCAAGCCCGGCGGGACGCTGTCCGCCCGCACGATGCCGCAGCGGGTGCGGATCGCCGACTGCGACCTGCGCGGCCGTGCGGTACGCGGCGCGAACGGGCTCACCGCGGTCGTCCCGTCCGACGGGACCTCGCTGGTCGCGCACGCGCTGCGCACCGACGGCGGCGCCGAGCTGCGCATCCGGGTGGACGAGCGGGCCGGCCTGATCACCCTCGACACGCGCGGCGGGCGGGCGCCGCACGGCCGGCCGCGCGGCTTCCGGGCGCCGGCCGCGGCCTGCGCCGACGGCACCCACCGCGCCGAGCCGAGCAAGTGGCGGAAGGGCTCCGCCGTCCAGTGGCACTACTACGCGGGCGCGGCCGGGCTGTCCAGGGCGCCCATAGCGGCGGGCGTGTCCAACATGGCGAACGCCCGGACCGACTGCAACGGCGGCCGCTTCAGCCCGCTGCCGGACGTGGGCGAGAACTACGCCGGGCAGGCGAACCGGCCGCCGAACGTGACCGGCGCCGCCGCCTGCGGGAAGCGGGACCGCGTCAACACGTTCGGCTGGCTGTCCATGCAGGGCGCGGACAACGACGTCCTCGCCGCCACCTGCACCTGGTACCTCGGGTCGGCGACGGTCGAGACCGACATGGCGCTGCAGGTGCGGGGCAAGAAGTGGTGGACGGGCGGGACGTGCCCGGCGGGCGCCTACTCCGCCGAGGCGGTCGCCACGCACGAGGCCGGCCATGTCTTCGGCCTGGCCCACGTCGAGGGGATCGAGCACGAGAACCTCACGATGGCGCCGGCCCTCGCGTCCTGCGACCGCGGCCCCGCCACCCTCGGCAGGGGCGACTACAACGGGCTGATCGCCCTCTACGGCGGCCGCTGAACGGCGCGGAGCCGCTCCGCGCCGTCCAGCGTCCGGCCCCGGGTCGTGCGCTTCGGGGCCCCGGTCAGCGCTTCGACTGGAGCGTGCCCACGACGACGAGGCGGTGGGCGTCCGAGCCCTTCGGCGTGCAGGTGATGAGCGTGATGTACTGGCCGTTCGGCGCACTGGCCCGCTTGAACGGCACCGGCTCCAGGACGCGCATGTCGCGCGGCCTGATGACGCGCTTGGTGCGCACCTTGTACACGTAGGTCACGCGGCCCACGCGCAGGACGATCCGGTCACCGCGCCGCATCCGGTCGAGCTTGTTGAACGGGTGCAGCCAGGTCGTGCGGTGGCCGAGGAGCACCGTGTTGCCGTCGCGGCCCGGAAGCCCGGTCCCCGGGTAGTGCCCGACGCCGCGGCGCAGGATCGCCTGGCCGACGCCCTGCCGGACGGCCGCCTTCAGCCGCATCCGCTTGATCCGGATCTGCCCGATCAGCGCGCCCTTCTTCGGCCGCGCGCGCGCCACCGCCGACGCGGCGCGCGCGGGCGCCGCCTGAGCGACCCCCTGAACCGGGGCCTGGGCCTGCGCGGGCATCTGGGAGACGCCCAGCACGGACGCGCCGCAGCAAACGGCAACGGTCACCGCGCCGAACGATTTTCGGTCGAGCATGGTTCGCCCCCAATCGGTCTGGAGTGCTTCTGCCATGGGGAGGGGACGGCACGTCTGCCGCCCCCTCTCCGCGGTTCACCGGCCGCGGATCGTCATCCGCGCCGGTCCGGGCTCAGTGCAGGGCCGGCGAGCCGGTCCGGAACGGCATCCCGCCACCGGTCGGCAGGTTCGGCCCGACCTCCGTGGGCGGGACGTCCACGCCCGGCATCGCCCTCTTCAGCGTGTTGAGGACCCTCTGCACCGGGCCCAGACCGTCCCCGGAACCGGGGACGGGTCCCGCCATGCGGGAGTCGGCCGACCGCAGTGTCGAGGGCAGCTTCTTGTGCTTGACCGCCGGACGGTGCTTGGACGGCTTGTACGGCTTGCAGTGCTTCTTGTGCTTCTTGTGCTTCTTCACGGGCGGCGTCCATTTCTCGCCCCCGTCCCCGACGAACGCGCCGCCCTCGCACTGGGCCTGGGAGATCCCGAAGACCGCGACCGAGTTCCCGCACACACTGACGGGAGCGGTGATCGGCGCGAACACCTGGTTGCCGCCGAGGACGCTGAAGAAGCCCGAGGTCTGCATCTTCGGGTGGTTGCCGCCGTGCTTGACGAACGCGCCGCCCTCGCACTGCGCCTCGGAGATCCCGAAGACCGCGACCGAGTTCCCGCACACACTGACGGGAGCGGTGATCGGCGCGAACACCTGGTTGCCGCCGAGGACGCTGAACATGCCCGAGGTCTCCATGCCCC
>NZ_VCKZ01000651.1 GCF_005889745.1 Actinomadura geliboluensis
ATCCACGACTGGCCGGCCCGCCACCCCCGCTTCCACGTTCACTTCACCCCGACCGGGTCGTCCTGCCTCAACCAGGTCGAACGCTGGTTCGCCTACCTACCTCACCACCCAGCTCACCCAACGCGGCGTCCACAAAAGCGTCCAAGCCCTCCAAACCGGCGTCCGCGCCTGGGTCCAGCAATGGAACACCAACCACAAACCATTCGTGTGGACCAAGACCAGCGAAGAGATCCTCGACTCCCTCGCCCGATATCTACAACGGATCTCAGGCGCAGACCACTAGTAGCAGGTGACCCAGCGACTGCCGCAGAGCCTGGGCGTCGGAGTCAGCGGCGCGGTGGCGACCGGCCGGTCACTGATATGCTCCACGGCTGAGCCGACGCGTCACCGATGCGTGGTGTCGGCGGTGTCCAAGCGGGCATTCACCAGCCGGTTGCGATCCACCTCGACGATCATGGCCCCCGCGGGCTTGCCACGCGGCGGGCGCTCCTCCTCGTTGACCGCCTCCAGGACGTAGAAGTCGCCACCACGCTCGGCGGGGCGGCAGTCCTGCACTCGTAGTTCCGCACCGAACACGCAGACGGTGTGCCTGTCGGTGAGCTGGTGGACCGCAGTCGGCTCCCAGAGATCAATGATCCCTCCCGGAGCATCAGGGGGCGGCATCGACTTCCTCCTCGAGATCAGGCAATCACTGCGCAAGTACATGACGCACTCTCATCTCCTCCGGCAGGCGCGAATGCTCCTATCGGCGATACGACCGGCTTGAGACATCCCACGAGCACCCCAGCACCCGCGTAAGTCACTGGGTCCGAAAGCCCCGACCGGATCAGCGGCACGAACCGCCATGGAGGCCTACGCGTGGCCGCTGCCCGACCACGCTGGCTCGACGTTTCCGAAACAGGGACCTGACCGGGGCCGTCCGGGTTCGAACAGGCCGCCGCCAGGTCCGCGATCGCGGTGCGGGCGACAACAGATCGCTCACCGTCGATTAACCGGGCACCGCCCGCCGCGGTCTTGCCCACCAGCGCGATCACCTTGCCCACGCCCGCGACCAGATCCAGGCAGACCGGCTCGGCCTGCACAGCGGCAACACGTGCGCTCTGCTGCATCGCTGCTCTCCTCCGTCCTCGTGGGTGTTGACCCCACGCTAAGCAGCGCGAACAGCCATGGCTGGACCGCTGTGTCACCGTCACTGGCCTGGTGTGCCTAGCTTGGCGGTACTCGCCCGGGGTCATCCCACTGGCGGCCCGCAATGCGCGCGACACATGGCACGCCTCCGCCACCCCTGACGCGTCCACGCTTGGGTCGGCGAGGTTCCGGCGCAGAAAGTCCAGCGCGCGCTCGCGCGCCAAGGCCTGCGCCGCATCATGGGCAGGATCCGATACAAAAACCCCCTTCCCGCCATGCGCTACGTCCTCCCGCGGCCCCGAAGCCATCACCGCCACGAGTAGCCATCTGGCCCCACCACACCGCAAACACTGACCGGCTGGCACCGGTGTGCCAGCCTTGAGCTGGCAGAGCCCAGCTCGCGCGGTTGAGCGTGTCGTAGAGGCAAGTCCCGCCTCGCCATCACACGCGGTGATTTCCGCGAGCTCACCAGGATCAGCCCCGGGCCGGTTGCGCTGGCATGTTCTTAGCGTCTTCCCGCATTCGCGACGCTGGGATGATGCCGGAACTCCGGGTCAAGCGCACCACCTTCTCGGTCGCGTTGCTCCAGGCGCGCCGGGCCGGACCGGACATAGTAGGCCGAGAGAAGGATCGGAGCGGGTTTGGTCGTGGATGTCGCTACTGACCGTTCCACTCCTCCTCCGCAGCCCTACTCGTCTGGTACGGCAGCAGCACTTCCTTGGGTGAGCTGCGGATATGCGTGCTCGATTGGACGGCGGAAACGGGTTCGTTGGTGGTACCAGCGGGCTCGTGCTCGGTGCCGGTCTCGCCAGTTCTGCCAGTGGACGGTGTGGTCGATGCCGTGGTGGCGGGGGTTTAGCGCGTTGACCAGGTTCTTGATCTCTGCGATGGACAGCGGGGTGTGGCCGGGGTCGGCGGGCGGCGCGTTGGGGCCGGTCGGCGGTGGCACCTGGGTGTCGGTGCGGGGCCGGGCCTCGGCGGCGGCAACCGCGTAGACCGCCAGGGCGAGCATGACCAGGACGGTGTGCCGGCAGATCGCCTCGTATCGGCGGACCTGGGACTAATCCAGCCCGAACAGGTCCTTGCCGAACTCGAACGACTCCTCCACCGGCCACCGCAGACCCGCCGCGGCGACCAGACGATGCAGCGACACCGGCCGCCCCGCGGGGACGTGGCAGTAACGCGGGGTTGAGGAATCTCATGGCCCCGGCAGCCACCTCGTCATCTCCCACAGCACCCTCGACGACCGCCCCGCCGACCTCGTCGAGATCATCAGGGCCGCCTACGAGAACGCCTCGGCCCCCATGGTCTTCCGCGACCACGACGCGATCCTGCGCCTCATACCGGACCGCGGCTCCGTCGTGTGACCCACGTCGCATCCGCGGGCTTCAACACCGGGGCCATGCGCCGCGTATCCCCCGTGACAAACTGCCCGGTGCGGTGAAGGGGTGTTCCTCAAGTGGCGGAGCGCAGTCGGCGGACAGCATGTGGCGGGGCGGTGTAGCCGTGGCCCAGCTTTGGAGGTTGGGGCGCCAGCCGTCCACCGCCGACCGGCGGGAGGCGTCCGGCTCCCTGCACAGCGAGCAGGACATGAGGCTCGCCTACGAGCGGCACGGCGCGGATCTGCTGGGCTTCGCGTGCAACGCCCTCGCCGACCGGCAGCTCGCCGAGGACGTCGTGCAGGAGACGTTCGTCAGGGCGTGGCGGTCCGCGGCGTCCTTCGACCACCGCCGCGCGAGCCTGCGCACGTGGCTGT
>NZ_VCKZ01000148.1 GCF_005889745.1 Actinomadura geliboluensis
CCGGGCCGTGCTGCCGGCGGAGCCCGCCGCGGGCACGGCGGGGGAGGCCGCCCGGCCGGACGCCCGGAGCGCCGCCCCCGAGACACCGGACGCCGACCCGCTCCATACCGGCCCGCCCAGCACCGCCGCGCCCAGCACCGCCGCGCCCGGCGCGGCACCGCCTCCGGGGCCGGCCGAGACGCGCGCCCTGATCCGCGTCCAGTTGCGGGCCGCCCTCGGCACCTGCGCGATCGTCATGGCCGTCCTGGTGGGGCTGCCGCTGCTGGCGCTCGTCCCGCCGGTCGCGCGCGCCCGCGCGCACGGGCTCCCGGTGCTGTGGCTCGTCCTCGCGGCCGGAGTCCAGCCGGTCTGGGTCGCGGTCGCGGTCCGCCAGCTGAGACGGGCCGAACGGGCCGAGCGCGCGCTGGACCGCCGGTGACCGCGCCGGCCGCGGCGGCGGCGCTCGCCGCACCGGCCATGCTCCTCGGGGTGACGGCCGCGATCGGCGTGTACGGGCGCCGCTCCGCCCGCACGACCAGCGACCTCCTGGTCGCCTCGCGCGGCGTCACGCCCTGGCGGAACGCGTCCGCGATCGGCGGCGAGTACATCTCCGCCGCCGCGTTCCTCGGCACCGCCGGGCTCGTCCTCGCCTACGGCGCCGACATGCTGTGGCTGCCCATCGCCGCGACCGCCGGGCACGTCCTGCTGCTGGCGTTCGTGACCGCGCCGCTGCGCCGCTCCGGCGCCTACACCCTCTCCGACTTCGCCGAATGGCGGCTCGGCTCGCGCGCCGTCCGCCACCTCGTCACCGGCTGCGTCTGCTTCGCCGGCTGGTTCTACCTGCTGCCGCAGTTCCAGGGCGCGGGCGTGACGCTGCGGGTGCTGACCGGCGCCCCCGCGTGGACGGGCTGGGCCGTCGTGGTCACCGTCACGCTGGGGCTCGTCCTGTCCGGCGGGATGCGCAGCATCACCGCGGTCCAGGCCCTCCAGTACTGGGTGAAGCTGGTCGCCGTCGCGGTGCCCGCGGTCGCGCTGCTCGGGATGTGGCACCTGCACGGCGGCCCCGGCCCGCTCGGCGCCGGCGTCCCGCGCTTCGAGCAGACCACGCGGGTGGACGTCCGCACCGACGTGACCGTCACCGTTCCCGCGGACGTCACCGTCACCGCGCGCGGCACCGTGGACGGCGTCCGCCGCCCCGGCGGCGAAATCCGCCTGCCCGCGGGGCGGCACACCATCGGCCGCGGGACCACCGTGGTCTTCCCCGCCGGGACGCCGGTGCCGCACGCCGAGAGCCTGCCCGTCCAGGACGGCGGCACCTGGGCGACGCCGTTCGGGCGCGGCGACCGGCACGAGCTGTTCCGCACCTACTCGGCGATGCTGTGCGTCCTGCTCGGCACCATGGGGCTGCCGCACATCCTGATGCGCTTCTACACCAGCACGTCCGGAAGCTCCGCGCGCCGCACGGCCGCGATCGTGCCCGCCCTCCTCGCCCTGTTCTTCCTGTTTCCCACCCTCTACGGGACGCTGGGACGCCTATACGCGCCCGAACTCCTCATGACCGGCGACACCGACGCGACCCTCCTGCTGCTCCCGAAGCGGATCGTCCCCGGACCGCCCGGCGCGCTGCTCACCGGCCTCGTCACCGCCGGCGCCTTCGCCGCGTTCATCGCCACCTCCTGCGGCCTCGCCGTCGCCATCGGCGGGACGCTCGCCCAGTGCGCCCGCCGCGCCGGCCCGGCCGCGTTCCGCGGCGGCGTCCTGGTCGCGCTGGCCGCCCCGCTCGCCCTGCTGCCGGGCCTCGGCGCGCACGGCGCGGCGGACCTCGTCACCACCGCCCTCGGCGTGTCCGCCTGCTCGCTGTGCCCGCTGCTCGTCCTCGGCATCTGGTGGCGCGGACTGACCGCCGCCGGGGCCGCCGCCGGCCTCCTCACCGGCGGGGGCCTCGCCGTCGCCGCCGGCATCCTCCGGCTCTTCCACGACGCGCCCCCGGGCTGGACGGCGACCGTCCTGGACCAGCCCGTCCTGCTGATCGCCCCGGCCGCCTTCGCGACCATGGCCGCCGTGTCCCTGCTCACCCGCCGCCGCGTCCCGCGCCACACCGACGGCGCCCTGCGTCGCCTGCACCTCCCCGAAGACCTCCGCGCCGGGTGAAGCCCCGCCCTCCGGCCACGAACGGCACCGGTGCCGCGGGGACCGTCAGCACCCGGCCGCTCGTCCCGCAGAACCGACCGCTCATCGTGTGACTACGCTACGCACATCTATGACTACGTACCGTTCATCGAGGGCCGTGTTCTGCTGGTGCCGCCGGGCCGTCCCGCGCGTCTAGTGTTCTCAGTGGCACCACACGCCACACCGCCACCGGAGGGGCGGGCGGCTCCCGGCCGCGAACCTCCCACAACAGCAAATCCCGGAGATCCGGCTACAGGCCGGATCGGAGTCGCTGGATCCCGTACCGGGGGGGTGGGATCCGGCGGCCTGTGGCTCGGGCGCCGTTGAACAGTCGGGGGGTTGTTCAGCGGCGCTCGAGTCGTATTCATGCAGTAACCCAGCGAGCCGCCAGGCGAGCCGCACGGTACAACCGCAACCCGCTACTGCGACGACACCGGCCACCACCTCAGCCCGGCGACAACCTGGGCCGTCGCGATTGCGTCCGAAGGCAGGTTCAAGCGAAGCGAGAACCTGATCGCGCAGCGAGCCGCAAGGCGAGCCGAAGCGATGCAGCAATCGCACTTTTGCCCGCCGAAGGAAGGCGCTCCAGCGCCTGACGCCAAGGGCAAAAAAATCTATAGGGTGCGGAGGCGCTTCAGGGTTTCTATGTCCTTCGCGTGGGGTTCGGGGGCTCGGC
Source organism: Actinomadura geliboluensis (assembly GCF_005889745.1). Taxonomy (GTDB): domain Bacteria; phylum Actinomycetota; class Actinomycetes; order Streptosporangiales; family Streptosporangiaceae; genus Spirillospora; species Spirillospora geliboluensis. Next base: position 2,825 of record NZ_VCKZ01000148.1, read on the forward strand.
CCGGGGTTTCGATCAGGAAGGGGAGGCCCTGGACGGCGGGGTGCGCGAAGAGGTCGGCGAAGGGCTGCTCGCCGATGTGGCCGGCGCCGATGTTCTCGTGGCGGTCGCGGCCGGAGGCGCAGGGGTCCTTGGAGTCGTTGGCGTGGATCAACTTCAGGCGGCCCTCGCCCACGGTGGCGATCAGGTCGTCGATGGTCTGCTTGGCGCCGCCGGGGGCGGCGAGGTCGTGGCCGGCGGCGAACGCGTGGCAGGTGTCGAAGCAAACGCCGAGCTTCGGGTGGTGCTCCAGCTTCTCGAAGAAGGGGCCGAGGTCCTGCACCTTGGCGCAGAGCATGTTGTTCTGCCCGGCCATGGGCTCCAGGAGGAGGTCGGGACCGTCCTCGGGGATCTCCTCCAGGAGGGGGAGGACGTGCTCGTGGACCTGGGCCATCGCCTCGTCGTAGGTCTGGCTCACGGCGGAGCCGGTGTGGACGACGACGCCGCAGGCGCCGATGGCCCGGCCGCGGACCAGGGAGTGGCGGACCGTCGCGACCGACTTGGCGAGGGTCTCGGGCGTCGGCGAGCCGAAGTTGACCAGGTACGGAGCGTGCACGTAGACGGGGATCCCGTGCTCGCGGAGCTTGGCGTCCTCGGCGGGCTTGCCCTCGGGCAGCGCCCAGCCGCGCGGGTTCGCGACGAACACCTGGATCGCCTCGGCGCCGATCTGCGCGGCGTACTTCAGGCCGCCGGTGGCGAGGCCGCCGGCCACGGGGACATGGGCCCCGACGGGGCTGTTCGGTGAGGTCATAGCCGGTTCAGGGTATCCGGTCACGGGCCCTTGACGATGGTGACCGTGGAGCCGCGCGGGGCCTCGCCGTTCGAGGGGGACTGGAAGCGGACGATGTTGCCGCCGAAGCCCGTCACGTTGACCTTGAAGCCGGACTCCTTGAGGGCCTTCTTGGCCTCGTCCACGGTGCGGCCGGTCACGTTGGGGACGGGGATCCTCTCGTCGCCGCCGTCGTCGCAGCCGAACTGGATCGGGCCCGCGTCGACGATGCAGTCGCGCTTGTTGACGACGATGGTGACGTCGTCGCCGCGGGAGACGCCGGTGCCCTCGGAGGGTGTCTGGCTGACGACGGTGTTCGGCTGCTTGCCTTCCACCGTCTTCTTCTGGACGGTGACGTTCAGCCCCATCGAGCGCAGCTGGTTCGCCGCCGTGTCGCCGTTCTGCCCGACGAGGTCGGGCATGGACATGCCGCTGGAGACGACGATCGCGACCGGCTCGTCGGGGGACTGCTTCTGGCCGGCCTCCGGGTCGGTGCTGATGACCCGGTCCTTGCCGACGGTCTGGGACGGGCTGGTGCTCGTCCGGCCGACGGTGAAGCCCTTGTCCTCCAGGGTCTTCTTGGCGTCGGCGAGCGGCTTGCCCTCGACGTCGGGGACCTCGCGGGGCGTGAGGCCCTTCGACGGCGTCAGCGTGATCGGCTCGCCCTTGGCGATGCGGGCGCCGGCCGGCGGGTCGGACTTGGCGACACGGCCCTTGTGGACGCGGTCGTCGTACACCGCCTTCGCGGTGCGGACCTCCAGGCCCTTGGACTCGAACTGGTCGCGGGCGTCGGAGACCTTCATCCCGATGATCGACGACGGGACGTGCTCGTACTGCCCGGACGTCTGGTACCAGACGGCCCAGCCTAGGATGAGCGCGGCGACCGCGCCGATGGCGACGAGGACGTAGCGGCCGGTCAGCGCGCCGATCGCGCGGTCGGTGCGGCTGCGCTGCGGGACGTAGTCGGCGGTGGGCTCGACGCGGGGGTCGAGGACGGCGGTGTGGCCGGGGCCGGCGGTGTGGCCGGGGGCGGGCGCCTCCAGCACGCTGGTCGCGCGGTGGGACGACTCCTCCAGCCGCCGGTCGAAGTCGCGGGGGAGGCCGCCGAACACCTCGGCGGCCTCGGCGAGGTACTGGTTCGCGTCGTGCGGGCGGCGCGCCGGGTCGTGGCTCGTCGCGTCGGTGACGAGCGCGTCCACCTGCACCGGCAGCCCGGGGACGAGCGTGGACGGCGGCGGCACCGTCTCGTTCACGTGCTTGTAGGCGACCGCGAGGGGCGTGTCGCCCTGGTGGGGGAGCCGGCCGGTGAGCAGCTCGAACAGCATGGTCCCGGCGGCGTACACGTCGGAGCGGACGTCGGCGTCGCCGGACAGCACCTGCTCGGGCGCCAGGTAGCCGACCGTCCCGATGATCACGCCGGTCTTGGTCATCTTGCTCGCGGTCTCGGCCCGGGCGAGCCCGAAGTCGGCGACCTTGACCTGGCCGTCCTCGGTGATCAGCACGTTCTCCGGCTTGACGTCGCGGTGCACGAGGCCGGCCCGGTGCGCGGCGCCGAGCGCCGCCAGCACCGGCTGCATGATCTCCAGCGCGGCGCGCGGGCCGAACCGGCCGCGCGCGGTCAGCTCCTCGCGGAGGGTGCGGCCCGGCACGTACTCCATCACCAGGAAGACGTGCTCGCCGTCGGTGCGCTGGTCGTAGACCGCGACGACGTTCGGGTGCGACAGCGCCGCCGCGGCCTTCGCCTCGCCGATGAAGCGGGCGACGAAGTCCTCGTCGGAGGCGAGCCCGGCGTGCATCACCTTGATCGCGACGGTGCGGTCGAGGCGGACGTCCCGCGCCAGGTACACCGTGGCCATGCCGCCGCGCGCGATGCGGGACTCGATGCGGTAGCGCCCGTCGAGCATCCGCCCGACGAGTGGATCTGCGACCGTCATGTCCATCGGTGCGAGTTTACGGGTGAACGGAAGTGGAACTCATCAGCCGGGAGTATGAGCATCCATGAGCCCCTGGGGTGATGCCTCTGGGGCGGGTGTGGCGCGGCGGCGGGCCCGGCTGCGGGAGACGGCCACGCCGGCCAGGCACAGCAGGCCGCCCGCGAGGGTGACCAGGCCGGGGACCTCGCCGAGGAACAGCCACGACATCGCGACGACGAGGGCGGGGACGGCGTAGGTGGTGGCGCCCATCTTCCCGGCGGACGTCCGGGCCAGCGCGTAGCCCCAGGTCGTGAACGCGAGCGCGGTCGGGAAGACGCCCAGGTAGACCATGTTGAGGGTGGCGCCGGCGGGGGCGTCGGCGGCCTGCTCGGCCAGCTGCCCGGCGAACGGCAGGCAGGCGAGCGCGCCGATGCCGCAGGCGAACGTGGTGAACTGCAGGGCGGAGGCGTGCCGCAGCGCGGGCTTCTGGCTCACCACGCCCGCCGCGTAGGTCACGGCGGCGACGAGGCAGAGCAGCACCCCGCCGACGGACGCGCGGCCCTCCCCGGACATCGACAGCCCGACGACGGCGGCGCCGGCGAACGAGACGGCCATGCCGACCACCAGCCGGGGCGAGATCCCCTCCTTCAGCAGCCAGCCGCCGAGGAGCGCGATCAGGATGGGGCCGATGTTGACGACGAGGGAGGCGGTGCCCGCGTCCACGAGCTGCTCGCCCCAGTTCAGCGCGACCATGTAGGCGCCGAACCACAGCACGCCCGCGGTGACGATGCCGGGCCAGGCCGCCCTGGGCGGGAGCCCCTCGCGGCGGATCGCCCAGAGCACGCCGAGGACCACCGTCCCCGACAGAAGGCGGCCGAGGGCGAGCGCGCCGGGCCCGTACTCGGCGCCGGCGCTGCGGATCGAGACGAACGCCGACGCCCACAGCACCACCGTGATCGTGGCGGCGGCGACCGCGCCCTTGTCGACGCGACCCGTGTTCTCCTGTTGCATGTCACGCACCTTAGGTATGGGTCGTTTCCATGAACACCGAAATGACGTGCCCGGTTGCGGCATGTCCGGGGTGAACGGACCCAGTTTGGTAAGGCGCACGTTTCAGGTCCAGCGAATACTTCTATAGGCGATGCTTTAGCCCTGCTACGAAGTGGCGAGGCCCTCGAACGGGGAGGACGCCTGCGCGTAGCGGCGCTTCGGGATGCGCCCGGCCAGCCGCGCGAGCCGCCCCGCCTCGACCGCGTGCCGCATCGCCGCGGCCATCCGGGCGGGGTCCTGCGCGCGGGTGACCGCGGTCGCCAGCAGCACGGCGTCGCAGCCCAGCTCCATGGCGAGCGCCGCGTCGGACGCGGTGCCGAGCCCGGCGTCCAGGATCACCGGGACGGTCGCCCGCTCGACGATCAGCTCGATGTTGTGCGGGTTGCGGATGCCGAGGCCCGACCCGATCGGGGAGCCGAGCGGCATCACCGCGGCGCAGCCGAGCTGCTCCAGCCGGTGCGCCAGCACCGGGTCGTCGTTGGTGTACGGCAGCACGGTGAAGCCGTCGTCGACGAGCTGCTCGGCGGCCTCCACCAGCTCGATCGGGTCGGGCAGCAGCGTGCGCTCGTCCGCGATCACCTCCAGCTTGACCCAGTCCGTGCCGAGCGCCTCGCGGGCCAGCTTGGCGGTGAGCACGGCCTCCCCGGCGGTGAAGCAGCCCGCCGTGTTCGGCAGCACCCGGATGCCGCACTCCTTGAGGACGTCCAGCACCGAGCCCCGCGCGGACGGGTCGACCCGCCGCATCGCGACCGTGGTCAGCGCCGTCCCGGACGCGGTCAGCGCCTCCCGGAGCACGTGCATGCTCGGCGCCCCGCCCGTGCCCATGATCAGCCGCGAGTCCAGTTCCTCTCCCGCGATGACCAGCGTGTCCTTCTGCACCCTCAGCCTCCTTGGACGGCGGTCAGCACTTCCAGCCGGTCGCCGTCGCGCAGCGGCGTGGTCTCCCACGCGGAGCGGCGGACGACCTCGTCGTTCAGCGCGGCGGCCACGCCGGTCCGCGCGGCGGTCACCGACGCGATCACCTCGGCCACGCTCGCGGCCTCGGCCAGTTCGCGCGGCTCGCCGTTGACGGTCACCTTCATGACGGCACCTCGGAGAAGCGGTCCGGGGCGAACGGCCCCGCGACCTCGGGGACGGGACGGTCCAGCAGCATCGCGGACAGGACGTCGGCGCTGACGGGGGCCAGCAGGACGCCGTTGCGGAAGTGCCCGGTGCCGAGGAGGAGGCCGGGGAGGGCGGACGACCCCATCAGCGGCGCGTTGTCCGGGGAGCCGGGCCGCAGCCCGGCGGTGACCTCGGCGAACTCCAGCTCGGTGATGCCGGGCAGCAGCTCGCGGGCGTCGCGCAGCAGCTCCCACAGGCCGCCCGCGGTGACCCGCGTGTCGAAGCCGAGCTCCTCCTGGGTGGCGCCGAGGACGATCTCGCCGTCCGCGCGCGGCACCAGGTACACCGACGAGCCCTTCACCAGGCCGCGGGTGGTGCGGCGCAGGAACGGGACACGGGTGCGGAGCCGGATCACCTGGCCCTTCACGGGGCGGACCGGCGGCACGCTGCCGGGCGGCAGCCCCTCCAGGTCGCCGGACCACGGCCCGGCGGCGAGCAGCACCTTGTCCGCGCGCAGCACCGTCCCGTCGTCCAGCCCGACGCCGGCCGCCGCGTCGCCCTCGACGACGATCCGGGCGGCCCGCTGCCGGACGAGCCGCACGCCGGTCCGCTCGCAGGCCGCGAGCAGGGCCGCGGTGAGCCGGCGCGGGTCGATGGAGCCGTCGGAGGGGGCGAGCAGCCCGCCGCGCACGCCGGGTGCGAGCATCGGCTCCGCCCGCCGGCTCTCCCGGCCGGTCAGCGCCTCGGCGGGGATGCCGAGGCTCTCCTGGAAGCGGCGCAGGTCGTCGAGGTACTTCAGGTCGTCGGCGTCGAACGCGACCTGCAGCAGCCCGTCCGTGCGGTAGCCGGTGCCGCGGCCGGTCAGCTCCTCCAGTTCGGCGACGAAGGCGCCGTAGCGGTCGCGGGAGGCGAGGCCGAGCCGCAGCAGCGGCTCCTCGCCGTAGGTCAGCTCGCTGACCGGGGTGAGCATGCCCGCCGCCACCGATGAGGCGCCGCTCGCGGGGGCTGGGTCGACCAGGGTGACCCCGCCGCCCGCCGCCGCGGCGGTCCGCCAGGCGGTGGCGAGGCCGATGACCCCCGCCCCGACGATCACGATCTCCATGCGCGCTCCCTTCGCCGGCATGATCCGGATCAGGTCCGGCGGTCGGCGGCCCGCTCAGCCGCCCTCTCAGCCCGGTCGCACCGGACTCCCGCGCTCTGTCACGTTTTACCTGTTCCCTACCTTACGACCTCGATCGCGTCCCCCAACTCCTGGACAGGTGTCCACCCGAAATCGGCGGCGCATTAGGCTGCCCTTCATGGACAGGGTCATCGTCGTGGGTGGCGGGCTGGCCGGCGTGCGCGCCGTGGAAGCCCTGCGCAGCAAGGGGTACGAGGGCGCGCTGACGCTCGTGTCGGCCGAGCGTGAGCGGCCGTACGACCGGCCGCCGCTGTCGAAGGCCGTCCTCGCGGGCGACTCCGACGACACGACGGTCGACGCCGACTGGGACGCGCTGCGCTGCGACCTGCTGCTCGGCGAGCGCGCGACCGCGCTGCGGCCCGCCGCGCCGGGGCGCGGCGGGGTGCTCGCCACCACCGCGGGCGACCTGCCGTTCGACGGGCTGGTCATCGCGACCGGCGCCACCCCCGTCACCCTGCCGGGGGAGGGCCGCCAGCACGTGCTGCGGACCATCGGCGACTCCCGCGACCTGCGGTCCCGGCTGACCGGGGGCGCCCGGATCGTGATCGTCGGCGCGGGCTGGATCGGCGCCGAGGTCGCGACCACCGCCGCGAAGAAGGGCTGCCGCGTCACCGTCGTGGAGGCCGCCGACACGCCCCTCGCCAACGCGATCGGCCCCGAGGTCGGCGCGCTGACCGCCCCCTGGTACGCCGAGGCGGGCGTCGAGCTGCGCACCGGCGTGAAGGTCGCCGAGGTCGAGCCCGGCGGCCTCGCCCTCGCCGGCGGCGGCCGGATCGAGGCCGACGAGGTCGTGGTCGGCGTCGGCGTCCGCCCGGAGGTGTCCTGGCTGGCGGGCTCCGGGCTGCTGGTCGAGCGCGGCGTGGTCACCGACGGCGCGTTCCGCGTCTACGAGGGCGAGGAGGAGCCCGGCGCCCTCCGCCCGGATATCGTGGCGGTCGGCGACTGCGCCGCCTGGTGGTCGGCGCGCTACGGCCGCCGGCTCCTCGTCGAGCACTGGGACACCGCCCTCAACGCCCCCGAGACCGCCGCGGCGACCCTCCTCGGCGCGGACGCCCGCTACGACGCCGCCCCCTACTTCTGGTCCGAGCAGTTCGGCCGCATGGTGCAGTACGCGGGCAGCCACGTCGCGTCCGAGCGGCTCGTCCACCGCGGCGACCCGTCCGGCCGGAAGTGGGCGGTGGCGTGGCTGACCGGCGACCGGCTCGACGCGATCCTCACCGTCGACCGCCCCCGCGACCTGGTGCAGGCGCGGCGGGTGATCGCCGCCGGCACGCCGGTGGACCCGGCGGCGATCGCCGACCCGGACGTGCCCGTCCGGCAGGCCGTTCGCGGATAGCGATCGGCGGCGGCGGGTAACGGCTGTCCAGGGGGTTTGAGGCTTCCGAAGGCGTGGTAGCAAGGGGGCGTGACGCAGATGCACGCAACCGTTGACAGCGCACTCGACCCCCGGACCGACGCCCTCGCCGGCGACTGGCTCACCCTCCGCGAGACCGCCGAACGGCTCGGGATCCGGCCCAACCGGATCAAGCAGCTCATCCACGAGCACCGGATCCTCGCGGTGCGCCGGGAGGGGCAGCCGATGGTGCCCGCGGCGTTCATCAAGGACGGCCAGGTCATCAAGGGCCTGCCCGGCACGCTGACGCTGCTGTCGGACGCCGGGTTCGACGACGTCGAGACGATCCGCTGGCTGTTCACCGCCGACGACACGCTGCCCGGCACGCCGGTGGACGCGCTCACCGAGAACCGGGGGACCGAGGTCCGCCGCCGCGCCCAAGCCCTCGCCTTCTAGTCCCGTCCGGTCCAGGACCTCGCCCTCCCGCCCCGGCGGCGCCGCCGGGACGCGCACATGACACGATCGCGGGGACGCGCGGCGGGACCACCGCCGCGCGGCCCCGCGATCCAGCCATGATCTGAGCTTGTGAAAGGACGTGCCCCGGCCGTGTCCAGGCATCTCCCCTCCGAACGCGCCGTCGCGCTGCGCGCCCGGCTCGGCCGGGCCCGCCTCTACCTGTGCACCGACGCGCGGGAGCGGCAGGGCGACCTTCCGGAGTTCCTGGACGCCGTCCTCGCGAACGGCGTCGACATCGTCCAGCTCCGCCAGAAGGGCCTGGAGGCCCGGCAGGAGCTGGCCCACCTGGAGGTCTTCCGGGCGGCCTGCGAGCGGCACGGCGCGCTGCTCGCCGTCAACGACCGGGCCGACGTGGCGCACGCCGTCCGCGCCGACGTGCTGCACCTCGGCCAGGACGACCTGCCGGTGCCCGCCGCCCGCGAGATCGTCGGCGGCGACGTGCTGATCGGCCGGTCCACGCACTCCGGCGAGCAGGCGTCGGCGGCGGCCGCCGAGCCCGGCGCCGACTACTTCTGCGCGGGCCCGGTGTGGCCCACGCCGACCAAGCCCGGCCGTCCCGCGCCCGGCCCGAAGCTGCTGGAGTACGTGGCGGCGCAGCGGCCGTCGCGGCCCTGGTTCGCGATCGGCGGCATCGACCTCGGCACCCTCGACGCGGTGCTGGCCGCGGGCGCGACCCGCGTCGTCGTGGTGCGGGCGATCACCGAGGCGGACGACCCCGGCGCCGCCGCCGCGGAGTTCGCGCGCCGGCTCGCGACCTGAGCGTTCCGAGGCCGGTGTTTGACCCGGATCACGGTGCGGCGCGGCGGGACGATCACCGACAATGGGGATCATGAGCCTCGGACCCGACGACGACCGCACCGTCGAACTGGACGACGACCTGCAGATCCTGCCCGACCAGACGTCCGACGACACCGACGTCGGCTGGGGCGAGTGGCGCGGCGGCGGCGACGATGACGCCCGCCTGCTGGAGGAGCGCCCGCCGCACTGGTGAGCGGCCGGGCGCCCGGTCAGAACATCCTGCGGGTCAGAACTCCAAGCGGGGTCAGAACATCATGCCGAGCGCGAACCCCGCGACGACGACGGCGCCGAGCGCGACCATCATCCGCCAGCGGTAGCGCGGGATGCGCTTCGGGCGCGGCTTCGGCGCCGGCGTGCGGCCGTCCCGCAGCGCCCGGACGAGCTGCGGCGCGGTCGGCCGCGCCGCCGGGTTCTTGTCCAGGCAGCGGGCGGCGAGGTCGCGCAGCGGGCCGCGCATGTCGCCGAGGTCCGGCGGCCGGGAGGTGACGCGCCGCATGACGGCGGCGCTCGGCCCGGTGCCGAACGGCGGCCGCCCGGTCGCGGCGAACACCATCGCGGCGCCCCAGGCGAACACGTCGGCGGGCGGCCCGACCGGCTCGTCCTCGATCTGCTCGGGCGCCATGTAGGCGGGCGTGCCGACCGGGCCGGTGGTCAGCGGGGTGGCGGGCCCGAGGGCGTCGGTGGTGCGGGCGATGCCGAAGTCGATGACCTTGGCGCCGTCCGGGCCGAGCAGCACGTTGCCGGGCTTGAAGTCGCGGTGCACGATCCCGGCGCGGTGGATCGCGGCCAGCGCCGCCGCCGTCCGCAGCGCGGCCTTGCGCAGCTGCGGGGCGGGCAGCGGGCCCTGGTCGGCGACGACCTGCTGCAGTGACGGGCCCTCGACGTACTCGCTGACGATGTAGGGGCGGTCGCCGGTCATGTCGGCGTCCAGGACGCGCGCGGTGTGCCGCCCGGACACCTGCAGCGCCGCCTCCGCCTCCTTGACGAAGCGGCTGCGCGCCCGCTGCCCGGCGGCGATGCCGCCGCGCAGCAGCTTGACGGTGACGAGCCCGCCGTCACGGTCGCGGCCGAGGTAGACGACGCCCTGGCCGCCCTCGCCCAGCCGGGCGAGCAGCGTGTAGCCGGCGAGGCGGCGCGGGTCGTCCGGGCCGAGCGGCGTGCCGGGCCCGCGGTCGCGGTCCTGCGCGGGCCGGGACGCGCCGCCCTGGCGCGCCTGGCCCGCGGGGGCCTGGCCCACGCGGCCCTGCTTGGCGCCCGCGGGCTTGGCCGCGGGCTGCTTGGCGGGCTGTTTGGCGGTGGACGGGGCCGGGCGCGGCTTGGTCGCGCGTCCGGGGCGCCCGGTCCGGGCTGCGGTGGGACGCGCGGCGTGGGCGTTCGTCCTCCCGCGGGAGGTGTCGTGCGGCACAGGAAGACTCCGACTCGGCGGGGACGGACGAAGATTTCCCTATTTGTACCGCGCCACGGCTGCGCACGACAGGCGAACCGGGATCTTCGCCGCTACCCACATGTCCCCAAAGTTCCCTTCTGGGCGATCTGCCGGGACGATGCGCCGACCATGACCTTGTAGCAGCCGTCCGCGACCTTCCACGCCTTCGCCTCCTCGTTCCAGTAGGAGAACGACCGCGCGGACAGCGGGAACGTCACCGTGGTGCTCTGCCCCGGCGCGAGCGTGACCTTGGTGTAGCCCTTGAGCTGCTTGGGCGGCTGCGGGACGTCCACACCCGCCGCGGGCATGCCGATGTAGAGCTGCGGAACGGCCACGCCTGCGCGGTCACCGGTGTTGGTGACCGTCACCTGCACCGCCTTGGTGCTCGCCTTGAGCCCGCTGTAGGAGAACGTCGTGTAGGACAGGCCGTGCCCGAACGGGAACTGCGGCGTGATGCCCTTCGCGTCGTAGTGCCGGTAGCCGACCAGGACGCCCTCGGAGAACGTGACGGTCTTGTTCACGCCGGGGTACTGCGCGGGGTTCCCGGACGCCGGCGCGTCGTTCTCCGCCACGGGGAACGTCACCGGCAGGCGGCCGCCGGGGTCCACGTCCCCGTACAGGACGCGCGCCAGGGCGTTGCCCGCCTCCTGCCCCGGGTACCACGCCTCGACGATGCCCTTCACCTGGCCCGCCCAGGGCGTCAGCACGGGGCCGCCCGTGTTCAGCACGACGATCGTGTTGGGGTTGGCCTTGGCGATCTCCGTGATCAGGCCGTCCTGGTCGCCGCGGAGCGGCTCGCCGCACTGCAGCGTCAGGCACGACTTGTCGAAGAACTCGCCCTGGCTGTCGGTCGCGAACACGATCGCGACGTCGGCGGCCCGCGCCGCGTTCGCGGCGGCCGCGCGGTCGTCGCCGTCGTGGTAGCTGATCGCGGTCCCGGCCCCGGCGCGGCGCGCGATGCCGTCCTGCGCGCTGACGGTGGTGAACGGCACGACCTTCGCCGAGCCGAACCCGCCCGGGGCCTCCCGCGCGGCGCGGCCGATCAGCGCGATCCTCTTCGGCGCCGCCAGCGGCAGGGCGCCGTCGTTCTTCAGCAGCGTGATGCCGCCCTCCTCGATCCGGCGTGCGGCGGTCTCGCTCGCCGTCCGGTCGATGCGGGACAGGTCGTTCGGGTACGCCTGCCGGTCGAACACCCCGAACGCGAACATCGTCCGCAGGATGTTGCCGACGTGCCCGTCGATGGTCGCCTGCGTGACCTTCTTCTGCGCGACGGCCATCTTCAGCAGGAACGCGTTGTACTTCATGCCGACCGGCAGTTCCATGTCGAGCCCGCCGTTGGCGGCCTCGGCGGTGTCCTGCGCGGCGGTGTGGTCGGACGGCACGAACCCCTTGAAGCCCCACTCCGACCGCAGGATCTTGTTGAGGACGGCGTCGTCCTGGCATGCCCAGCGGTCGTTCAGCTTGCCGAAGCCGCACATGACGGTCGCGGCGCCGCCGTCCTTCACGGCGGCCTCGAACGGCGGCAGGTAGATCTCCCGCAGCGTGCGCGGGTCGACCTTCATGCCCAGCGACAGCCGGTCGGTCTCCTGCGTGTAGACGGCCAGGTGCTTGACCGACGTCATCACGCCCTGCGCCTGCGCGCCCTTGACCCACGGCACGCCGAGCGTCGCGGACAGGTAGGGGTCCTCGCCGAAGCCCTCGAACGTCCGGCCGTTGCGGGGGGTGCGCAGCACGTCCACCGTCGGGCCGAAGATCAGGTCGTTGCCGCGGTGCCGGGCCTCCCAGGCGACCGTCCCGCCGTACAGCGCCGCCGCGTCGCGGTCGAAGCCGGCCGCCAGCGCGATCGGCGCGGGCAGCGCGGTCGCCTTGCCCTGCCGGACGCCCGCGGGCCCGTCCGACATGTAGACGGGCGGGACGCCGAGCCGGTCGATCCCGCGGTTGGTGTCGGCGTGCGCGTCCTCGAAGAACCCGCCGAGCGGGCCGCCGAACGGGTCGTCCGAGGCCAGCAGCGCGATCTTCTCGTCGGCGGTCAGCTGCGGCAGCAGCAGCGCCGTCCGCTGGTCGGGGGTCAGCGCCGTGTCGCACCACGGCCGCTGCGCCGGGTCGCCGCAGCGGCCCGCAGCCGCCCGCGCGTCACCGGGCGCGGGCACCGAGAGCAGCGCCAGCGCCGCGGCGAGCGCGCCCGCCGCCGGGAGCCACCGTCCGGTCCGCATCAGCGGCCCTCCCCGTTCTGGACCGGTCCCTCGTTCTGGACGCGCAGCGCGTTCAGGGTGAAGGCGACCATGTGGTAGTGGCCGATCAGCATGACCAGCTCGATCAGCTCGCGCTCCCCGAAGCGGGTGGCGAGCTCCGTCCAGGTCGCGTCGGACAGGGTGCCGGACGCGTGCAGCTCGTCGGCGGCGGTGAGGACCATCCGGTCGTCGTCGCTCCAGCCGTGGCCGTCGAGGTCCAGCCTGAGCGCCGCGATGTCGGCCTCGGTGAGGCCGGCGCCGCGCGCGAGCCCGCGGTGGTGCTCCCACTCGTACGCGCAGGACCGGTGGTGCGCCGTCCGCATGATCGCCAGCTCCCGGTCGCGGGCCGTGAGCGTCCCCTTCATCAGCAGCATCGACCCGAGCCCGATCCAGGCGTGGAAGAGGTCGGGGTGGCGGGCGAGCGTGGTGAAGACGTTCAGCGGCCCGGTCGTCGCTGCCACGGCCTTGAGGACGTCGTCCCAGGCGTCCTCGGGCAGCGGGTCGAAGCGCGGGACGCGGTTCCCCGAAGTGTCGGCGCACATGGCGACATTTCTGCCACCGATCAGTGGGAAAGTTCTAGTCCACTGGGGAAATTTGGCCGGATTGTGTCATTAGTTACTTACATGCTGCGGGTGGTGGCGGCCACGGCCAGCTCGCCGAGGGCCTCCCGGGCCTCCGCGGTGACGGGCGCGGCCGCCAGGCTCCGCTCCGCCTCCCGCAGGTAGCGCTCGATCATCGCCTCGCAGGCGGCGAGCCCGCCGGTCTCCTCGATGATCGTGCGCAGCTCGTCCACCCCGGGGCGGTCGAGCGCGGGGTCGCCGAGGCGGCGCAGCACCGCGTCGGCCTGCGCGGCGGACGCGCGCTCCAGCGTCAGGGCGATCAGCACGGTGCGCTTGCCCTCGCGCAGGTCGTCCCCGGCGGGCTTGCCCGTCTCGGCGGGGTCGCCGAACACGCCGAGCACGTCGTCGCGCAGCTGGAAGGCGATGCCGAGCGGCAGGCCGTAGCCGGTGAGTGCCGCCGTCACGTCCGGGCGGGCGCCGGCGAGGACCGCGCCGAGGTGCAGCGGGCGCTCGATCGTGTACTTGGCGCTCTTGTACTCCACCACGCGCAGCGCCGTCGCGACGGTGGCCTCGCCGCGCGTGCCCTCCAGCATGTCGAGGTACTGGCCGCACATGACCTCGGTGCGCATCAGGTCGTACACGGCCCGGCCGCGCCGCCGCGGCCCGGCGTCGAGCCCGCACGTCTCGAACATCTCGCTCGACCAGGCCAGGCACAGGTCGCCGAGCAGGATCGCGGCGCCGCCGCCGAACGCCTCGGCGTCGCCCGGCCAGCCCTGCGCGCGGTGCAGCGCCTCGAAGCGGCGGTGCGCGGACGGCTGGCCGCGCCGGGTGTCGCTGGAGTCCATCACGTCGTCGTGCACCAGCGCGCTCGCCTGGAGCAGCTCCAGGGACGCGGCGGCGGCCACGATGCCGGGCGAGTCCTCGCCGCCGGCGGCCCGCCACCCCCAGTAGCAGAACGCGGGCCGCAGCCGCTTGCCGCCGCCGAGCAGGGCGTCGAGGGCGGACAGCAGCGGCGCGAGGTCGTCGCTGATGGTCAGCAGCGCCGGGCGCTGCCGGTCGACGAAGCCGAGGAGGGCTTCGTCGACCTCCTTGCGGATACGGCTGGTCGACATGCCGAGATCGTATCCACCTGCGGCGATTCAACCCTGCCGCCAAAACGTGAGAAGTCACTGGATCTTCGGAAATAGGCGCATAACGCCCGTACGGTGTGGCGAGCATCACGTGATTCGGCGGTTCGAAGCCGCCTCCGAGGGCTTCTGTAGGCTTGGGGGATGCGACGCGTACGCCCCGACCGGCCCCCGACAGTCCGCGAGCTGCTGGCGGCGGGAGGCAGGTCCTTCTCCTTCGAGTTCTTCCCGCCCAAGACCGACAAGGGCGCGCGGAACCTGTGGCGTACGATCCGCGAGCTGGAGTCCCTGCACCCGACGTTCGTCTCGGTGACCTACGGCGCGGGGGGCGGCACCCGCGACACCACCGTCGACATCGTCGAGCGGATCGCGACCGACACCACGCTCACCCCCGTCGCGCACTTCACCGCCGTCGACCACTCCCAGGCCGAGCTGCGCAACCTCATCGGCCGGTTCGCCGCCGCCGGCGTCCGCAACGTCCTCGCGCTGCGCGGCGACCCGCCCGGCGACCCGATGGGGGAGTGGGTCAAGCACCCCGACGGCGTCGAGTACGCCGCCGACCTGGTCCGGATGATCCGCTCCTACGGGGACTTCTGCGTCGGCGTCGCCGCGTTCCCCTACAAGCACCCGCGCTCGCCCGACGTCGGCAGCGACGTGCGGTACTTCGTGGAGAAGTGCCGGGCCGGGGCCGACTACGCGATCACCCAGATGTTCTTCCGCGCCGAGGACTACTTCCGGCTCCGCGACCGGGTCGCCGCCGCGGGCTGCGACGTGCCGATCCTGCCGGGCATCATGCCGGTCACCCAGCTCAGCACGATCGAGCGGTCCGAGCAGCTGTCGGGCGCGCCGTTCCCGCCCGAGGTCAAGGCCCGGTTCGACGCCGTCGCCGACGACCCGGAGGCGGTCCGCAGGCTCGGTGTCGAGCACGCCGCCGAGCTGTGCCGCGAACTGCTGGAGCAGGACGCGCCCGGCATCCACTTCATCACGTTCAACAAGTCCACGGCGACGCGCGAGGTCTACTCGCTCCTCGGCGCCGAGGAGTACGGCGCGAGGGGCAGCGTCCCGCCCATGACCGCGTAGCGGGGCCCGCCGCCCGGGAACTCGAACCCGCTCAGCAGGTCCACCATGCCGACCGAGCGGTAGAGGCGGCGCGCGGGCGTCTCGGGGTGCCGGTCGAGCGTGGACAGGACGACCGTCCGCTCCGGCCTGCCCTCGCACAGCGCGGTCAGCAGGCTCCGGCCGAGGCCCCTGCCCTGCGCCTGCGGGTGCACGTGCAGCTCGGCGACCTCGAACGCGTCCGCCAGCCACTCCTCGGCGTGGTCCGGCCCCTCCAGGTCGGACAGCGCCTGGTGGACGACGTCGTGCCACCACTGGCCGCGCGCCCCGTGGAACCCGTAGGCGAACCCCTGGACGGGGCCCGGCAGGACGGGCAGCGTCCCGCGCCGCTCGGCGACGAACGCGCGGAAGCCCGGGTACGTGGTGTGCCGCTCCATGATGGTGTGCCGACCCGGAAGCTGCTCGTTCGGCGGCTCCATCGCGGCCGCGTACACGTCCAGCATGGGGTTGAGCCTGCGTAGGAAGGCGCGTTGGTCGATCTCGCGCAGCTTCGGGTCCCTCACCCGCAAGAGCCTAGACCCGGGGGATGGTGCGCTGCGTCACAGAGAGCCGATCGTAGAGGTCCCAGAGGATGCGGTCGGCGGCCTTCTTCAGCGTCCCCCGGTTGGCGTCGAGCTGCCCGCCCCACACGCGCGCCTCCGGGCCCAACCACGCGTCCGTCCCGCGCAGGGTCTTCACCGGCGCGTCCAGGGCCTGCCTGAGCCGGTCGATGCTGCCGTAGGCGTCCGCGTACGCCTGGTACAGCCGCTGGTACTCCGGGTTGGGCTGCTCTGTCGGGGACAGTTTGGCGGCGGCGGCACCGGTGAGCGGCAGGGGCAGGCTCCCGGGAGGCGGCGGAGCGGCCATGGCGACCTCTCAGGTCTCACGCGACGGTGGTTGCTTCGGGCTCGTGCAGATCCAGCTTGGCGACGGCCGCGCGCGCCTGCTCGCTCAGGGGCGCACCGGTCAGCACCTGGACCGCCACGGGACGGACCCCGGCGCGGTCGGCCTCGGCCAGGAACGCGCGCAGCCACTTCACGTCCATCGCCATGTGGTGGCTGGCCACGCCCACCGACTCCTGGACGGCCTCCAGCCTCGCCTTGTCGCCCTCGGCCGCCTTCAGCAGATCGGCCGTCGCCGCCGGGCCGAGGCGCTCGTACAGCTTCTCGGTGTAGTCGGGATCGTCGGCGTTGGCCTTGAGGTGCTTCCAGACCGAGTCGGGGACGGGCCGCCCGTCCTGGACGGCCGCGACCGCGGCGAGCGCGTCGGTCCTGGCGGCCTTGGCCGCGGACGGCCGGTCGGGGAAGTTGCCGATGTCGCCCGCGCCCCGCGGCGTGGGCTGCAGCGTGGGCGGCGCCGTCTTGACGGGCGCCCTAGGGGGCGGAGGCGTGACGGGCCTGTCTCTTATACTCATCTGACGCTGCCGACGACGGAGAGAGTGGAGATGTCGG
>NZ_VCKZ01000652.1 GCF_005889745.1 Actinomadura geliboluensis
CGCTAGGGTGGCCACGAGGTCTCCGGGACATTGGTCTTCTTGGTCGAAGAACCACCTACCGGAGACCTCACTGCGTCCCGGGCACCGACACGCCAGACCGCACGATCACTTACAAAACAGGCTCTAGTGCGCCAGCATGGTGGGCCCACCAGACCGGCCTGCTCGCTCCGGCATGGAAGCGCTGGATCTTCGGGCAGCCGTACTTGGCGTTCGAGTACATCGCGGGTGCTGCCGGGGTCCGAGTACAGATCTGGGTGCCCGGGACGGTGCCGCCCGGGATGGTCGAGGAGACCATCCGGGCTGCCTGGCCCGGCGCCACCACCACGACCCGTTCCTCCGCGCCACCCATCCCGCCGTCTATCCCGGCAACCGGAGGCCGTCTCGTACTGTCGCGCGAGGACTCCTACCCGCTGAAAACCGATCACCACGCCGACCCGATCCGCTCCCTCCTCGGCGCGGTTTCCGGACTCGACCAGGGCCAATGCGCCGCCGTCCAAATCCTCGCCCGCCCCGTAACGGGCCGACGTCTTGCACGCGCCCACCGCGTCGCGTCCAGGCTCAAAGGCGGAAACCCGGCCACGTCGCGAGGCTTCTTCTTCGACCTGCTCACACCCGGGACACGCACCGGTCGCCCCGGCTACCCAACCGGTGCCGCTCATAGCAGCGTGCACCCGGAACGGGCTGAGCAGGTCCGCGCGATCCTGGCCAAGGCGACGCAACCGCGGTTCGAGGCCGACATCCGTTACGCCGTCGCCACACCCGACGCCTGCAACGCAGAGAAGTGGCTGCGTGGACGAGCCCACGCCCTGGCATCGGTAGCCGCGCTGTTCGCGTCCGGCCACCAGCACCTACGCCGCCGCAGGCTTCAAGACCCGGCCCTCACCTTGGCCAAGCGCCACTTGGGACGCGGCTACCTGCTGGGCGCCGCCGAACTGGCCGCTCTCGCGCACCTGCCGCTAGATCCCGACGCACCCGCGATCACGCGCGCCGGAGCCCGACCGGTCGCCCCGTCCCCGGACGTGCCCACCGGCACCGACACCGCGCACGGGGCCGCGCGGGTGCTGGGCGACGCCGACGCAGGCCACGCCCGCCCCGTTGCGATGCCGGTCGTCGGGGCACGCCAACACGTGCACGTCCTCGGACAGACCGGCGTCGGCAAATCCACCCTGCTCGCCTCGCTCATTCTGGGCGACGCCCGCGAGGGCCGCGGCGCGCTGGTCATCGATCCCAAGGGCGACTTGATCGCCGACGTCCTGGACCGGCTTCCGAGCCGCATGGCAGGGCGGACGGTGGTGTTCGACCCGTCCGACCCGGCACCGCCGCCCTCGGTCGGGATCCTGTCCGGCCCCGATCCGGCATTCGCGGTGGACTCGGTCGTGTCGATCTTCCATCGCTGCTTCCGCTCGTCTTGGGGGCCACGCCTGGACGATCTGTTGCGGTCGGCCTGCCTGAGCCTCATGCGCGCCCACGGCTCCCGCGCCACCCTCGCCCAGGTCCCGCAGCTCCTCACCGACTCGGCGTTCCGTGCCCGCGTGGTCGGACGGCTCTCGGACGATCTTCTACGCGGCTTCTGGGCCGGTTACGACGAGCTGTCACCGGCCGGACGGGCGGCCGCGATCGGTCCCGTGATGAACAAGCTCCGCGCCGTCCTGCTCCGCCCCTTCGTCCATCAAGCCCTGTCCGCGACCGGATCCACCGTCGACCTGGCCAGCCACCTCGACCACGGCGGCCTCGTCCTGGCCCGCCTTCCCAAGGGCGTGCTCGGCGAGGATGCCGCCCGCCTCATGGGGTCGCTCCTGCTCGCGCACACCTGGCAAGGCGTCACCCGCCGCACCGACCTTCCCGAGGACGAGCGACCGGACTCGGCCGCCTACATCGACGAGTGCCACAACTTCCTCAACCTGCCCGGCTCGGTGTCCGACATCTTGGCCGAGGCCCGCGGCTACCGGCTCTCGCTCGTCCTGGCCCACCAGCACCTGTCCCAACTGCCCAAGGACCTGCGCGACGCGGTCTCCGCCGACGCCCGCAACAAGATCTACTTCGCCGCCTCGCCCGAAGACGCCAGCGACCTCGCCCGGCACGCCGGCCCCGTCCTGTCCGCGCACGACCTCGCCCACCTGGGCGCCTACCAAGCCGCCGGACGCCTCGTCACCGCCGGCCAGCCGACCCAGGCATTCACCTTCCGCACACGCCCGCTTCGCGACCCGATCCCCGGCCGCGCCGACCACATCCGCGCGGCCTCCCGCCAACGCTTCGCACCACGCGTGACGACGACCAAACCCACCACCAGAAAAGGCGGGCCGCCGTCCGACCCGCGCGCCGAGAGCCCGACCAGCGAGGGGAACCAGCCGCAGTGAAGAAAGTGATCCGCCAGCGCCGGACGGCCAGCACACCCAGACGAGCGACACCCGAACTGTTCCTCGAACTCCGCGCACGGCTCACCGACCGCGACCAGGCAATCCTGGAGCTGGTCTGGGAACACCGCGTCCTCACCACGCACCAACTCGCCGCCATCTTCTTCACCACGCCCGGCAAGGCCCGCGACCGCCTCCTGCAACTGTTCCACCTCAAGGCCCTCGAACGCTTCCAGCCCTGGGTCCCCGTCGGAGCAGCGCCCTACCACTGGGTCCTCGGACCTCTCGGCGCCCAGCACCTGGCCGCCCACCGCGACACCACCCTGTCCGGACTCGGCTACCGCCGCACCACCGCACTCCAGATCAGCCATTCCCGGCACCTGGCCCACCAGGTCGGCGTCAACGAGTTCTTCACCCAACTCCACGCCCACGCCCGCCGCACGCCCGCCGCCCACCTCGACAAGTGGTGGCCCGAGCGCCGCTGCACCCAACTCTGGGGAGACCTCGCCCGC
>NZ_VCKZ01000149.1 GCF_005889745.1 Actinomadura geliboluensis
CCCGTGCCCTCCGCCCGCGTCTCTTTCGCGTCCGTGGCTTCTACGCCCGCGCCTCCCGCGTCCATGCGCTCTGCATCGGCACCCTCGGCGCCGTCGGCTTTCGGCCCCGTGCCCTTCCCGCTCGTGGCTTCCGAACTGGAGCGTTCTACGGCCGCGCCTTCCGCGTCCGTGCGCCCTGCAGCGGCGCCTTCCGCTTCGTCGGTTTCCGGGCCCGTGCCCTTCGCGTTTGTAGCTCCCGAACTCGTGCGTTCTGCGGCCATAGCGCCCGCGTCGGCGTCCCCTGTGCTCTCGGTGTCCGCGTTGGCGGCTTTAGAGCTCGTGGCTTCAGCGCTCGTGGGGTTCGTGGGTGCGGGTGGCGTTTGGGGGACGGGGGTGTTTGCGGCTCCCTGCGTGATGCTGCTGTGGGCGGCGGTGTCCCCCGCGAGATCTTCGCGGCCGGGCTCTTTGTCGCTCATTTGTCCAGTTTCGGGCAGGCCCTGTCCGGGGCGCGTGGTTTGGGGAGATCGTCAGTCTATGGAGGGAGCGGGGAGGGGTGGGGCTCTCCCTGTTCGATGCGCGGTCCGTGCTTTCGGTTGACCGCGCTCGACCGATCCGTCTGGGGGCGGCGGATTCCGTACGATCTGTCCCGTGGACGGAGGGTGGGTGATCGGCGGTCGGTTCACCATGCTCGACCGGATCGGGGCGGGCGGGACGAGCCGGGTGTGGCGTGCCTACGATCACGCGGAGCGGTGCTACTGCGCGGCGAAGCTCATCCGGTGGCAAGGGCGGACGATGCTGCTGCGGGCGATCCGGGAGCAGGCGCTGCGGCTGGCGCATCCGCATGTGGTGACGCCCTATGCGTCGTGCATGGCGGACGATGACGTCCTGCTGGCGATGGACCTGATGACCGGCGGGTCGGTGGAGACGCTCCTCGGGGACTACGGGCGGCTGCCGCCGGACTACGCCGCCGAGATCCTGGACCAGGTGCTGGCCGCGTTGAGCCGCATCCACCGGGCCGGGATCGTCCACCGCGATGTGAAGCCGGCGAACCTGCTGATGGAGCCGAGTGCGGTCGGTGCGCCGCATGTCCGGCTCGCGGACTTCGGGATCGCGCTCGGGGACGACGGGCTCCGGTTCACCACGACCGGGTTCGTCGTCGGGACGCCCGGCTACCTGGCGCCGGAGGCGCTCGACTGGAACCGGCCCGCGCCGCGGCAGGACCTGTACGCCGCCGGGATGGTCGGCTGGCGGATGCTCACCGGCGCGGGCGACCCGGAGCCGAACCAGCGCATCGGCGAACCGCCCTCGGGGGTGCCGCCGATGCTGTGGACGGTGCTGTCCCATCTGTGCGACCCCGATCCCGCGCGGCGCTTCGCCGACGCGGACGCGGCGCGGCGGGCGCTGGGGTCGTGCCGCCGGGATCTGCGGTTCCCCGCCCGGACCCTGGACGGGGAGCTACTGCAGATCTTCGACCAGCTGGGGTCGCCGCCTCCTCATCGGAGGTAGGCGGGCCGGGTTCTCAGCGGATGGGGACGTTCGGGATCTTGCCGAAGGGGCCCGCGTCGAAGGTGACCGCTGTGACGGACGGCGGGGGAGCGGGGACGTAGAAGAAGCCGCGGTTCGCCGTGCCGGGCTCGGTTCTGAAGACGGCCCATCCGGGGTCGACGAAGCGCAGGTTCACTCTGATCTCCTCGGTGGGGCCCATGCGGACGCCGCGGTAGGCGGTGTTCGTGGCCGGGTCGATGACGGAGAACGCGCCGAACCGGCCGTAGGAGCCGTTCTCGCCCATGTAGCCGTCGGTGGGGAGCAGGGCCTGGGAGCCGACGTTCGCGATCTCGAAGACGGCGACGAGGTAGGCGCCGTCGCGGTAGAAGGGCTTGACGTCGATGCGCCGCTTCTGGCCCGCGATCCTGCCGATCTCGGCCGTGCGGCTCGCGACGGTCGGGCCGTCCGGGTGGAACGCGGCGGGGGCGCCGGTGCCGGTGCCGGGCCTGTCCTGCGGGGCGGTCTCGGTGGTCGTGGTCGTCTCGGTCGTCTGCTGCTTGATCTGGTAGGAGATCTCGACGCGGCGGTTCTTCTGGCGGGCCTTCTCGTCGTCGGCGCCGCCCTCCTCCGCCACCGGTTCGGTCTCGCCCTTGCCTTCGGCCTTGTACTGGTAGGCGGTGCCCAGGCGGGCCTGGAGCTCCTTCAGGACGACGTCGGCGCGGCGCTGTGACAGGGGCAGGTTGTAGCCGCTGGTGCCCTTGCCGTCGGTGTGCCCGGTGATGAGGATCGGCGGCTTGGCGGGGTCGGCCTTCGCCTTGGTCTCGGTCGCGACCTGGTCCAGGATGGCCTTCGCGCGGGCGGAGAGCGTCGCCTTGTCGAAGTCGAACAGCACGTCGGTGCGCAACCCGATGGTCTGCTCGCTCGCGCTCGTGCTGGTGGACTGCGCCTCGCCCTCGGTGAGGCTGTAGAGGTCGTAGGTCCGGCCGGCGGCGTTGCCGTTCTGCTCGCGTGTCTTGAACGCCACCGTGGCGCCGGGGCTCGGGGGCGTCGCGTCGTCCACGACGGGTGCGGTGGGGCCGCCCTCGCCCTTGCCGTCGACGACCGGGACGCCGGTGAACTCGCCGGCGGTGGTCGGGGTGATCACCGTGATGGTCCGCACCGACTCGGGGAGGCGGGGGAAGGCGACCACCGTCTCGTAGCGGACGCCGGGCCGGACCGTGGTGAAGCGGAGGTCGCTGCCGACCGTGTTGCCCTGGCCGTCGCGGTCGTAGAGCGGGCCGTACGCCTTGTGGCCGACCGGGTCGACGAGCGTGAAGTTCAGCTCGCCGAACGCCGTCCCCGCCGCCGAGGTCGCGAACGAGTACGACTTCGGTTCGCGCTCCGGGTTGGTCAGGTATAAGCGCAGCACCGACCGGTCGCGATGACGCTCGACGGCCCGCACCTCGATCCGCGAATGGCCGCCGCCGAGCGCGGACCAGGCGTCCTTGATCGCCGGCCCGGAGTGGGGGCGGCCGGTCTCCGCGGTGCCGCGGCTCGCGGGGGATTTGTCGCCGGAGTCACAGGCGGCGACGAGGACCAGCGGGATGGCGGTGAGGGCCGCGAGCGCGCCCCGGATGCCTGTCATCGGGATACCTCTTTCCTGTTCGACGGTCAGGCTGAGCGGGGTGACGAGCGGGCCTCAGCCCTTCTCGTAGGTGATTTCTACACGGCGGTTCTTCGCGCGGCCTTCGGGATCGTCCTTGCCGCCCTGCTCGTTGGGGGCGACGGGCTTGGTCTCGCCGTAGCCCTTCGCCTGGACGCGCAGCCCGGCCCCGCCGAGGGCGTCCTGCAGGGCGGCCTTGACCGCCTCGGCGCGCCGCCGGGACAGGGCGAGGTTGGAGCCCGGGTCGCCGATGGAGTCGGTGTGCCCCGCGACCTCGACGGCGCCCTTGGCGTCGCGCAGCCGCGGCGCGAGGGCGGCGATGCGGCGGCGGGCGGTGTCGGTGAGGGTGGACTCGCCGAAGTCGAACAGGACGTCCGCCGAGATGCGGACGGTGACCTGCTCGCCGTTGGCGTGCTCCTCTTCCAACGGGACCACGGCCTTGGAGAGGTCGATGTCGCGAACGGCGGCGCCGGCCTCGATGGGCAGGACGCTCTTGGCGAGGTTGTCGTCGGGCACGCCGGGGTCGGCCCCCGCGGCGGCGGGGACGGCGAGCAGCGTCGCGAGGGCGGCCGCGATCACGGTCGTGCGGCGCATGCGGTTCACCGCTCGACCGGGATGTTGCGGAACGTGGGCCACGACCCGATCTGCACGTCGATGGACTTCACGTTCTCGGGCGGGGCCGCGAACGTGAAGAAGTGGGACGTGGGCTGGTCGTTCGTCATGTGCGTGAAGATGTCGTCGGTCTCCAGCTCCTTGCCGCCGGAGTCCTTCACGACGACGTAGCGCTTGAGGTTGACCGGGTCGATGAGCGAGGTGCCGAGCCCGCGGTCGCCGTTGAGCCCGTAGGCGTTGATCCGGCGGGGCTCGGCGCCGGGGACGTGCGGCGTGAACTGCACGGTCAGCGTGGCCAGCTTGCCCTTCGCCTTCAGCCCCATGATGGCGATGTCGACCTTGGCGCCCACCGCCGCCGGGCTGTCGAAGGTGCCCTGCACCACCGGCTTCGCGGTGTTGTCGAAGCCCGCCTCGCCCGCCTGCACGTCCGCGCCGGCGGCCGACGACTGGGCACCGGACGATGAGGCGTCGTCGCCGCCGACCGCCGAGCAGCCGGCCAGGGTCAGGACCGCGGCGGTCGCGACCACCAGGCGATGGGTCAGGCGCATGGTCGATCCTTCGGTTCGTCGCATCTGCAAAGGCTTCCGTGGCACCATGGCATCAGGAGCCACGACAGAGTGTGCGGACGTGAATATAGCGTTTGCATTTGCGAATCGTCAAGGGGGTGGACGGGGTGAGCGTCGCCGAGGACACGGTCGCCCGGAACCGCGCGCTGCAGATCGAGTGGTACGGCGAGCCGCTCGGCGATCGCGTCCGGCCGCTGCTCGACCGGCTCGGGCTGTCGCAGTCGGGCCTCGCGGGCGTGCTCGGGCTGTCCGCGCCGATGCTCTCCCAGTTGATGTCCGCCCAGCGGGCCAAGATCAGCAATCCGGCCGTGCTGCACCGGCTGATGGCGGTGGAGGAGTTCGTCGCCGATCCCGCGTTCGCTGCGCTGCCGCCGGCGACGATCAAGGCGCGGCTGGAGGAGATCAGGGGAGAGGCGGCACCGACCACGTCCGGGCTCCGCATGGCCGCCGACGGCGCCCCCGAGGAGGCCGCCCCAAAGGACGCGCGGGCCCAGGAACGCGGGACGGCGGAGCCTGCGCGGCTGGTGCAGGCCCTCCTGCGCGAGGTCGCGTCCGCCGCGGAGATCGACGCCGCCGCCGACCTCATCGCCGACCGCTTCCCCGAACTCGCGGAGGTCCTCCGCGTGTACGGGACGGGGCGCACGAGCGAGGCCGAGGCGCACTTCGCTCGTACCGTACTCGGCCGGATGCTCGGCGACCGCTAGGTCATTCCTAGGCGTGCTCGTCTCGATTCCCCTGCGCCATAACGACTGGTTATGGAACACGGGCGGTGCGATGGGGGCGCAACCGGGCTAAAGTCTGTGGTCAGGCTCACATACGGGTCTCCCTGTTATGTATGTCACAGCTCGTCAAGTGTGGCGTAGGGTCGCTTCGCTGGAAGCGCACACGAGGCGTCACCGCCCGCATGCGGCACGGCCTCCGGCCGCCCGCCGGGGAGCCATGCCCGGTGGTTCGGCGCGACGGCGCGAGGGAGGCCGCCGGCGGGCGCGACGGCAAACCGGTGCGCGCGGACCGTGGTACGGGGACACGACGACCCGAGCTCAGGAGAGCGATCGATGAGCACTGTGGAGGCGCCCGTCAAGACGCGCGCCCAGATCAAGGAAAGAACGCTCCGCAAGGACAACTGGCGGCTGTATCCCGTCACGACCTTCGTTATCTTCACGGCCTGGGTGGTGTACGCGACGGTCCGGGCCTTCTGGGGCGCGGCGTTCTACGTGCCGGAGTTCCACTACCTGACGCCGTTCTACTCGCCGTGCCTGAACGAGATCTGCAACGACGTGACGGTGAACGGGCACACCGGCGACGCGGCGGAGTTCGGGACGTTCCTGCCGGCGGGCACCCGCGGCTGGATCCCCTTCGCGGCCATCTCGCTGCCGTTCCTGCTGCTGTTCCGCCTGACCTGCTACTACTACCGCAAGGCGTACTACCGCTCGTTCTGGGCGTCGCCGTCCGCGTGCGCCGTCCGCGAGCCGCACGGCAAGTACACCGGGGAGCGCCGCTTCCCGCTGATCGGCCAGAACCTGCACCGCTACTTCTGGCTCGCGGCCGTGCTCATCTCCCTCATCAACACCTACGACGCGATCCGGGCGTTCCACGGCAAGGACGGCGGCTTCGGCATCGGGCTCGGCACGCTCATCCTGGTGGCGAACGTCGTGCTGCTGTGGCTCTACACGCTGTCGTGCCACTCGTGCCGGCACATCGTCGGCGGGCGGCTGAAGAACTTCTCCAAGCACCCGTTCCGGTACCGGATGTGGGGCTGGGTGTCCAAGATCAATGAGCGGCACGGCATGTACGCGCTGATCACCCTGGGCTCGCTGGTGGTGGCGGACGCCTACATCGCGTTCGTCGCCGGCGGCGTGTTCGACGACCCGCGTATCTTCAACTGAGGCCAAGGAACATGACTGAGATCGAGAGGCACTCGTACGACGTCGTGGTGATCGGCGCCGGCGGCGCCGGGCTGCGCGCGGCGATCGAGGCGCGCCTCCAGGGCAAGAAGACCGCGATCATCTCCAAGTCGCTGTTCGGCAAGGCCCACACGGTGATGGCCGAGGGCGGCGCAGCCGCCGCGATGGGCAACGTCAACGCCAACGACAACTGGATGGTCCACTTCCGCGACACCATGCGCGGCGGCAAGTTCATGAACAGCTGGCGGATGGCGGAGCTGCACGCCAAGGAGGCCCCGGAGCGGATCTGGGAGCTGGAGCTGTGGGGCGCGCTGTTCGACCGCACCAAGGACGGCAAGATCAGCCAGCGCAACTTCGGCGGGCACGAGTACCCGCGGCTGGCGCACGTCGGCGACCGGACCGGCCTGGAGCTGATCCGCACCGCGCAGCAGAAGATCGTCGCCCTCCAGCAGGAGGACAAGGCCGAGCACGGCGACTACGAGGCCAACCTCAAGGTGTGGGCCGAGACGACGGTCACCCGGCTGCTGAAGGATGCCGACGGCAAGGTCTGCGGCGCGTTCGGCTACGTCCGCGAGACCGGCAAGTTCGTCGTGTTCGAGGCGCCCGCGGTGGTGCTGGCGACCGGCGGCATCGGCAAGGCGTTCAAGGTCACGTCGAACTCCTGGGAGTACACCGGGGACGGGCACGCGCTGGCGCTGCTCGCCGGCGGGACGCTGCTGAACATGGAGTTCGTGCAGTTCCACCCGACCGGGATGGTCTGGCCGCCGTCGGTCAAGGGCATCCTCGTGACCGAGTCGGTCCGCGGCGACCGCGGCGTCCTGCGCAACAGCGAGGGCAAGCGGTTCATGTTCGACTACATCCCGGAGGTCTTCAAGGACCAGTACGCCACCTCCGAGGAGGAGGGCGACCGCTGGTACGACGACCCCGACAACAACAAGCGCCCCCCTGAGCTGCTGCCTCGCGACGAGGTGGCCCGCGCGATCAACTCCGAGGTCAAGGCGGGCCGGGGATCGCCGCACGGCGGCGTCTTCCTCACCGTCGTCGACCGGATGCCGGGCGGCGCCGCCGAGATCGTCAAGCGGCTGCCGTCGATGTACCACCAGTTCAAGGAGCTGGCGGACGTCGACATCACCAAGGAGGCGATGGAGGTCGGCCCGACCTGCCACTACGTGATGGGCGGCGTGGAGGTCGACCCGGACACGGGCGCGGCGAAGGTGCCCGGCCTGTTCGCGGCGGGCGAGGTGTCCGGCGGCATGCACGGCTCGAACCGGCTCGGCGGCAACTCGCTGTCGGACCTGCTGGTGTTCGGGCGCCGCGCCGGCCTCGGCGCGTCCGAGTACGTGGACGCGCTGCCCGCGCGTCCCGCCGTCCCGGACGCGGAGGTCGAGGCGGCGACGGCGGAGGCGCTCGCGCCGTTCGAGCGGGAGGGCGGCGAGAACCCGTACGCCGTCCACGCCGAGCTGCAGCAGACGATGAACGAGCTGGTCGGCATCATCCGCAAGGAGGAGGAGCTGAAGCAGGCCATCGAGGCCCTCGGCAAGCTCCGCGAGCGGGTCGCGAACGTCAGCGTGGAGCCGGTCGCGGTCAACGACGGCCGCGGCTACCACCCGGGCTGGCACCTCGCGCTGGACCTGCGCAACATGCTGCTGGTGTCGGAGGCGGTCGCGAAGGCGGCGCTGGAGCGGCAGGAGAGCCGCGGCGGCCACACCCGCGACGACTACCCGCAGATGTCGGCGGAGTGGCGGAAGATCAACCTGGTCTGCGCGCTCGCCGGAGACCCGTCCGCCCCGCACGTCGAGCTGACCCGGCAGCCGCTCGTGCCGATGCGCGAGGACCTGCTCGAGCTGTTCGAGAACGACGAGCTGAAGAAGTACCTGACCGCCGAGGAGCTGCCGAAGGGGCTGGCCGAGGAGGTCGAGACGGAGCGGACGGAGGCCGCGGCCGGCTCGGGCGCGACGGCCGCCGGCGCCGCCGGCGCCGCGGACGACGAGGAGGACGACCGATGAGCTACGAGGCCAAGTTCAAGGTCTGGCGCGGCGACGACGGCTCCGGCGAGCTCGCCGACTACACGGTCGAGGTCAACGAGGGCGAGGTCGTCCTCGACATCATCCACCGGCTGCAGGCCACGCAGGCGCCCGACCTCGCCGTCCGGTGGAACTGCAAGGCGGGCAAGTGCGGCTCGTGCTCGGCTGAGATCAACGGCATGCCGAAGCTGCTGTGCATGACGCGGATGTCGACCTTCGACCCGGACGAGACGGTCACCGTCACCCCGATCCGCACGTTCCCCGTCATCCGCGACCTCGTCACGGACGTCTCGTTCAACTACGAGAAGGCGCGGGAGATCCCCTCGTTCGACCCCGGCGACGCCAAGCCCGGCGAGCTGCGCATGCAGCAGGTGGACGTGGAGCGCTCGCAGGAGTTCCGCAAGTGCATCGAGTGCTTCCTGTGCCAGAACGTCTGCCACGTCATCCGCGACCATGAGGAGAACAAGGAGAGCTTCGCCGGCCCGCGCTTCCTGATGCGGATCGGGGAGCTGGAGATGCACCCGGCGGACCAGGCCGACCGGCGCAACATCGCGCAGGACGACCACGGCCTCGGCTTCTGCAACATCACCAAGTGCTGCACCGAGGTCTGCCCCGAGCACATCAAGATCACCGACAACGCGCTGATCCCGATGAAGGAGCGGGTCGTCGGCCGCAAGTACGACCCGGTGGTGTGGCTCGGCAGCAAGCTCGGCATCGTGAAGAAGGGCCAGGACACCCCGTCCGCCTGAGCGAGGCTCCCGGACGCCCGGCGTCCGGGGCTTTCGCGAACGTCCCCCGCCGCCCCGCGCGACGGGGGGCGTTCGCGTTTCCGCCGCTCTCCACCGCGGGGGCGGCGCTCTGGCATGCGGCGCTCCCGAGGTACGGCGGGCGGCGTGCCCCCGGACCGCCGCCCGCCGTCCCGCCGTTCCCCGTGGACGCCGTGGACGCCGCTACGGCCCTCCGGTCGCGCACGCCGGGATCCACCCTGACGCACATCCGTCCCCCGGAGTAGGGAATAGTGCACAGAGCGCGTGATTGAACCGTGATTCCCTCCCGGGAGGCGGGCGCCCCCGGATCCCTTTAGCGTTATGGCGTGACCGCTCTCGAACCGGGCTCGTTCCTCGCCGATCTCACCGCGGCGGAACGCGCGGATCTGGAAGCACGCTCCCGCGTCCGCGAGTTCGAGCGGGGCGACACGCTCTTCTCCGAGGGGGAGGAGCCCGGCTGGGTCGCCGTCCTGCTGCGGGGACGGGTGAAGGCGTTCTCCTACCGCGAGCAGGGCGGCGAGGCGCTGCTGGCGGTGCGCGGG
This sequence comes from Actinomadura geliboluensis, assembly GCF_005889745.1. GTDB lineage: Bacteria > Actinomycetota > Actinomycetes > Streptosporangiales > Streptosporangiaceae > Spirillospora > Spirillospora geliboluensis. Next base: position 9,522 of record NZ_VCKZ01000149.1, read on the forward strand.
CCGGGCGCGCTGCTCGGGGAGGTCGCCGCGATCGACGGGCTGCCGCGGTCGGCGTCGGTCGCCGCGCTGGAGCCGGTCCAGACCCTCGCGATCGGCGCCGACGAGTTCATGGCGTTCCTGCAGGCGCACGGCCGCGTCTCGATCCTCATCATGCGGATGCTGTGCCAGCGGTGGCGCGACGCCGACCGCAAGCGCGTCGAGTTCGGCATGTTCGACGCGACCGGGCGGGTCGCGCAGCGGCTGGTCGAGCTGGCGGAGCGGTTCGGCGTGCCGTACGTCCCGCGCGGCGGCGCCGACGAGGCCGGGACGGGCGGGGAGAGCGTGCGCATCACGCTGAACCTGTCGCAGGAGGAGCTGGCGGGCTGGGTCGGCGCGTCGCGGGAGGCGGTGAGCAAGGCGCTGCGCACGCTGCGCCGGCACGGCTGGATCGAGACGGGCCGCCGGCGCCTGATCGTCCACGACCTCCAGGCCCTCCGCCGCCACGCGCGGTAACCCGGGTCGCCGGGCGCGGACGCGCTGGCCGTACTCTGTGCAGGATGCAGCTACAGCAGCTCGCCTACTTCGTCGCGGTCGCGGAGGTGCGCCACTTCACGCAGGCCGCGGAGATCCTGCGGGTGGCGCAGCCGTCGCTGTCCAAGCAGATCCGGGCGCTGGAGAGCGAGCTGAACGTCTCCCTGTTCCGGCGCGCGCGCGGCAACATCACCCTGACGCCCGCAGGTGAGGCGCTGCTGCCCCTGGCCAAGCGAATCCTGGCGGACGTCGACACCGCGCGTCTGGAGGTGCAGGAACTCGCCGGCCTCAAGCGCGGCCGGGTGCGGCTCGGCGCCACGCCGTCCCTCTGCGCGGGCCTGCTGGCGGACGTCCTGCGCCGCTTCCACGACACGTATCCGGGCATCCAGCTCATCGTGGAGGAGGGCGGCTCCCGCGACCTCGTCCGGGAGCTGACGCGCGGCTCGCTCGACCTCGCCCTGGTCATACTCCCGCTCCAGGGCGATCCACCGCTGGACACGACCCCGATACTGCGCGAGTACCTGGTGGTGGCGTCGCCGGCGGGGACGGGGACGCCCGCGCAGCTGCCGCGCCGCTCGTACCTGCGCATCGAGGACCTGCAGAACCGCCCGCTGGTGATGTTCCGTCCCGGATACGACCTGCGGGAGGCGACGATCAGCGCGTGCCGGGCGGCGGGGTTCGAGCCGAAGTTCGCGGTCGAGGGCGGCGAGATGGACGCCGTGCTGCGCTTCGTCGAGGTCGGCCTCGGCATCGCGGTCGTCCCGAGCATGGTCCTCGCGGGGCGTCCCGGCCTGCGCGGGACGCCGCTCGTCCTGGCCGACGAGGAGGCGCGGCGGGGGCGCCACGGTCCGGGCCTGCTCCGCACCATCGCGCTCGCCCACCGCAAGGACGTCGAGTTGACCCACGCCGCGCGCGCCTTCCAGGAGACCTTGGAGGTGTTCCTCGCGGAGGCCGCCGAGGCGGGAACGCTCCCCGCGGGCGTCGAGAACCTGGTCGACGCCAAGTAGCGGTCAGGCGGTCAGGATGTCGCGCAGGACGCGGCCCCGGACGGCGTTGTCATCGCCCTCCGGAAGGTGCCAGGGGCAGGCGATGTCCAGGGCGGCCACGCGGCCGGTCGCGATGACCCGGCGGACGGACGCGATCACCGCGTCGTAGGACGGGCCGCCGCCCACGGGGAACTTCATCCCCGGCAGGTCGTCCTTGTCGATGACGTCCAGGTCGATGTGCAGGAGCAGCGGGCCGTCCGGCAGGACGACGTCGTCCACCGGGCACTGCCGCACCCGCGACGAGGCGAGGAACTCGGCCTCGGCCGGGTCGAGGTCACGGGCGTCCACGAGGACGACGCGGTCCTCCGGCAGCGGGCGCAGGCCGAGCCGGTCGGGGAGCAGTGCGGTGTCGGTGCCGATGATCTGCCGCAGCGGCATGCCGCCGATGTAGCCGGAGGTGGAGCTCTCCGCCGAGTGGATGTCGCCGTGCGCGTCGTACCAGACGACGGACGCGTCCACCCCGGCCTTCTGCAGCCCGGCGAGGACGGCCTCGGCGAGCAGGCAGTCGCCGGAGACGACCGCCGGACGGGTGCCGCCGGCGACCTGGTCGGCGACCTCGGCCGCGACCGGCTCGCACAGCGCCGCGACGCGGTCCCACACGTCGCCGTCCGGGAGGTCGCGGGTCACCGGGATCAGGTCGAACCCGTCCAGGGGGAAGGACGCGTCGGGGAGCCGTTCATCCTGGTGGTACGGAACAAAAGTGATCACGTGACCACAGTAGAGCAGTAGTACGGCCCCGCCCGGTACTCCGAGCGGGGCCGAGATCAGGGGCCGGTCAGGCCGGCCGGACCGGACCGAAGCGGGTCAGTGTTCTTTTCCGGGGGGCGACCCCCAGCCCCCCGGCAAGGGCCGCTGACGCGCTCCTTCGCTGGCGCTCAGTCGACGCGTCAGCGCTTCTTGCCGCCGGCGGTCGCCTTCAGGTAGTCGCCGTTGAGGCGCCCGATGACGTCCAGCGGGATCTCCTTCGGGCACGCGGCGGTGCACTCGCCGGTGTTGGTGCAGCCGCCGAAGCCCTCCTCGTCGTGGGTCTCCAGCATGGACACGACGCGGTCCCAGCGCTCCGGCTGCCCCTGCGGCATCAGCCCCAGGTGGGTGATCTTGGCGCCGAGGAACAGCGCGGCGGAGCCGTTCGGGCAGGCCGCGACGCAGGCGCCGCAGCCGATGCACTCGGCGGCCTCGAACGCGCGGTCGGCGTCCGGCTTCGGCACCGGGGTCGAGTGCGCCTCCGGCGCGGTGCCGGTCGGGGCGGTGATGTAGCCGCCGGCCTGGATCATCCGGTCGAACGCCGACCGGTCGACGACCAGGTCCTTCACCACCGGGAACGCCTTGGCCCGCCACGGCTCGACGTCGATGACCTCGCCGTCCTTGAACTTGCGCATGTGGAGCTGGCACGTGGTGGTGGCGCGCTCCGGGCCGTGCGGGGTGCCGTTGATGACCAGCGAGCACATCCCGCAGATGCCCTCGCGGCAGTCGTGGTCGAACGCGACCGGCTCCTCGCCGTCGGCGATGAGCTTCTCGTTGAGGACGTCCAGCATCTCCAGGAACGAGGCGTCGGGGGAGATGTCGTCGAGCTTGTACTCGACCATCCGCCCCTTGTCCTGGGGGCCGCTCTGGCGCCAGACGCGCAGTGTGAGCTTCATGATTACCTGTCCGACCTCTGCTACTTGTACGACCGCTGCGTCGGCTTGACGTATTCGAAGTCCAGGGCCTCCTTGTGGAGGACGGGCTGCTCGCCCTCCCCGGCCCATTCCCAGGCGGCGACGTGGGCGAAGTTGTCGTCGTCGCGCTTGGCCTCGCCGTCCTCGTCCTGGCTCTCGGCCCGGAAGTGGCCGCCGCAGGACTCGGTGCGGTGCAGCGCGTCGATGACCATCAGCTCGGCCAGCTCGAAGAAGTCGGCGACGCGGCCGGCCTTCTCCAGCTGCTGGTTCAGCTCCTCGCCCTTGCCGGTGACCTTGACGCGCGTCCAGAACTCCTCGCGCAGCGCCGGGATGAGCTCCAGGGCCTTGCGCAGGCCCTGCTCGGTGCGCTCCATGCCGCAGTACTCCCACATGATGTGGCCGAGCTCGCGGTGGAAGGAGTCGACGGAGCGGTCCCCGTCGATGGAGAGCAGCTTGTCGATCCGGGTCCGCACCCGCTCCTCGGCCTCGCTGATCGCGGTCTCGGCGACCGGCTCGAACGCGTTGCGGGCGATGTAGTCGCCGATGGTGTTCGGCAGGACGAAGTAGCCGTCGGCGAGGCCCTGCATCAGCGCGGACGCGCCGAGCCGGTTCGCGCCGTGGTCGGAGAAGTTCGCCTCGCCGATCACGAACAGGCCGGGGATCGTGGACTCCAGGTCGTAGTCCACCCAGAGGCCGCCCATCGTGTAGTGGACGGCGGGGTAGATGCGCATCGGCGTCTCGTACGGGTTCTCGCCGGTGATGCGCTCGTACATCTGGAAGAGGTTGCCGTACTTGGCCTCGACCTTGTCGCGGCCGAGCCGCTCGATGGCGTCGGCGAAGTCGAGGTAGACGCCGAGGCCGCCGGGGCCGACGCCGCGCCCCTCGTCGCAGACGTTCTTCGCCGCGCGGGACGCGATGTCGCGCGGGACGAGGTTGCCGAACGAGGGGTAGATGCGCTCCAGGTAGTAGTCGCGCTCGTCCTCGGGGATGTCGTACGGCTTGCGCGTGTCGCCGGCCTTCTTCGGCACCCACACGCGGCCGTCGTTGCGCAGCGACTCCGACATGAGCGTCAGCTTGGACTGGTGGTCGCCGCTGACCGGGATGCACGTCGGGTGGATCTGCGTGTAGCACGGGTTGGCGAACAGGGCGCCGTGCCGGTGGGCGCGCCAGGACGCGGTGACGTTCGAGCCCATCGCGTTCGTGGACAGGAAGTACACGTTGCCGTAGCCGCCGGACGCCAGCACGACCGCGTCCGCGGTGTAGTGCTTGATCTCGCCGTTGATCAGGTTCCGGACGACGACGCCGCGGGCCCGCCCGTCCTCCATGATCAGGTCGAGCATCTCGTGCCGCGGGTACAGCTCCACGTTGCCGGCCTCGACCTGCCGCATCAGCGCCTGGTAGGCGCCGAGGAGCAGCTGCTGGCCCGTCTGGCCGCGGGCGTAGAAGGTGCGGGAGACCTGGGTGCCGCCGAACGAGCGGTTGTCGAGCAGGCCGCCGTACTCGCGGGCGAACGGGACGCCCTGCGCGACGCACTGGTCGATGATGTTCCGGGAGATGTCGGCGAGCCGGTACACGTTCGACTCGCGGGAGCGGAAGTCGCCGCCCTTCACGGTCTCGTAGAACAGCCGGTAGACGCTGTCGCCGTCGTTGCGGTAGTTCTTCGCGGCGTTGATGCCGCCCTGCGCGGCGATCGAGTGGGCGCGGCGCGGCGAGTCCTGGAAGCAGAACTGCTGGACGTGGTAGCCGGCCTCGCCGAGCGTCGCGCCGGCGGAGCCGCCGGCCAGCCCGGTGCCGATGATGATGATCTTCTTCTTGCGCTTGTTGGCCGGGTTGACCTGCTTGGCCTCGAACTTGCGCGTCGTCCAGCGGTCCTCGATGGGGCCCTTGGGCGCCTTGGTGTCGGCGATCGGCTCGCCGGACTTGTAGAAGCTGTCGGTCATGGTCAGCTCACCCATCCGAACGTGATGGAGACGGGGACCGCGATGAAGCCGAGCGTGATCAGCGCGGCGGTGGTCGCGGCCAGGCCCCGCAGGGCGTTGTGGCTGCGCGGGCTGCGCAGCCCGAGCGTCTGGAACGCGCTCCAGATGCCGTGGTTGAGGTGCAGGCCGACGAGCAGGATGGCGACGACGTACCAGAGGGTGATGTACCAGCGGGACGGGTCGAAGTCGGCGACCATCCGCTCGTAGGGGGTGGCGTCGGCGCCCTTGGGGTTCACGACGAAGAACGTGAGGTCCAGCAGGTGCCAGATGATGTAGAAGGCGATGATGACGCCGCCGTACCGCATCGTGCGGACGGCGTAGCCCTGCGCGTTCGACTTCTTCTTCGACTGGTACTTCACGGGGCGCGCGTGGGCGGCGCGCTTGCCGAGGGACACCGCCGACCACATGTGCAGGATCACCGAGACGCCGAGCACGACCTCGATGAGGGTCAGGACGGTCCGGCGCGGTACCGCGGGCTCACCGATCGTGCGCAGCCAGTGCGCGTAGTGGTTGAAGTCCTCCGCGCCCATGAAGATCTTCAGGTTCCCGACCATGTGCGCGACCAGGTACAGCACGAGGACGCCGCCGGTCACCGCCATGACGGCCTTCTTGCCGACGGTCGATCGGTAGATCGCAGGTATCGCTATAGCCACGACCTGCACGTTATGTCCGGATCGGAGAATAGTTCCAAGTCATCAGCGCACTCATGGCGATAGCCGCAGGCTATGGAAGCACGCTGGGCGGGCGTTGTAGCCGTTCCGTGACGTTCCGCCTGGTGAGTGACTTCACAGCGGGTCCGGGAACTCCGCGATCACGTGATCCACAAGACATTGACCGAGGTCAGGGGCCTGTGGTTAGGCACCTGGCCACAGCCGCGACGCGCTCGGAGAGCCGTGCCCCGGGCGCCGCGCTCAGGAACCGTTGAGTTCACGTCCGGGCTGGCGGGACAGCAGCAGCACGGCCAGGTCGTCGGTCAGGGCGTCGCCGTTGAGGTGCTCGACCTCGGTCACCAGGTCGTCGATCAGGGCGCGCCCGGTGGCGCCGCTGCCGCGCGCCTTGCGCGCCAGCCCGACCAGGCCGTCGGTGCCGAGCCGGTCCGAGCCGGGGCCGACCTTCCCCTCGATGAGGCCGTCGGTGTAGAGCATCAGGCCCCAGGAGTCGCCGAGGTCGATCTCGGTCGTCGGCCACTCGGCGCCCGGCAGCAGGCCGAGCGCCGGCCCGTGCGCGTAGTCGGGCAGCGCCGCGACCTCGCCGTCCTCGCCGAGGACGCCGTGGAACAGCAGCGGCGCGGGGTGCCCCGCCAGGTGCATCCGCGCGGTCCGCCGGGACGGCGCGATCGTGATCATGCAGAGCGTGGTGAAGATCTCCTCGCTGCGCCGCTCGTGGCCGAGGACGGTGTCGAGGGTGCCGAGCAGCTGCTCGCCGGTGTGCCCGGCGAGCACGAGCGTCCGCCACGCCATCCGGAGCTGGACGCCGAGGGCCGCCTCGTCCGGGCCGTGCCCGCACACGTCCCCGATCATCAGGTGGACGGCGCCGCCCTCGGTCTGCACGGTGTCGTAGAAGTCGCCGCCGAGCAGGGCGCGCCGCCGGCCGGGCCGGTAGCGCGTGTGGTGCCGCAGCGACGCGTCCTCGATCAGCGGGACGGGCAGCAGCCCGCGCTCCAGCCGGGCGTTCTCGCGGCCGAGGATGCGGGCCTCGACGAGCCGCCGCTCGGTCTCCTCCGAGCGCTTGCGCTCGATGGCGTAGCGGATCGCGCGGGCCAGCAGCGGGGCGTCGACCTCCTGCTTGACCAGGTAGTCCTCGGCGCCGGCGGCGACGGCCTGGACGCCGAGGTGGGCGTCGTCGAGGCCGGTCAGCACGACCACGGCGGCGGTCTCGGACAGGGCCAGCACCTGGCGCAGCCCGTCCAGCCGGTCGATGCCGGGGGTGGACAGGTCGACGAGGATGCACTGCGTGCGGCGGGTCAGCGACCGCCGGGCCTCGGCGAGGTCGGACGCGACGGCGATGGCGGCGTCCAGGCCGCTCTCGGCGAGCATCTTCTCGACCATGAGGACGTCGGAGGGGTCGGCGTCGATGAGGAGCAGGTCGGTCCTGTCCTCGGCCCCCGGTGTGAAGGGGTACGTCTGATGGCTGATTGTGCTCACAGGGCTTCCGGAAGTCGGGCTGACGGCACTGGCAACGGCCGGTGGAGCCTCGCTTATTCCCGTGGGTGCGGGAGGGCGCGGCGGGCCGCGCCGGGGCAGCGGCATCGGCCTAGCCGCCAGGGTCCCGGCTCAAGGAGCGGAGGAAGCGTCGCTCCGTACGCCCCGACCTTAGCGTGCCGCCGCGGCCCGGCGCACCTCCCGCGCGCGTCCCGATCACGATTTGCGGGCGGTCCGAAAGTCGTTCGAGCCGCGTCCGGCCAGGTGAAAAACCAGTCGAACTCGCGGGGCCCCGCTGCATAACCTTCGTCAGGTGAAGCCGCTGCCGGAGAAAAATCCTGGCACGCCCGACCACGTCCTCCGCCGAGGCAGAGCCTCCCGCGGCGCCCGCAGCGGCGCCGGCGGAGCATCCGCGCGCTACCTGCTGTGGCTGGCGCGCGTCCAGTGGCGCAGCATCGCCGCGGGCGCGCTCCTCGGCGTGGTCTGGATGCTCAGCCAGGCGTTGATGCCCGCCGCGATCGGCCGCGCCATCGGCGACGGCGTCGCGGCGCGGGACGAGCGCGCCCTGCTGGCGTGGTCCGGCGTGCTGCTCGGCCTCGGGGTCGTGCAGGCCGTCACGGGCGCCGTCCGGCACCGGTTCGCCGTCTACAACTGGCTCGCCTCCGCCTACCGGACGGTCCAGCTCGTCACCCGGCAGTCGACCCGCCTCGGCGGGACGCTGCCGAAGCGGCTGAGCGCGGGCGAGGTGGTGAGCATCGGGCTGTCCGACGTGTCGCACATCGGCGACACCATCGACATCCTCTCCCGCGGCTCGGGCGCCGTGGTCGCGATCGTCGCGGTGGCCGCGATCCTGCTCAGCACCTCGCCGCCGCTCGGCCTGATCGTGCTGGTCGGGGTGCCGCTGATCCTGGCGATCGCGGCGCCGCTGCTGCGCCCCTACCGCGACCGCGAGCTGGCGCACCGCGAGCTGGTCGGCGAGCTGAGCTCGCACGCCACCGACCTCGTCGCGGGCCTGCGGGTGCTGCGCGGCATCGGCGGCGAGACGCTGTTCTCCGGCCGCTACCGCGCCGAGTCGCAGCGGGTGCGCGCGGCCGGGGTGGCGGTCGCGCGGGCCGAGACCCGGATGAACGGCGCCGAGGTGCTGCTGCCCGGGCTGCTGATCGCGCTGGTCACCTGGGTCGGCGCCCGGTTCGCCGCCGAGCGGACGATCAGCGTCGGGGAACTGGTCGCGTTCTACGGGTACGCGGTGTTCCTGATAGTGCCGCTGAAGACGCTCGGCGAGGCCGCCGGCAAGATCACCAAGGGGCTGGTGGCGGCCGGCCGGGTGACCGCGCTGCTGGCGATCGACCCCGAGCTGCCGGCCGCCGGGACGGCCCGCCCGGCGGCGTCCGCCGAGCTGGTCGACATCGCGTCCGGGCTGGTCGTGCGGCCGGGGCGGGTGACCGCGGTCGCCGCGGCCGATCCGCGCGACGCGCAGGCCGTCGCCGACCGGCTCGGCCGGTACGCCGACGGCGACGTCGACTTCGGCGGCATCCCGCTGCACGCGGTCGCGGACGTCCGGAAGCGGATCCTCGTCGCCGTCAACGAGGACCGCCTCTTCTCCGGGCCGCTGGCCGAGTCGCTGGCACCGGACGCCGACGAGGCGGTACTGAAGGAGGCCGTCTACGCGGCCTGCGCCGAGGACGTCGTCGCGTCCGTCGGGCTGGACGCGCACGTGGCCGAGGCCGGACGGGAGTTCTCCGGCGGCCAGCAGCAGCGCCTGCGCCTTGCGCGGGCACTCGCCGCAGACCCCGACGTCCTCATCCTGGTGGAACCGACCAGCGCGGTAGACGCGCACACCGAAGCACGCATCGCCGGCAGGCTCGGCCAAGCGCGCGCGGGCCGCACCACCGTGGTGTGCACGACCAGCCCGCTGATGCTGGACCGCGCCGACCACGTCGTATTCATCCAGGACGGAATGGTCGTCGCAGAAGGAGCACATCGCGACCTCCTGGAGGCAGAGCCGCGCTACGCGGCCACCGTCACCAGGGGAGCGACCGCGGAAAGGGCGGAGGCATGAGCACTGAGACGCTGCCGGTCGCGACGTCCGCGCAGGTGCGGGCGTACGCGCGGCGGCTCGTGCTGCGGCACCCCCGCGCCCTCGCCGGGGTGCTCGGCCTGCACGCGCTGGCCGCCGTGGCGGGCCTGGTCACGCCCCGGCTGCTCGGGGCGCTCGTCGAGGACGTCCGCGACGGGCACGCCGCCATCGACACCGCCGGCCTCGCCATCGCCGGGTTCGTGATCGCGCAGGGCGTGCTGATCCGGTACGCCTACCTGGCGTCGGCGAAGCTCGGCGAGCGGGTGCTGGCCGAGCTGCGCGAGGAGTTCGTCGACCGGGTGCTGGCGCTGCCGCTGTCCACGGTCGAGCGGGCCGGCACCGGCGACCTGGTCACCCGCGCGTCCCGCGACGTGGACACGCTCAGCACGTCCGTGCGG
>NZ_VCKZ01000014.1 GCF_005889745.1 Actinomadura geliboluensis
CCCACAGCCCGCGCCCGCCCGCCAGCGCCGCGAGGTCCGCGGCCTCGGCCGCACTGGTGACGGCCGGTTTCTCCAGGAGCACGTGCTTGCCCGCCTCCAGCGCCCGGCGGCCCCACGGGTGGTGCAGGCCGGACGGCAGCGGGACATAGACCGCGTCGACGTCGGGCCGGGCGAGCAACTCCTCGTAGCCCGCCAGCGCGTCGCCGCCGAACCGCGCGGCGAACCGCTCCGCCTTGGCCCGGTCGCGGCTGGCGCAGGCCACGAGCGCGACGTCCGGCACCCGCTCCATCGCCGGCAGGGCGTTGCGCCAGGCGATGTCGGCGCAGCCCAGCAGCCCCATGCGCAGCGGCGGTGGCCGCATCGTTCGTCCCCTTCCTCTCGGGCCGTCACCACAGGCTGTGCACGCACGCCAGCAGGCTGCGCGCCTCGATGTCCAGGTAGTGGCCGTGCTGCACCAGCTCCATGAGCTGCCGCACCGTCAGCCAGCGGTAGTTCTCGGGGACGCGGGCCGGGAAGCCGTCACCCGCCTCCACCACCCGGTAGCGGGTCTGGGCGTGGTAGAAGCGCCCGCCCTCCTCCGACAGCAGCGTGTCGAAGCGCACCCGCGCCGGGTCGGCGGTCATCGCCTCCGCGCCGAAGGGCAGCGCGGCGGCGGCCGCGGCCGGGTCGGCGCACGGCGGCACGTACACGGTCGGCGCCAGCTCCACCAGATCGCGGAGGCCGGGCTGCGGCCGGGCCTGGACCAGCAGGTGCAGGACGCCGCCGAACGAGCGGGCGACGAAGGCCGCCGCCGCGTGCCCGCGCGGCGCGAGCAGCGGCTGCGACCAGGTCGCGACCTCCCGGTTCCCGGCCCGCACGCGGGTCGCCAGGATCCGGAAGCCGCCCCGGCCGTCGTCGGCGATCTCGTCCGCGGAGCGCGCCCAGCCGGCGACGCCGTTCAGCGGGACGAGGTCCACCCGCCAGTGGCACGCCGCCTTCATCTCGGTGAACCAGCTCAGCACCTCCCGCCGGGAGTGCAGCGCGCCCGACCCGCCGGCCGCGTAGGAGCGCAGCAGCGCACCCGTGAACGCCTCGTCCGGGCCGGCGCGGTGCTCCGCGAGGTGGTCGCCGGGGCGCGGGGCGGTGAACGGGATCGACGCGAGGACGGTCCGCGCGTCCATGCTCACCAGGTTGTCGTGCGCCAGCAGGGCGCGCAGCTCGCCGATGGTCACCCAGTGGAAGTCGTCGTGGTCGGGCACGTCCCCGAGCGCCTGCACCACCATGTTGCGGTTGCGCTTGCCGAGGAACCACGCGCCCTGCTCGGACTGCAGCACGTCCACCAGCACCCGGGAGCCGCGCCGCGGCGCGAGGAAGTACTCCAGGTACCGGGTCCGCGCGCCGCGGTGCACCCGGCTGTAGTTGCTGCGGGTCGCCTGGACGGTCGGCGAGAGCTGCACCGCGTTGACGTTGCCCGGCTCCATCTTCGCCTGCATGAGGAAATGCAGGACGCCGTCGAATTCCTTGGCCAGGATCCCGAGAATGCCGATCTCCGGCTGGTGCAGGATCGGCTGCGACCAGAGCTCGGCCCCGCCCTCGCTCACCCGCAGCCCCTCGACCGTGAAGAATCTGCCGCTCGCGTGCCGCAGATTTCCGGTGTCCGGCGCGAAATGCCAGCTGTCCATTTCACGGAACGGGATCCGGGTGACCTCGAAGCGGCCGTCCCGGTGCCGCCCGTCCCACCACTTGCGGAACGCCGAGGACGGTCCCGCCTGGTGGTCGATGGAGGCCGACAGGGTGAACTTCGCGGCTCCGTCCAGCGTGTGATCGTCTTCCGAGGGCGCGATCGCAGGGCTCACCGGGTGCCTCCGTCCAGGTCTCGGCGGCCAGTTCATACGGGCCCGCTGAAGCGGCGACAATGCGCCGCCAAAGTCGGCGACAAAGGCGCTGTAAATGACTTTCCCAGTATTGCGCGGCGGAATTCCGATCATTTACGCTGCGGGCGTTATCTGCCGATGTCCGACAGCGGAGGGTGCATGGACGACGCGATGATCGCGGCCGAGGGGCTGCGGAAGCGGTTCGGCGAGACCTGGGCGCTGGCCGGCCTGGACCTGCGCGTCGCGCCGGGCACCGTCTGCGGGCTGCTCGGACCGAACGGCGCGGGCAAGACCACCGCGGTGCGGGTGCTGTCCACGCTGTGCGCGCCGGACGCCGGACGGGCCAGGATCGCCGGGTTCGACGCCGTGACGGAGCCCGCGCAGGTGCGCGCCCGGATCGGGGTCGCCCGCCAGTACGCCGCGCTCGATGAGGCGCTCACCGGGCGCGACAACCTGCGCCTGTTCGGCCGGCTCTACCATCTGTCCCGCCGTGAGGCCCGGCGGCGGGCCGACGAGCTGCTGGACCGGTTCCGGCTGGCGCACGCCGCCGACCGGCAGGTGCGCACCTACTCCGGCGGCATGCGCCGCCGGCTCGACCTGATCACCAGCCTGATCATCGCGCCGAAGGTGCTGTTCCTGGACGAGCCGACGACCGGGCTCGACCCGCTCAGCCGGGGCGAGATCTGGGACACCGTCCGCACCCTCGTCGCCGAGGGCACCACGGTGCTGCTCACCACGCAGTACCTGGAGGAGGCCGATCAGCTCGCCGACGACATCGCGGTGGTGGACCGGGGCCGGATCGTCGCGTCCGGCCCGCCCGACGAGCTGAAGGGCATCATCGGCGACCGGGTGGACGTCACGCTGGCCCGTCCCGCCCCGGTGGAGCGGGCGGCGGCGCTGCTCGCGGCCGAGATCGGCGACGGGCCCGCCGAGCTGCGCGAGGACGGCTTCAGCCTGCCGGTCCCGACCGGCGCGGCGACCCTGGTCGACGTCGTGCGGCGGCTGGACGCCGGGGGGATCGCGGCGGTGGACGTCGCGCTGCGCCGTCCCACCCTGGACGAGGTGTTCCTGCACCTGACCGCGCGGGGCGGCGGGGATCCCGAACGGGCCGGCGACCAGGTGCGGGAGGCGGTGTGATGGCGGCCCGGGGAGGTGCCGCCGCGACGGTCCCCGTCGTCCCGACGACGGCGGCGGCGCGGCTGCGCTGGGCCGTGGCCGACGGGCTGACCCTCGTCGGCCGCCCGCTGACCCAGCTCCGCCGCCAGCCGCAGGTGCTGGTCGCCGCGCTGATGTTCCCGGTGATCATGGTGCTGCTGTTCGGCTACGTGCTGGGCAGCGCCGTCGAGGTGCCCGGCGGCGGCGACTACCGCGAGTACCTGATGCCGGGCCTGTTCGTGATGATGTCGTTCACCAGCGTCTCCACCGTCGCGACCGACGCGGCCGTGGACGCGCAGCGCGGCATCCTGGACCGGATCCGCTCGATGCCGGTGTCGCGGGTCGCGGTGCCGCTGGGGCAGTCCGGGGCGGACATGCTCATCGGCACGATCGGCCTGCTGCTGATGATGGCCTGCGGCGTGGTGGTCGGCTGGCAGCCGCACGCGGGCGCGGCGAACGCCGCCGCCGCGGTCGGGCTGACGCTGCTGCTGCGGTACGCGATGACGTGGGTGGGCCTGTTCATCGGGCTGGCCGCGGGCTCGGAGGAGATGGCCGGGCGGCTCGCCCCGTTCTTCTTCCCGGTCGCGCTGATCTCGACCGCGTTCGTGCCCACCGGCGACATGCCGGGCTGGCTGCGCACCATCGCCGAATGGAACCCGGTCAGCGCCGGGGTGGTGGCCGGGCGGGAGCTGTTCGGCAGCCCAGGTGCCCGGCTGGCGGACCCGGCGCTGCCCCTGCAACATCCGGTGATCGCCACCGTGGCGTGGTCGGTGGCGCTGCTGGCCGTTTTCGTGCCGCTGACGGTGCGCAGCTACCGGGTGAAGGAGACCTGAGCGTCGTCGCCGGCCGTGTCCGGGCCGGTCGGCAGGGTCGCCTCCACCCGGAAGCCGCCGCCGTCCGCCGGCCCGGCGGCGAACGACCCGCCGACCATCTCGACCCGCTGCCGCAGGCCGCGCAGCCCCATCCCGGAGCCGGCGGCGGCGAGCACCCCGTCCTCGCCGGTGGGGGCGGTGTTGGCCACGGTCACCGAAACCGTCCCGGGGTCGCGGCGCAGCCGCACCTCGACCCGCGCGCCGGGGGCGTGCTTGCGCACGTTGGTGAGGGCCTCCTGGACGACGCGGTGGACGGTGCGGCCGACCGCGGGCGGGGCGAGCGGCGGGCCGCCCTCCTCCGCCAGCGCGACCGGCACCCCCACCGACTCCGACTCGGCGATCAGCCGGGACAGGTCGATCCGCTCGGCCGGCCCCGGGCCGTCGCGGGGCGGGGCGATCGGTTCGCCGCCGCGCCGCAGCAGGCCCACCACGTCCCGCAGCTCCTCCAGCGCGGCGCAGCCGGTGGAGCGGATCTGCTCGACGGCGGCGCGCGACTCCTCGTCCGGCAGGGTGACCCGCAGGGCGCCGGCCTGCAGCACCATGAGGCTGACCTGGTGGGTGACCACGTCGTGCATCTCGGCGGCGAGGCGCGCCCGCTCCTCCGCGCGCGCCTGCTCGGCCAGCAGGTGGCGTTCCCGCTCCGCGCGCTCGGCGCGTTCGACCAGCGTGTGCACCATGCGGCGGCGCGCCCCCGCGTACAGCCCGAGCAGCGCGCCGACCGCGAGGAAGGCCATGCTGCGGAAGACCACCGCGTCGGTGGAGCCGGGGCCGCCCTGCTCCGGGCCGGGGATCGCCCAGCCCATCAGCGCCGCGCCCACGGCCATCACCGCCGGCGGCGCCCAGGCGGTGCGGGCGCTCCTGACGAAGGCGAGCGCGGCGTACGCGGCGAAGGGCGCGGCGGGCGTCCAGGCGAGCAGTTCGGTGTAGTCGGCGTCCCCACCGTGCCGGAAGAAGGTGCCGGGGACGACCAGCTCCGCCGCCGGGACCAGCACCGCCGCGACGGCCACCGCCCAGGTGGCGGCGAGCGGCGCGCGGCGGCGCCAGAACAGCGCCGGCGCCAGCCCGGGGACGAGCAGGTAGGTGAGGCCGCCGGCCGGCTTCAGCGGAGCGTCCGGCGTCGCGGTGACGGCGAGGCCGAGCAGCAGGACGGCCAGTACCACGGCGAGGTCGGTGAGGACGGCACCCCGGGGGGTGCTCCAGGGGCGCCGCAGCACAGGCTTCACGCACTCAAATGTAAGCGCTCCCGGCCCGCCGCCGGGTGTGCCCGCGGCGGTGCGGGGCCCTACGAAAGTGGCTTCCCGCGTCCGGCGGCCTGCACCTTCGTACGCCGCGCTCCGTACCTTGCCCGCTGTCGGCGACCCCCGCCGAGCGGCTGGAATCGAGACGAGGCCGGAGCACCGGCGGCCGGCCCCGCGAAGCCACGTGACCACGCGAGTCCACGTGACCACGCGAGTCCACGCGACCCCGCAAGTCCCGTGACGAGGAACCTCCTGATGAAGGAAACGGATATGAGCAGCAGCGCAACCGCGAGTACCGAGCCGCGCGTCGCCGCGGCCGCCGCGCGGGCCGAGCACGTCACCAAGACCTACGTGACCGGCGCGGCCACCGTCACCGCGCTCGACGACGTCAGCGTGGAGATCCCCCGGGCCCGGTTCACCGCGGTCATGGGGCCGTCCGGGTCCGGCAAGTCCACGCTCATGCACTGCATGGCCGGGCTGGACCGGGTCAGCGGCGGCGAGGTCTACATCGGCGACGCGGCCCTGTCCGGCCTGAACGACAAGCGCCTCACCGCGCTGCGCCGGGACAAGATCGGCTTCGTCTTCCAGGCGTTCAACCTCGTCCCGACGCTGACGGCGCTGGAGAACATCACGCTCCCGATGGACATCGCGGGCCGCAAGCCGGACCGGGCCTGGGTCGACAAGATCATCGACACGGTGGGGCTGCGGCCCCGGCTCGGCCACCGGCCGGCCGAGCTGTCCGGCGGGCAGCAGCAGCGGGTCGCCTGCGCCCGCGCGCTGGCCTCCCGCCCGGAGATCGTCTTCGCGGACGAGCCGACCGGCAACCTCGACTCCCGCTCCAGCGGCGAGGTGCTGGCGTTCCTGCGGGACTCGGTGCGCGACCTGGAGCAGACCATCGTGATGGTCACCCACGACCCGGCCGCCGCGGGCTACGCCGACGAGGTGCTGTTCCTGTCCGACGGGAAGATCGTCGACCGGATGGCCGAGCCGACCGCGGAGCGCGTCCTGGAGCGCATGAAGGGCTTCGAGCTGCCGGGGGGCGAGCGGTCGTGATGGCACGCCTGGCCCTGCGGGGCCTGCTCGCGCACAAGCTGCGGCTGGGGCTCACCGCGCTCGCGGTCATCCTCAGCGTCGGCTTCGTGTCCGGCACGATGATCCTGTCGGCCACCCTGGACAAGTCGATCGGCAGCGCCTTCTCCGACCTCGGCCGGGGCACCGACGCGGTCGTGCGCACCCAGCGCGCGGTCAGCACCGAGCTCGGTACCGACGCGCCCGACCGGCCCGTGCCCGCGTCGCTGCTGGCGACGATCCGGTCCGCGCCCGGCGTGGCGAAGGTGCACGGCGAGGTCACCGGCTTCGCGGGCGTCGTCGACAAGAAGGGCAAGATCTACGGGTCGCCGCCGCAGACCGGCCGGGACTGGAACGCCGACCCGGACCTGTCGCCGATGCGGCTGAAGTCCGGGACGGGGCCGCGCGCCGCCGACGAGATCGCCCTCGACCAGAACACCGCGGACGCGACCGGCTACAAGGCCGGCGACCGGGTCCAGGTGGTGCTGGCGTCCGGCGTGCGGACCTTCACCGTCTCCGGGATCTTCCAGTACGGCTCGTCGGACGCGCTCAGCGCCCTGGTCGTGACCGCGTTCCAGCCGCAGGCCGCCGAGAGGCTGCTGATGGAGCACCCCGGCACCTACCGGCAGATCTCCGTGCACGCCGCGCCGGGGGTGTCGCAGACCGAGCTGCGCGACGCGATCGCGCGGGTGCTGCCGTCCGGCTACGAGGCCGTCACCGGCACGAAGGCGATCGACGAGCAGACCGCGTCCGTCAAGGACGTGCTGAAGATGCTGCGGACGTTCGTGCTGGTCTTCGCGTTCGTCGCCGTGTTCGTCGGCTCGTTCATCATCTTCAACACGTTCTCGATGCTGGTGTCGCAGCGGACCCGGGAGCTGGCGCTGCTGCGCGCGATCGGGGCGTCCCGCCGCCAGGTCACGCTGATGGTGATGGGCGAGGCGCTCGGCGTCGGGTTCCTCGGCTCGACGATCGGCCTGCTCGCCGGCGGCGGGCTCGGCCTCGGGCTGATCGCGCTGTTCGGCGCGCTGGACTTCGGCGTCCCCGCCGGCGACCTGACCCTGCCGCCCATGGCGGTGCTGTGGTCGTACGCGGTGGGCATGCTGGTCACGCTGGTCGGCGCCTACCTGCCCGCGTCGCGGGCGGCGCGGATCCCGCCGGTCGCGGCGATGCGCGACGACGCGGTGGCCGCGAGCGGCCGGTCGCTGCGGCTGCGCGCGATCGCCGGGACGATCGAGGCGGTCGCCGGCGCGGTCGTGATGGCGATCGGGTTCGGCGGGTCCGGCGACGCGGCGCTGGTCATCGCGGGCGGCGGCGCCGCCGCGCTGTTCATCGGCATCACCACGCTCAGCCCGATCGTCAGCCGCCCCGCGACGCGGCTGCTCGGCTGGCCGTTCGCCCGGATCGCCGGCGTCACCGGCCGGATGAGCCGGGAGAACGCGCAGCGCAACCCGCGCCGCACCGCCGCCACCGCGTCCGCGCTGATGATCGGGCTGACCCTGGTCAGCGGCGTGTCGGTGATCTCCGCGTCGATGGTCGCCTCGACCGACCGGCAGGTGGACGAGGGCCTCACCGCCGACTACCGGATCGACGCGCCGAGCTCGCTCACCCCGCTCAGCACCGAGGTGCGGGACGCGGTGGCGAAGACGCCCGGCGTGCGGGACGCGATCGGCGTCGCCACCGCCCCGTTCAAGCTGGACGGCAAGGCGAGCCGCGCCACCGCCGGCGACGCCGCCGGGCTGGTGCGGCTGTACCGGCTGCGCATCGAGGCGGGCTCGTCCTCGCTCGGGCCCGACCAGCTGCTCGTCAACCGCAAGACGGCCGACGACAAGGGCTGGAAGGTCGGGTCCGCCGTGCCCGGCCAGTACCAGGACGGCACCCGCGCCACCTTCCGGATCGCCGGGATCTACGCCGACGTCAAGTCGGTGCTGGAGACCGCGCCCACGATCATCCTCGGCGCGGGCAGCTACGCCGAGCACTACTCGGACGCGCAGATCGACCAGATCGACATCATCAAGGCGCCCGGGACGGACGCGGCGGCGGTCGAGCGCGCGCTGCGCGGCACCCTGGACCGCTGGCCCAACCTGGACCTGAAGAACCGGGAGCAGATCAAGGAGCAGTACACCGCGAGCATCGACCTGCTGCTGCGGGTGGTCCTGGTGCTGCTCGCGCTGTCGATCGTCATCGCCGCGCTCGGCATCGTGAACACGCTGGCGCTGTCGGTGGTGGAGCGGACCCGCGAGATCGGGCTGCTGCGCGCGATCGGCATGCAGCGCGGGCAGGTGCGCCGGATGATCCGGTTCGAGGCCGTGGTCATCTCCACCTTCGGCGCGCTGCTCGGTCTCGCGGTGGGCGTCGTGATCGCGGTGAGCATCCAGAACGCGGCGGCCGACGAGGGGATGGACGTCCTGTCGGTGCCGGTCGGGCAGCTGGCGCTGTACGTGCTGGCCTCGGCCCTCATCGGGGTCGTCGCGGCGGTCTGGCCCGCCCGGCGCGCCTCGACGATGGACGTCCTGCGGGCCATCGGCTCGACCGAGTAGCCCCCGCCGCCGTCCGGGCGCGCCCGCCCGCGCCCGGACGGCGGGGGACGACCCGATCCGACCCACCGACCCCGCGGAGTGAACGCACCATGATCGAGGTCAAAGGTCTGACCAAGCGCTTCGACGAGACCGTCGCGGTCGACGATCTGACCTTCACCGTCAAACCGGGCCTGGTCACCGGGTTCCTCGGGCCCAACGGCGCGGGCAAGACGACGACGATGCGGGTCATCCTCGGCCTGCACGCCGCCACCCGCGGGACGGCCACGATCGGCGGCCGCCGGTACGCCGACCTCCCCGCGCCGATGCGGGAGGTGGGGGCGCTGCTGGACGCGCACGCGGTGCACGACAGCCGCCGCGCCGAGGACCATCTGCTGTGCCTCGCGCTGAGCAACGGCATCCCGCGCTGGCGGGTCCCGGAGGTGCTGCAGCTCGTCGGCCTGGACCGGGTGGCGCACCGCCGGGTGCGCACGTTCTCGCTCGGCATGTACCAGCGGCTCGGCATCGCCGCGGCGCTGCTCGGCGACCCCGCCTGCCTGATCTTCGACGAGCCGATCAACGGGCTGGACCCCGAGGGCATCATGTGGGTCCGCACGCTGGCCCGGCGGCTGGCCGACGAGGGCCGCACCGTGCTGATCTCCAGCCATCTGATGAGCGAGATCGCGCTCACCGCCGACCACTTGGTCATCATCGGCCGCGGCCGGCTGCTGGCCGACTCCGGGGTGAGCGAGCTGATGGGCCGCACCACCCGGCCGAAGGTGCTGGTGCGCACCGCGCAGGCCGGCACGTTCGCCCGGCGGCTGGCCGCGCGCGGCGCCGAGGTGCGCCGGGAGCCGGACGGCGGGCTGCTCGTCACCGGCCTCGACAGCACCGAGATCTACCGGCTGGCCGCGGCGGACGGCGCCGTGCTGGCCGAGCTGACCCCGCACCGGGCCTCCCTGGAGCAGATCTTCATGGAGCTGACCCGCGACAGCGTCCAGTTCAACGTCACGGAAGGGGCCGCCTGATGCCGTTCACGGGCCGACCGACGCCGTTCACGGACCGACCGGCCGCCGCGCCGGAACCCGCCGCGGCCCTGGTGCCGGTGGACGGGCGGGCGACGTTCGTCGACGCCGTCCGCTCCGAGTGGACCAAGCTGCGCACGCTCCGGTCGTCGCTGTACTCCGTCGTCGCCACCATCGTCGTCGGGGTGGGCATGGCGTTCCTGTTCACCAGCGGGACCGCCGAGGGGTACGCGGACATGACCGCCGCCGAGCGCGCGGAGTGGGACCCGACGCTGACGAGCCTGATGGGCGCGACGCTGTTCGCCCAGCTCACCGTCGGCGCGCTCGGCGTGCTCAGCACCAGCGGGGAGTTCGCCACCGGAATGATCAGCACGAGCCTGACCGCGGTGCCGCGCAGGCTGCGGGTGCTGGCCGCGAAGGCCCTCGTCATCACCGTCGTCGGGCTGGCGGTCGGGGAGCTGGTCAGCGTCGGCGGCTTCCTGCTGGGCCAGCAGGTGCTCGTCGGGATGGACGTCCCGCACGCCTCCCTCACCGACCACGAGTCGCTGCGCGCGGTCGTCGGGGCGGGCCTGTACCTCGCCCTGGTCGGGCTGCTGGGCGCCGCGCTCGGCGTGCTGATCCGCTCGACGGCGGGCGCCATCGTGGTGCTGGTCGTGGCCGCCATCATCGTCCCGTACCTGCTCGGCCCGCTGCTGCCGCCGCTGGTCCGCGGGCTCTGGCCGATCATGGCCGGGATGATGGTCATGTCGACCACCACCGAGACCGGGATCCCGGCGTTCACGCTGCTCGGCATCATGATCGCCGGTGTCGGCGCGACGGCGGCGGTGGCGTGCGCGGTGTTCCGCCGCCGCGACATCTGACCGGTTCAGATCGCGCTTAGCCCCCCTTAAGCGCGGCGGTGGACAGTGATCGCAGCTTTGAGCAATCAAGGAGGCGGTCGTGCGCACACCCGACGTTCACCTCAAGGGACTGGGGGTGTACCTCCCGCCGGCGGCCGGCGTCGAGCAGGCCGTCCGGGAGGGCCGCTACTCCGCCGAGGAGGCCGAGCTCCACGAGCTCGCCGGCGCCGCCGTCGCCGGGGACGTCCCGGCTCCGGAGATGGCGCTGCGGGCTGCGCAGCAGGCGTTCAAGCGCTGCGGGCACCGCCCCGAGGAGCTGGACCTGCTGCTGTACGCCGACTCGTGGCACCAGGGCCCGGACGGCTGGCAGCCGCAGTACTACCTGCAGCGGCACCTGGTCGGCGGCCGGCCGCTGGCGGTGGAGGTCCGGCACGGCTGCAACGGGGTGTTCAGCGCGCTGGAGCTCGCCGCGTCCTACCTGCGCTCGCCCGGCCGGCGCGACGCGCTGGTGGTGGCCGCCGACAACTTCGGCACCCCGATGATCGACCGCTGGCGGTTCGGCCCCGGCTATATCGCCGGGGACGCGGCGAGCGCGGTCCTGCTCAGCACCGAGCCCGGCTTCGCCCGGCTGCTGTCGGTGTGCACCACCGCCGTCGCGGAGGCCGAGGAGGTCCACCGCAGCGGTGAGCCGCTCTTCCCGCCCGGCCCGACGGCGGGCCGGCCGCTCGACTTCAGCGGCCGGACGGCCGACTTCAACCGGCGGGCGATGGCGGACGGGGCCGGCACCACCGTGTGGGTGACCGTCCACCAGCGGATGGTCGAGCTGGTGGACCGGACGCTCGCCGAGGCGGGCCTGGAGATCGGCGACATCGCGCGCGCCGCCTTCATGAACTACTCCCGCGAGATCGTCGAGCAGCGCGGGATGCTCGCGCTGGGGCTGCCGATGTCCAAGTCGACCTGGGAGTTCGGGCGGACCGTCGGCCATCTGGCCGCCAGCGACCAGCTCGTCTCGCTCGACCACCTGCTCACCGCCGGGGAGCTGCGCCCCGGCGACCACATGCTGCTCGTCGGGGTCGGCCCCGGGGTCACCCTGTCGAGCGCGATCGTCCAGATCCTCAGCACGCCGCCCTGGCTGCGGTGAGCGCCGCGGTGAACCCGGCCGGACCGGACGGGCGCGTCCCGGCGGACGGCGGCCGCGTGCGACACGACCCGAGAGTGGATGGGGGCCCATCGATGGTGCAGGACAGCGGGGCCGGGCGGGCGCGGCCGGCCGGCGCGGAGCCGGGCGCGGAGCCCGTCGCGGTGATCGGCGTCGGCTGCCGGTTCGCCGGGGACGCCGACTCGCCGGAGGCGTACTGGTCGCTGCTGCGGGACGGCCGCGACGGCATCGGGGAGGTCCCGCGCGAGCGGTGGCGCGAGTACGAGCGGTTCGGCCCGGACTTCGCCGCGGCGCTGCGCCGCGCCACCCCGTGGGGCGGCTTCCTCTCCGGCGTCGAGTCGTTCGACGCCGAGTTCTTCGGGCTGACCCCGCGCGAGGCCGAGCTGATGGACCCGCAGCAGCGGATCCTGCTGGAGACCGCCTGGGAGGCGCTGGAGCACGCCGGCGTCCCGCCCCGCGACCTGGCCGGCTCCGACGCCGGGGTGTTCGTCGGGGTGGGGTCGGACGACTACGGCCGCCGGCTGCTGGAGGACCTGCCGCGGATCGAGGCGTGGACCGGCATCGGCGCCGCGATGTGCGCGGTCGCCAACCGCATCTCCTACGCGCTGGACCTGCGCGGCCCGAGCCTCGCGGTCGACACCGCCTGCTCGGCGTCGCTGGTGGCGCTGCACCTGGCGTGCCAGAGCGTCCGGACGGGGGAGAGCCCGCTCGCGCTCGCGGCGGGCGTCAACGTGATCGTGTCGCCGGGGCTGACGCTGACCCTGGACGCGGCGGGCGCGATGGCCGCCGACGGCCGCTGCAAGTCGTTCGACGCGTCCGCCGACGGCTACGGGCGCGGCGAGGGCTGCGGCGTGCTGGTGCTCAAGCGGCTCGCCGACGCCGAGCGGGACGGCGACCGGGTGCTCGCGGTGGTGCGCGGCGGCGCCGTGAACCAGGACGGCCGCACCAACGGGATCATGGCGCCCAGCGGCGCGGCGCAGCGGCACGTGCTCGACCGGGCCTGCCGCAGCGCCGGGGTGGACCCGGCGACGGTCGGCTACGTCGAGGCGCACGGCACCGGGACCCGGCTCGGCGACCCGCTGGAGGCGTCCGCGCTCAGCGCCGTCTACGGGGCGGGCCGGCCGGCGGGCGAGCCGTGCCTGATCGGGTCGGTGAAGGCCAACATCGGGCACCTCGAAGCGGGCGCGGGCGTCGCGTCCGTCATCAAGGCGGTGCTCGTCCTCGCCAACGAGGAGATCCCGCCGAGCCTGAACTTCACCACCGGGAACCCCGCGATCGACTGGGCCGGAGGCGGGCTGAAGGTGGTCACCGAACCCACGCCGTGGCCGCGCGGCGAGACCCCGCGGCGGGTCGGGGTGTCCGGGTTCGGGTACGGCGGGACGATCGCGCACGTCCTGCTGGAGGAGGCCCCGGCGCGGCCGGACGCGCCGCGTCTTGCTGACGGGGACGGGGAGCCGCGGCTCTACCCGGTGTCGGCCGCGTCCGGAGCCGCGCTCCGGCAGCACGCGGGCGAGCTTGCCGACTGGCTGGCGGGGCGCGGGGAGAGCGCGCCGCTCGCGTCCGTCGGGCACACGCTGGCGCTGCGCCGCTCGCACCTGCCGCACCGGGCCGGGGTCGTCGCCGCGGACCGGGACGCGCTGGTCGCCGGGCTCCGGCTGCTGGCGGACGGCGCCGAAGGCCCCGGCGTGACCACCGGCACCGTCCCGGCGGAGGCCGGGGCCGGCCTGGTGTGGGTCTTCTCCGGGCACGGCTCGCAGTGGGCCGGCATGGGCCGCGGGCTGCTGGCCGCCGAACCGGCGTTCGCCGAGGTGATCGACGCGCTGGAGCCGGTCTTCCGGGAGGAGATCGGCTTCTCGCCGCGCGAGGTGCTGCTGGCCGACCCGCTGACCGACGTCGCCCGGATCCAGACGATGATCTTCGCGGTGCAGCTCGGGCTGGCCGCCGTGTGGCGGTCCCGGGGCGCGGCCCCGGCCGCGGTGATCGGCCACTCGGTCGGGGAGATCGCCGCCGCCGTCACCGCGGGCGCGCTGACCCGGGAGGCGGGCGCGCGGCTGATCTGCCGCCGGTCGCGGCTGCTGGGCCGGGTCGCGGGCCGGGGCGCGATGGCCATGGCGGCGCTGCCGTTCGCCGAGGTCGAGGAGCGGCTCGGCGACCGCGCCGACCTGGTGGCCGCGATCCAGTCGTCGCCGCTGTCCACCGTCGTCGCGGGGGACGCCGCCGCCGTGGAGGAGCTGGTGGAGCGGTGGCGGGACGAGGGCGTCCAGGTGCGCCGCGTCTCCTCCGACGTCGCCTTCCACAGCCCGCACATGGACCCGCTGCTGGACGAGCTGGCCGCCGCCGGGGCCGACCTGGCGCCGGTCCCGCCCGCCGTCCCGATGTACTCGACCGCCTTGCAAGACCCGCAGGCGATGCCCGCCCCGGACGGCTCCTACTGGGCGGCCAACCTGCGCAACCCGGTGCGGCTCGCGGCGGCCGTCGAGGCCGCCGCCGAGGACGGGTACCGCGCGTTCCTGGAGGTCTCCGCGCATCCGGTGGTGGCCCACTCGATCGGCGAGACCCTCGGCGAGCTGGGTCTCGGTGACGCGTTCGTCGGTTCGACGCTGCGCCGCGACCGGTCCGAGCCCGCGCAGCTGCTCGACGCGGCCGCCGCGCTGCACTGCCACGGGCTGCCGCTGGACTGGCGGACGCTGGCGCCCGGCGGCGACCTGGTCACCCCGCCCGGCGTCGCCTGGCAGCGGCGGCGGCACTGGCGGGACGCGCCGTCCGGCGGCGCGGGCGAGGGGCTCGGCCACGACGTGGACGCGCACGCGCTGCTGGGGTCGCCGGTCCCGGTCGCCGGCCGGGCGCTGCGGCTGTGGCGGACCGTCCTGGACGACGACTGCCGCCCCTACCCGGGCAGCCACACCATCAACGGGGTCGAGATCGTGCCCGCGGCGGTGCTGATCAACACCTTCCTCGGTGCCGTGGCCGACCGGGACGGCCCGCCGCCGACGCTGGCCGACGTGGCGCTCCGGCTGCCGCTGACCACCGACCGCCGCGAGGTTCAGGTGCTGCTGGAGGACGGCGCCGCCCGCCTGGCCTCCCGCGCGACGGCCGACGACTCCGCGGATAGGTCGTGGCTCACGCACTGCACCGCCGCCGTGGCGTCCGGCCCCGCCGACCCGCTGCCGCCGGCGCTCGCCGACACCGCGGCCCCCGGCGAGGCGGTGGACACCGGGTTCGTCCAGCAGCGCCTGGCGTCGGTGGGCGTCCCGACGATGGCGTTCGACTGGACCGTCCGTGAGCTGTACCGGGGCGAGGGGCGGCTGCGCGCGGTCGTCACGGCCGGGCATCCGGCGCGCGGCGCCGCGACCTGGGGGCCGCTGCTGGACGCGGCGCTGTCGATCGCGCCCGCCGCCTATCCGGGGGAGGCCGTGCTCCGCATGGTCGCCCACGTCGGAGAGGTGCACCTCGCGAGCGAGCCGCCGGAGGACGCGGTCGTCGAGGTCGTCGTGGACCCGTCCCGGGACGACTCCGTGGACGTGCTGATCGCCGACCCGGACGGCCGGGTCCTGGCCCGGCTCGCGGGTCTTCGCTACGCGACGATGGACCGCGACCCCGGCACGGCCGCCGCGCATCCGGCACGGCTGGTGCACGAGCTGGCCTGGCGGCCGTTCACCCCGTCCGGCGGCGGCGCCGAGCGGGACGTCGTCATCGTGGGCCCGGATCCACAGGCTGTGGACGCTCTGCGCGGCACTCTCCACGCGGCCGGGGCGACCTGCACGGCAGTGTCCGGCCCGGAGGCGCTCGCGAGGTTCGCCACCGAGGCCGGGCCGTCCACGGACGTCCTGCTCGTCCCGCCGCCCGCGACATCGGGACGGCCCGTCGCCGAGGCCGCCCTCGACGCGGCATGGCTGCTGACGCAGGCCGTCCAGCGGCTGTCCGCGCTCGATCCCGCCGCCGCGCCGCGCCTGTGGTGCCTGACGGCGGGCGTCAGGGAGAGCCGGGCGGAGGACGCCCTCGGCCACGCGCCGCTGTGGGGCCTCGGACGGATCGTCTCCGGCGAGCACCCCGAGCTGTGGGGCGGCACGATCGACCTCCCGGCGGACGGATCGGTGCCCGACGCCGCCGCGCTGCTGGCCGTCCTGCGGGCGGCGCCCGGGGACGACGTCATCGCGCTGCGCCCGGACGAGATCACCGTCGCGCGCCTCGCCCGCCCCGACGACGCGCCCCCGGAGGGCGAACCGGTGCGCTGCCACCCCGACGGCACCTACCTCGTCACCGGCGGCCTCGGCGTCCTCGGCCTGGAGGTCGCCCGGTGGCTGGCCGAGCGCGGCGCGCGCCGCATCGTGCTGGCCGGCCGCCGCCCCCTCCCGGCCCGCTCGGACTGGGACGCCCCCGCCGACGCCGAGACCCGCCGCCGGATCGAGGGCGTCCGGGCGCTGGAGGGCCTCGGCGTCACCGTCGCCACCGTGGCGCTGGACATCGCCGACCCCGCCGAGGCCGCGCGGGCGCTCGACCCCGACGCGCTCGGCCTCCCGCCGATCCGCGGCGTCGTGCACGCCGCCGGCGCCCTCGACAACCGGATGATCCCCGGCGTGGACGAGGCGTCGCTGCGCACCGTGCTGCGTCCCAAGGTCGACGGGGCCTGGACGCTGCACCGGCTGTTCCCGCCCGGCAGCCTGGACTTCCTGGCGCTGTTCTCGTCCTGCGGCCACCTGCTCGGCCTGCCCGGCCAGGCCGGCTACGCCGCCGCCAACGCCTTCCTCGACGCGTTCGCCGCGCACCGGTGCGCCGCCGGGGGCCGCGACACCGTGAGCCTCGGCTGGACGTCCTGGCGCGGCAAGGGCATGGCCGTCAACGAGGTCGTGGACATGGAGTTGCAGGCCCGCGGCGTCACCGACGTCACCGCGCCGGAGGCGTTCGCCGCCTGGGACCTGGCCGCCGCGCACGGCGGCGCGTACTACGCGGTGCTCGGCGTCGCCCCGGCCGAACCGGGCACGCGGCGCCCGCCGCTGCTCGCCGAGGTCGCCGCCGCGGCGGACGCCGCCGCCCGGGACCGGGCCGCCGCGCCGGGCGGCACGTCCGACACCGACGGCCTGGCCGGCCTGCCGCCGGACGAGCTGCGCGCGCGCCTGCTGGAGGTCGTCGGCGCCCAGATCGCGACCGAGATGCGGCTGTCCGCCGAGCACCTGGACCCCCGCCGCTCCCTGGCCGAGCAGGGCCTGGACTCGGTGATGACGCTGGTGATCCGGCGGCGGCTGGAGAAGCGGTTCGGGCACGGACTGCCCGCCACGCTGCTGTGGCACCAGCCCACCGTCACCGCGATCGCCGAACATCTGGCCGGGCTGCTCTCCGGCGAGGCCGAGCCGATGGTCGGCGCCTGACACGGGCCCGACGCAACCGGAAGCGAGGAACCGAGGTCATGCGCACCCAGGACGCGTACGTCAGGAGCGTCGGCGTCTACCTGCCGGAGACCGTCGACGTCAAATGGGCCGTCGCCCAGGGCCTGCACCCGGAGGAGGGGGCGGAGGCGCACGGCTTCACCGGCGTCGCCGTGGCCGGGGAGGTCCCGGCCCCCGAGATGGCGCTGCGCGCGGCGCGGACGGCGTTCGAGCGCTGCGGCCAGCGCCCCGACGAGGTGGACCTGCTGCTCTACACCGACACCTGGCACCAGGGGCCGGACGGCTGGCAGCCGCAGTACTACCTGCAGCGGCACCTCGTCGGCGGCGGTGCCCTCGCCGTGGAGACCCGGCACGGGTGCAACGGGGTGTTCAGCGCGCTGGAGCTGGGCGCCGCCTACCTGAGCGCCGACCCCGCGCGCCGCACCGCGCTGGTCGTCAGCACCGACAACTACGGCACCCCGCTGGTGAACCGGTGGAACGCCGGTCCCGGCTTCGTCATGGGCGACGCGGCGAGCGCGCTCGTCCTCGGCCGCGCCCCCGGCTTCGCGCAGCTGCTGTCGGTCAACTCCATCACCGTCCCCGAGGGCGAGGAACTCCACCGCAGCGGCGAGCCGCTGTTCCCGCCCGGCGCCACCACCGGCCAGTCCATGGACTTCCACCGGCGCACCGAGTCGTTCCTCGCCGGGGCGCTCGCCAAGGCGCGGGCCCGGACGGAGGGCGGCCCGTCCCTGTGGGTGACCGTGCACCAGAAGCTGCTGGAGAGCGTCGAGCGGTCCCTCGACGAGGCGGGCATCGAGCTCGCCGACCTCGCCCGCGTGGCGTTCATGAACAACGACCGGGAGACGGTCGAGCAGCGCTGCATGGGCGCGCTCGGGCTGCCGCTGTCGATGTCCACCTGGGAGTTCGGCCGCACCGTCGGGCACCTCGGCGCCAGCGACCAGCTCGTCTCTCTCGACCACCTGCTGACGACCGGCGAGCTCGGGCCCGGCGACCACGTGCTGCTGGCCGGCATGGCGCCCGGCGTCACGCTCTCCAGCGCCGTCATCAAGATCCTCGCCACCCCGCCGTGGCTGAACTGACCGGCGCCGCCGGCGCCCGACGAGGAGGACGCATGACCGAGGAAGAGGTCCGCGCCGAGCTGCTCGGCTTCGTCCGGGAGAACTTCGGGTCCGCCGCGGGCGGCGTGGAGATCGCGGCGGACACCCCGCTGCTGGAGTCGGGGATCCTCGACTCGCTCCGCACCGCCGTCCTGCTCAACCACCTGCGCGACGGGCTGCGGACGCCGCTGCCCGCGCGCTTCATCGAGGCGCGCTACCTCAAGGACGTCGCCACCATCGCCGCACTGGTGTGCGAGCTCGCGGCCGCCGACTCGCGCTAGCCGTCGCGGGGCCCGCCCGTCGCCGGAAGGGATCAAGGTAATGCAGCAAGCAGGGGCTGGTGAGACCGTCGTCGGCCGGGTCGCGCCGTGCCGCATCGTCAAGGTGCCCGACTTCGTCGACGACCGCGGCGGGCTCGCCTCCGTCGAGGCCGGCGAGACCATCGGGTTCGCCATCGAGCGCGTCTACTACCTGTACGGCATGCCGACCGGCACGGTGCGCGGCGCGCACGCCCACCGCGAGCTCGAACAGCTCCTGCTGGCGCTGCACGGCGAGTTCGACATCACCGTGGACGACGGCCGCCGCCGGACGCGCTTCCACCTGGACGACCCGACCCGCGGCCTCTACATCGGGCCGATGATCTGGCGGAACCTGGAGAACTTCTCGCCGGGCGCGGTCGGGCTCGTCCTCGCCTCCTCGCACTACGACGAGGCGGACTACTACCGCAGGTACGACGAGTTCCTGCGCGACGCGGAGAGGCTGGGATGAGGGTTCCCTTTCTGGACCTGCGGGCCGTCCACGACGAGCTCGGCGCCGAACTCGACGCGGCGGTGCACCGGGTCGTGTCCTCGGGCTGGTACCTGCTCGGTGAGGAACTGGCCGCGTTCGAGGCGGAGTTCGCCGCCTACTGCGCGGCGGGGCACTGCGTCGCCGTCGGGTCCGGCATCGACGCGATCACGCTGGCGCTGCGCGCGCACGGGGTCGGGCCGGGCGACGAGGTGATCGTCCCGTCCAACACGTTCATCGCGACGCTGCTCGCGGTGACGGCGGCGGGCGCGCGCCCGGTGCCGGTCGAGCCGGACGAGCGGACCTGCAACCTCGACCCCGCCCGGATCGAGGCGGCAGTGACCCGCCGGACCAGGGCGGTGCTGCCCGTGCACCTGTACGGGCAGCCCGCCGACATGCGGGCCATCGCGGAGGTCGCCGACCGGCACGGACTGCTCGTGGTGGAGGACGCCGCGCAGGCCCACGGCGCCCGCCACCGCGGCGAACCGGTCGGGTCCGGGCCGTACGCCGCCACGTTCAGCTTCTACCCCGGCAAGAACCTCGGCGCGCTCGGGGACGGCGGCGCGGTGGTCACCTCCGACGCCGCGCTGGCCGACCGGATCCGGCTGCTGCGCAACTACGGCAGCGCCGTGAAGTACCACCACGAGATCAAGGGGACCAACTCCCGGCTCGACGAGATCCAGGCGGCGGTGCTGCGGGTGAAGCTCGCCCGGCTGGACGAGTGGAACGCCCGCCGCGCCGAAGTCGCCCGCCGGTACCTCGCCGGGCTGGCCGGGGTGCCGGGGCTCGCGCTCCCGGTCGTCGAGCCGTGGGCGAGCACGTCGTGGCACCTGTTCGTGGTCCGGACCGAGCGCCGGGACGCGCTCCGCGAGCGGCTGGCGGCGGCCGGGGTGGAGACGATCATCCACTACCCGGTCCCGGCGCACCTGTCGCCGGCGTACGCCGACCTCGGGCACGCGGCGGGCTCCTTCCCGATCGCCGAGCGGCTGGCGGAGCAGGTGCTGAGCCTGCCGATGGGCCCGCACCTGCCGGACGAGGCGGTGGACACCGTCATCGCCGCCGTCCGCGAGGCGATGGCGCCCGCGACCGCCGCCCGCTGAAGACCCCGCTAAGGAAGAGACCCCGCAAGACAGGCCCCGTCCCCTGGCAAGGGGGCGGGGCCTGTCGCTCGTGGCCGGTCCGCCGTTCAGGTGAGGCGGGCGATGGGCCGCGGCCGCGCCGCGCCCGCCGCGCCGTCCGCGCCGTCCGCGCCGTCCGCGCCGGGCTCCCACCACCAGCGGTTGTCGCGGTACCAGTCCACGACGGCGACCAGCCCGTCCGCGAAGGGCACCTCCGGCGCGAAGCCCAGCTCGGTGCGGATCTTGCCGTCGTCCAGGGAGTAGCGCTCGTCGTGCGCCTTGCGGTCGGCGACCCGGCGCACCCGG
The DNA here is from genome assembly GCF_005889745.1 of Actinomadura geliboluensis. GTDB lineage: Bacteria > Actinomycetota > Actinomycetes > Streptosporangiales > Streptosporangiaceae > Spirillospora > Spirillospora geliboluensis. Next base: position 20,414 of record NZ_VCKZ01000014.1, read on the forward strand.
TCCCAGCCCGCGCCGCACAGGTCGAGCAGCCGCCCGGTCAGCTCCAGGTTGCTCAGCTCCGTGCCGCCGCCGATGTTGTAGATCTCCCCGGCCCGCCCCCGGGTGAGGACGAGGTGGACGGCCCGGCAGTGGTCGGCCACGTGCAGCCACTCGCGGACGTTGTGCCCGTCCCCGTAGAGCGGCACCGACCCGCCGTCCAGCAGGGTGGTGACGAACAGCGGGATGACCTTCTCCGTGTACTGGTAGGGGCCGTAGTTGTTGCAGCACCGGGTCACCGAGACCGCGAGGTCGTGGGTGCGCCAGTAGGCCCGCGCGAACAGGTCGCCGGCGGCCTTGGACGCCGAGTAGGGGGAGTTCGGGGCGAGGAGGTGGTCCTCGGTCCACGACCCGGTCTCGATCGACCCGTACACCTCGTCCGTGGAGACGTGCACGAACCGCTCGACACCGCCGCGGCGGCACGCCTCCAGCAGCGTCTGGGTGCCGACGACGTTGGTCATGACGAACGGCGCCGCGTCGGCCACGGAGCGGTCGACGTGCGACTCCGCCGCGAAGTGCACGACCGCGTCGTGCCCCGGCAGCAGGTCCGCGAGCAGGGGCGCGTCGCAGATGTCGCCCTTCACGAAGGCCAGCCGGGGGCCGTCGGGCGGCAGGTTCCGGCGGTCGCCCGCGTAGGTGAGGCTGTCCAGGACGGTGACCCGCCAGCCGTCCGTGCCCGGGTACCGCCCGCCGAGCAGGTCGCGGACGTAGGCCGATCCGATGAAGCCGGCTCCGCCGGTGACGAGGATCCTCACGCGGGCACCTCCAGTCGGCTGTCGTCGCCCACGATAAGCCGGTGCACGCGCAGCTCGTGGCGGGCGAGGCTGACCGCGGCCTCCCGGCCGATCAGCGAGCCCTTCACCGTGCGCAGGCCGTGCACCGAGGAGCGGTCGAGCAGGATGGAGTCCTCCACGCCCGCGTTCTCGACCAGGCAGCCGGACCCGACGGCGGTGTAGGGGCCGATGTAGCTGTTGACGATCGCGGTGCCGCCGCCGATGATCGCCGGGCCGTCGATCCGGGACGCGATCACGGTGGCGCCGGCCTCGACCACCACCGAGGCGCCGATCTGGGTGAGCGGGTCCAGCCGGCCGCGCACGCCCGGCCGCAGCTTCTCCAGCAGCGCCCGGTTGCAGTCGAGCAGGTCGGAGACGTTCCCGGTGTCCTTCCAGTACCCGGCGCAGACGTGCCCGCGCACGTTCAAGTCGCGCTCCACCAGCCACTGCACGGCGTCGGTGATCTCCAGCTCGTTGCGCCAGCTCGGCGCGATCGCGCGGACCGCCTCGTGGATGGCCGGGGTGAAGAAGTACGCGCCGGTCACCGCGAGGTTGCTGCGCGGCTCGGACGGCTTCTCCTGGAGCCCGAGCACGCGGCCGTCCGTGGCGATCTCCGCCACGCCGTACTCGGTGGGGTCGGCGACCTTCACCAGGACGAGCTGCGCGTCCGGGGACTCGTCCCGGAACTGCGCGACCGGCGCGCCGAGCCCGTCGGCGAACACGTTGTCGCCGAGGTACATGAGGAAGTCGTCGTCGCCGAGGAAGTCCCGCGCGATCAGCACGCAGTGCGCGAGGCCGCGCGGCTCGTCCTGCGGGATGTAGGTGACCCGGACCCCGAGCGACGCGCCGTCGCCGATCGCGGCGGGGATGGCGGTGTGCCCGGCGTTGTGGATGACGCCGATCTCGGTGATGCCCGCGTCCCGCAGCGACTCCAGCCCGTGCAGCAGCACGGGCTTGTTCGCGACGGGGACGAGCTGCTTGGGGGTGCTGTGGCTGAACGGGCGGAGCCGGGACCCGGTGCCGCCCGCGAGTACGAGTGCCTTCATGGTGTGCCCTTTCCTCGTCATGCCGGCGCCGGCGTCCGTGCGGTCTCCGGCCGGATCAGTTCCTCGATGGAGCGGACGGCCGCGGCCGGGGTCGGCTGCGCGTGGATCTCCGCGCGCAGCCCGGCGGCGGCGGTCCGCGCGGCCTCGCCGGACAGCAGTGCGGCGACCGCCGCCCGGACGTTCTCGACGGCCGCCGGGCCCGCGGTCAGGTCGGCCGCGGGCAGGAGGGTCCCGGCCCCAGTGGCGGCGAGACTGTCGGCGTTCAGCACCTGGTCGGGGTGCTGCGGGGCGATCGCCTGCGGGACGCCCAGCGCGGCGGCGGTGAGCATCGCGCCGGCGCCGCCCTGGTGGACGATCGCGTCGCAGGTCCCGAGGAACAGGTGCAGCGGGACCTGCTCGACCACGCGCACGCCGTCCGGGACGTCCCGCAGCAGGCGCCGGTCGGCCGCGCTGAGCGCCGCGACGACCTCGACGTCGAGGGAGGCCAGGGCGCGTAGGACGCTCGGCACCAGGAAGCCGTCCTCGCCGTGCAGCGTCGTCGTGGTGGTGCCCCACGTGACGCACACCCGGGGACGGTCGGCTGAGGTGCGCAGCCAGTCGGGCGCGACGCCGGGGCCGTTGTAGGGGACGTACCGGAGCGGCAGCCGGTTCGGCATGCCCGGGACCTGCACCGATTCGGGGCAGGGGTCGAGGTGGCGCAGCGCGAAGTCCGCGCGCGGCTCCACCCCGTACCGGTCGTAGATGTCCAGCAGCCGCGGCGGCCACCCGGCCCGCGGGTCGCCGTCGACCGGCGCGCCGCTGCCGGGGTATCCGAGGTGCCGGGTGAGGTCGGGGCCGAACAGGTGGCGCAGCAGCGGGACGTCCAGCCGCCCGGCCACCACCGGCGCCATCGAGGCCAGCGGGTCGGCCACCACCAGGTCGGGCCGCCACGCCTCGGCGAAGGCGACCAGGTCGGCGGCCAGCGCCCCGGCGGCGCGGGCGAACTCGTCGAGCCGCGCCTCGTTGCGCCGGGCGGCCTCGGCGGCGGGCAGCGTCCCGAGCCGGACGCCGCGCGCGTTGGCGGCGACCGAGTCGAAGCCGCCGCCCGCCGGGACGGCGATCATGCCGGACCGGGCGACGGCGTCGAGGACGGGCGCCTCGCCCGCCACCCGCACCTCGTGCCCGGCGGCCCGGAACGCCCAGGCCGTCTGCACCTGGTGGAAGTAGTGGGTCGGTACCGATAACGGGATGAACAGCACCCGCATGGTTCTGCCTCCTTTCAGTACGGCCGTTCCGGCGGGTCCTCCACCAGCCGTTCGAGCCGCGCCGCGACCTGCGCGGGGGACGGCTGGGACCGGACGTCGACGCGCAGGGCGGCGGCACGCGCGCGCGTCTCGTCCTCGAACAGCACGGCCGCCATTGCCGCCTTGACCTCCTCGGGCTCGGCGGCGCGGGGCGGCAGCGCGATGCCGACGCCCGCGCCGGCGATCTGCTCGGCGTTGAGCGCCTGGTCGGTGCTCTGCGCCGACACGACCTGCGGGACGCCGAGCGCGGCGGCGGTGAGCATGGCCCCGCCGCCGCCGTGGTGGAAGATCGCGTCGCAGGTCGGCAGCAGCAGGTGCAGCGGGAGCTGCTCGGCCACCCGCACGCCGGGCGGCGGCTCGCCGAGCCGCGCCCGGTCGGTGGCGCTGAGCGCGGCGACGACCTCCACGTCCAGCGCGGCCAGCGCGGCGAGGATGCCCGGCGCCTCGAAGCCGGCCTCGCCGCGCAGCGACGCGTTGACCGTCCCCCAGGTCAGGCACACCCGGGGGCGCCCGCGCGGGCGGCGCAGCCACGCGGGCTCCTCGCCGGGGCCGTTGTAGGGCACGTACCGCATCGGGAGCCGGTTCGGCACGCCGGGGAGTTGCAGCGCGCCGGGGCAGGAGTCGACGGTGCGGACGGCGAAGTCGGCGCGCGGCTCGACGCCGTGGGCGTCGAACAGCCGGACCAGCGGGGCGGGCCACGCCTCGCGGACGTCGCCGTCGACCGGGGCGCCGCCGCCGGGGAAGCCGAGTCGCCGCGTGAGGTCGGGCCCGAACAGGTTCCGCACCAGCGGGACGCCCAGCGGCTCGCTCACCAGCGGCGCGAAGGTCGCCATCGGGTCGGCCACCACCAGGTCGGGCCGCCACCGCCGGGCGAACCCGGCGAGGTCGCCGGTCAGCTCCGCGACGGCCCGGGCGTAGCGCTCCAGGCCCTCCCGGTTGCGGCGGCGGAACTCGCCGGGCGCCATCCGCTCCACCGGCTGGTCCCGGGTCACGGCGGACATCTCGCTGATCAGGTCGTAGTCGCCGCCCACCGGGACGGCGGTCAGGCCCGACCGCAGGACCGCGTCGGCGACCTGCGGCTGCCCGGTGGCGATCCGGACCTCGTGCCCGGCCGCCCGCAGCGCCCAGGCCAGCGGCACCTGGTGCAGGTAGTGGCTCGCCATCAGGAAGGGGACGAACAGGACGCGCATGGTCGCCTCCCGTCAGCCGGCGAGCTCGTCGAGGGACGCCGCGACCTCGGCGGGCGAGGGCTGCTCGTGGATCTCCGCGCGCAGCTTGTCCGCCGCCGCGCGCGGGCCGTCCGAACCGAGCAGCGCGGACAGCGCGGTCACGGCGTCGGCGGCGGTGCAGGTCTCCGGCAGCAGCGCCGCCGCGCCCGCGCCGGCGAGCGCGCGCGCCATCGGGTAGTCCTCCGGCTCGGGATGCAGCAGCTGCGGCACGCCTGCGTACAGCGAGGCCAGGACGGTGCCGGCGCCGCCGTGGTGCAGGATCGCGGAGCAGGTCGGCAGCAGCAGGTGCAGCGGCAGCTGCGCCACCACCCGCACTCCGGCGGGCGGCTCGCCGAGCAGTTCGCGGTCCCTTTCCCGCACGGTGACGACGACCTCGGCGTCCAGTTCGGCGAGCGCGTCGAGCAGGTCCCGGTCGAGCAGGCCGCCGCCGTCCCGGACGCCGGTCACGACCGTGCCCGTCGTCACCGCGATCCGCCGCCGGTCCGCCGGGCGGCGCAGCCACTCGGGGACGGTGCCGGCGCCGTTGTACGGCACCGCGCGCACCGGGATCCGGTCGGTCACCTCGGGCGCCTGGAGGCTGCCCGGAAACGGGTCCACGTGGTGCGCCGCGTAGCGGGCCCGCGGCTCGACGCCGTGCCGCTCGAACAGCTCCCGCAGGTGCGGCGGCCAGATCTCCGGCGGCACCCCGGCGCCGGGCGCGCCGAACCCCCACAGGTGGTGCAGCAGCGGCGCGCCCACCGGCTCGGACGCCAGCGGCGCCGCCAGCGCGAGCGGGTCGGACACCACAAGGTCGGGCCGCCACCAGGCGGCGAACGCGGCCAGGTCGTCCGCCACGTCCCGCGCGGTGTCGATGAGCACGCCGAACCGCTCGATGTTCACCCAGGTCAGGTCGTCCGGCGAGAGGCCGGTCTCCTCCCCGGCGTCGATGCCGCGCGGCATGCGGCCGATCCGCTCCTCGATCCGGCGCTGGGACGCGGTCGCGTTGGCGGCGAAGTCGTACCCGCCGCCGACCGGGACCGCGATCATGCCGGAGCCGGTGACGGCGTCCGCGGTGGCCGGCTGGACGGCGACCCGGACCTCGTGCCCGGCCGCGCGGAACGCCCAGGCGAGCGGGACCATGTGGAAGTAGTGGGTGGGGGCGAGCGGGGTGAACAGGACGCGCATGGTGTCTCTCGCTTCCGGTGGGGTCAGCAGATCGGTTCCCGCAGGGCCGCGACGACCTCGGCGGGCGAGGGCAGCGCGCGGATCTCGGCGCGCAGCCGGTCCGCGGCGGCGCGGTGCCCGTCCGCCGCCAGGACGGACGCGGCGGCGGCGGCGATGTCGTCGACTCCGGCGCGGTCCGCGCGCAGCGCGACGCCCGCCCCGGTGCCCGCCATCCGCTCCGCCTCGAAGGTGTTGTCGGGCACCTGGGTCACGGCGACCTGCGGGACCGCGTGCCAGGCGGCGGTCATCACGTTGCCCGCCCCGCCGTGGTGGACGATCGCGGCGCAGCCGGGCAGCAGCAGGTCGAGCGGCATGTCGGTGACCACGCGGGCGTTGCCCGGCAGGTCGCCGAGCCGGCCGCCCGCGCCGCTGCGCACCGCGATGAGGATCTCCACGTCGAACCCGTCCAGCGCGGAAAGGATGCGCTGGACGAGGGTCTGTGTCGAGCCCGGGACCGTCTTCTCGCTGAGCGTGCCGAGTGTGACGCACACCCGCCTCCGCTCGGGCGGCCTGGTCAGCCAGCCGGGCAGGACGCCGCTGTCGTTGTAGGGGACGTAGCGCATCGGGACGCGGCGCGGGATGCCGGGCACCTGCATGCTGTCCGGGCACGGGTCGACCGTCCGGGCCGTGTAGTCCTCGCGGATCTCGACCCCGAACCGGTCGAACAGTGAGCGCACCACGTCCGGCCAGTCCGCCACGGGCATGTTGCGGCCGGGATAGGGGACCTGCGATCCGGTCCACGGCCCGTACAGGCAGCGGACGAGCGGCGCCCCGACGGTCTCGGCGACCAGCGGCGCGGTGAGCGCGGCGTGGTCGGCGACGACCAGGTCGGGCGTCCAGTGCCGGGCGAGGTCGAGCAGTTCGGCGGCCATGGCCTCGGCCGCCCGCACGTGCGGCAGGTACCGTGCCTCGTCCACCTCGCGCAGCACCTCGGGCGGCAGCGTCGCGGCGACCCGCCGGGCCTCCTCGATGCTCGCCGGAAGGCGGCCCAGGTGCCGGCGCACCACCTCCATCAGGTCGGTGGCGTGGCCGCCGAAGTCGTAGGAGCCGCCGACCTCGACGGCGACCATCCCCGACCGCGCCACCACCCCGGCGACGGACGGCTGGGCGGCCACCCGCACGTCGTGCCCGGCCGCGCGGAACGCCCACGCCAGCACCACCTGCGGGAAGTAGTGGGTGGCCCCGGCCAGCGGGACGAACAGGACGCGCATGGTGGACCTCTCAAGCCGGGGGACGGGTGGCGGCGAGGCCCTCGACGGGCCCCGGGGGCGGCGGCGCGGCGGCCCGCAGGAGGGTGCCGATGTGCCGGTCGATGACGGCGCGGTGGTAGTCGGGCCCGAAGCCCATGCGTCCCGCGGCGGGGACCAGCCGCAGCAGCTTGGCGGTGCTGACCGCCTGCACCGACGCCGCGTCCACCCAGCGCCGGCGGGCCGGGGCGGCCGCCTCGCGGTGCCGCAGGTGGTGCTCCAGGCGGTCGACGATGTCCTCGATGGCGGCGGCGTGCCCGGAGGCGACGTTGACGGTCTCCCCGGCGACGCCCGCGCGCAGCAGCGCGTCGATGATCGCCACGGCGTCCGCGATGTCGATGAGGTCGCGGCGGGAGCCGCGGTACACCGTGACCTCGCCCGCGCGGAGCGCGCCGAGCAGCCCGATCAGCAGCTGCCCGGTCTGGTGCGGGCCGACGGCGTGCGCCATCCGCAGGACGAGGTGCCGCACGCCCGACTCCCGCACCGCGTCCTCCAGCCCGAGCTTGTGCCGGCCGAACGGCTCGGGGGCGGGCGGCACGGCGTCCTCCCGCCCCGGTACGCCGTCGCCGCCGTAGAGGCTCGCCGAGGCGGTGGAGAGGAAGACCAGCGTCCGGCCCCGCCGCGCGCAGTCCGCCAGGGTCCGGTGCACCAGCCGGGCTTCGCGGCGGTACTCCGCCTCCGCCGCCGTCCTGGTCCGGGCCACGCCGGCGGCCAGCACGGTCACTCCGGGGTGCGCCGACGCGATCGGCTGCAGGTTCCGCGCGAAAAAGCCGCGCCCGATGATCTCCATGGGCCTGGGGAGCTCGTTTCCGGTTCGGCGCTCTGGACGGGGCAGAGCCTGGCGAGCCGTACTGAAGGCCGCTTAAAGCGCCCCGCCGAACTGCGGCTTTAGGAGCGCGCAGCCGGCAGCAAACCGGCGCCGCTTACGGTTCCGGCACGCCGAACAAGCGGCGGCCGAAGACACTGGAGAGGTCCGGAGATGAGTGCGAGCGACAGTGCGCGGCGGGTCACCGAGTGCCGGGTGTGCGGAGGGTCCGACTGGCAGGAGGTCGTCTCCTTCGGCCCGGTGCCCCTGGCCAACGGCTACCTCGACCCGGCGGACTCCTACGACGGCGAGCCGCGGTTCCCGCTCGACGTGATCTCCTGCCGGTCGTGCCGGCTGATGACGCTGACGCACGTCGTGGACCCGGAGGTGCTGTACCGCGACTACTCCTACGTCACGTCCACGTCCGACACGATGGGGCGGCACATGCGGTTCGTCGCCGAGCTGTGCCGGGAGCGCTGGGAGATGCCCGCCGGCTCGTTCGTGGTGGAGGTCGGCAGCAACACCGGCGACCAGCTCATGATCTTCCAGGACGCCGGGATGCGGACGCTCGGCGTGGACCCGGCGCGCAGCCTCGCCGAGGTCGCCGCCGGGCGCGGCGTCGAGACGCTGCCGGAGTTCTTCTCCGCGGACACCGCCGCGGACATCGCCGACCGGTACGGCGAGGCGCGGCTGATCCTCGGCCGGCACGTGTTCGCGCACATCGACGACGTGGCGGGCATCGCGGCCGGGGTGCGGCGGCTGCTGGAGCCGGCGGGCGTGTTCGCCATCGAGGTGCCGTACGCGCTCGACATGCTGGAGCGCACCGAGTTCGACACCATCTACCACGAGCACCTCTCGTACTACGCGGTCGGGACGCTGGCGACGCTGTTCGAGCGGCACGGCCTGCGCGTGATCGACATCGAGCGGATCTCGGTGCACGGCGGCTCGATCCTGGTGTTCGCCGGCCACGCCGACGGCCCGTGGCAGCCGCGTCCCGCGGTCAAGGAGCTGATCGCGCTGGAGGAGCGGCAGGGGCTGTACGACGACGCCGCCTACCGCGCCTTCGCCGCTCGGACCGAGGGCGTCGTGGAGTCGCTGACCGCGCTGGTGCGGGGGCTGCGGCTCGGCGGCGGCCGGATCGCCGGGTACGGGGCGCCCGCCAAGGGCAACACGCTGCTCTCGGTCTGCGGGCTCGGCCCCGGCGACCTGGAGTACTGCATCGACACCACGGACCTGAAGCAGGGCAAGGTGCTGCCCGGCAGCCACATCCCGGTGCGTCCGCCGGAGTACGCCGAGGAGCACCCGCCGACCCACTTCCTCCTGCTGGCCTGGAACTACGCCGAGGAGATCCTCCACAAGGAGCGGGCCTTCCTGGAGAAGGGCGGCAAGTTCATCGTGATGCACCCGGTGCCGTCGATCGTCTCCGCGGACTCGCTGCCCGCGGCCGCCCGCACGTGAGCCGGGCCCTGCCGGGGGAGGCGCTGGCGGGACGGACGGTCGTGGTGACCGGCGGCGGTACCGGCATCGGCCGGGCCGCCGCCCGGATGTTCGCCGCCGAGGGCGCCGACGTCCTGGTGGTGGGCCGCACCGAGGCGCGGTTGAAGGAGACCGCCGCGGGCCGGACGGGGATCCGGGTGCTGGCCGCCGACGTCGCCGCGCCGGACGCGCCCGCCGCGATCGTCGCGGCGGCGGTGCGCGACTCCGGCCGCCTCGACGTGCTGGTGAACAACGCGGCGATCACCCGGCCCGCCCCGCTCGGCGAGATCGACCGCGGCCTCGCCGAGGCGCAGCTCGCCACCAACCTGCTCGGCCCGCTGATGCTGACGCAGCGGGCCGTCCCGCACATGCCGCGCGGCGGCGCGGTCGTCAACGTCACCTCCAACCCGCCGATGCGCGGCTGGCCGGCCAACTCCGTCTACGGCGCGACCAAGGTCGCGCTGGACTTCCTCACCCACACCTGGGCGCGCGAGCTCGCCGCCGCGGGGATCAGGGTGGCGTCGGTGGCGCCGGGCCCGACCGACACGCCCGTGCTGCTGCACGCGGGCTTCTCCGAGGAGCAGATCGAGCGGCGGCGGAGCGGCAACACCATCCCGCTCGGGCGGCTCGGCACCCCGGAGGAGATCGCCTGGTGGATCGTCAACGCCGCCCGCCCGGAGGCCGCCTTCCTCACCGGGGCCGTGATCCGGGTGGACGGCGGCACGAGCATCTGCTGACCCGCCGCGTACGACGAAAGTCCCGCCGGGCCCCACTTTCGGTGCTGCGCGCGCCCCTCCTTGGCGGCTTCCCCGGGCCCGGCCGCGCGGGTGGACTTGAGGCGGCGGACCGGAGGCCACCCAGAAGGAGCGATCCCCCGTGCCAAGAAGGAGACCGGGAACGATCGGCTCGGCCCTGGCGGTGCTGGCCGCCGTCGTGGCGGCGGCCGTCGCACTGGACACGCTGCCCGAGGCGGGCAGGCCCTCGATGCGGACCGTCGCCCCCGAGTCCGTCGCCACGGCCGGCGCCTACGTCGCGCTGGGCGACTCCTACTCGGCCGGGGTCGGCCTTGCGATCGCCGAGGCGGACGCGGTGCCCGACGACGGGTGCCACCGCAGCAGCGCGGCGTTCTACCACACGGTGGCGAAGTCCTTCCGGTTCCCCGGCGGCACGTCGCTGTGGGCCTGCTCCGGCGCGACCGTCCCCGACCTGCTCCACGGCAAGGACGGCCGGCCGCCCCAGGTCGGCCGTGTCGGCGCCGGGACGAGCCTCGTGACGGTCAGCGTCGGCGGCAACGACGTGGGCTTCACCAAGGTCCTGACGCGGTGCATGGTCGAACCCCTGATGGGCGGCTGCCGGCACCAGGGCGGGCAGATCGCCGACCGGCTCGCCACGCTGCGCCGGACGCTCCCGACGCTGCTGTCCGCCGTCACCGCGCGGGCGCCCTCCGCCCGCGTGCTGGTGGTCGGGTATCCGCGCATGTTCGCCCCGTCCCCGAAGGACGACGTGGCGACGATGGGCCGCGACGACCAGCGGTGGCTGAACGAGCGCGGCGGCGAGCTGGACGCCGTGCTGCGGCGGAGCGCCGCCGACGCCGACCGCGCCCTGCGGGCGGCCGGGCGGAAGGGGAGCGTCGAGTACGTGGACGCCTTCGACGCGTTCGCCGGCCACGAGCTCGGCACGCCCCGCCCCTACGTCAACGGGCTGAAGTTCAAGCTGCTGGACATGGCCGCCGAGCTGCGCAGCTTCCATCCGAACGCGGCCGGGTACCGGCGCCTGGCCGACCTGGTGATCCGGCAGGTCCGGACCGGCCCCGGCAGGCCGTTCAAGCGCGCCCGCTGACCGGCCGGGCCGGTCAGCCGGGCCGGTCGGGCGTCACCGCAGGCCGAGGTCGTCCCAGAGCAGCCGCTCGACGTCGGTCGGGGCGTCGCCGCACGCCCGCTCGGGGTGCCAGCCGGGCGGCCCGAACGGCTCGGGCGGCCCGCCGGGACGCCGCGGGGAGGGGATCGGGTAGCCCATCGCCATGCCGCAGCAGTAGCCGATCTCGAGCATGGCGGCGGCGAGCACGGACCTCATCCGGGGCCGGGTGCGTCGTCGTTCGCGGGACACCTGCCGGTCTCCTCTCGGGCGGAACGGATCCCCTATTGCGCACCGCCGCGCTGAATTCTCGCCAAAGCCGCGCCAATCGGGGTCCGGGATACGGGTCCGGCTAGGGGGGACCGCGCCGCGATAGGGGCCGGGTTACGGGTTTTTGCCGGGGCCCCGCTCATTCACCATTGAGATCTGGACCCGCCGTCTTGTCGAGGAAGGAAACTGAGATGCCCGAGCAGGAGAACGCCATGGACGTGGTGCTGATCGGCGGCCCGGCCGACATTCCGGCCGACGCCCGGATCCGCCGGGCCGCGCCCCGCGACCGCAAGATCAAGATCATGCGGCGCGGCGGCTACGAGCATTTCGAGCTGGTGGAGCAGGCCGCCGCCGGGCCGGACCCGAAACCGGCGGTCTTCCATTGGACGATGCGTACAAAAATCGCCGAGTAGGGCTAGGGGCGGGCGGCCCGCCGAATAGGGGAGAGCTAGGGGTATTTGCCGCGGCCGACCGATTCCTATGCTCGGTCGAGAAAGGCCGATGGGCACGATGAAAGGGCTCCCGATGTCTGCAGCCGAGACCGTGGACGACCGCTGGATACGGCGGTTCCACCCGTGCTCGGACAGCGGCGCCCGGCTGGTGTGCTTTCCGCACGCGGGCGGGTCCGCGTCGTACTACTACCCCTTCTCGCAAACCCTGGCGCCCGGGATCGAGGTGCTGACGGTGCAGTACCCCGGGCGGCAGGACCGCCGGCACGAGCCGCCGCTGACCGACGTCCGGCGGATCGCCGCCGGCGCCGCCGCGGCGCTGGAGCCGTGGCTCGGCGGCGGCTCCACCGGCCCGGTCGCGTTCTTCGGCCACAGCATGGGCGCCGTCGTCGCCTACGAGACGGCGCTGCTGCTGCGGGACCGGACGGGCTGGGAGCCGGCGCGGCTGTTCGCGTCGGGGCGGCGCGCGCCGTCCCGTCCCCGCGGCGGCGACGTGCACACCCGCGACGACGCGGGCCTCGTCGCCGAGCTGCGCCGGGTCGGCGGCACCGACGAGCGGTTCCTGGACGACCGGGAGCTGCTGGCCGCGATCCTGCCGGTGACGCGGGCCGACTACCGGGCGATCGAGACCTACGCCTGGTCGCCGGTCCCGCCGCTCGGCTGCCCGGTCACCGCGCTGACCGGGGACGCCGACCCGCAGACCACCGCCGAGGAGGCGGCGGCCTGGCGGGAGCACACCACCGGCCCGTTCGAGCTGCGGGTCTTCCCCGGCGGCCACTTCTATCTGGATGCCCAGCGCGCCGCCGTCGTCGGCGCCGTCCGCGCCGTCCTGCCGGACGGGCGGCCGACCCGGTTTGTGGAGGAGAACGCTTCATGAGGTACGAACTGCTCGGCCCGCTGCGCGTCGTGGACGCCGACGGCGCCGTGTCCGCGATCAGCGCCCGCAAGATCGAGGCGGTGCTGGCCGCCCTGCTCATCCGGTCCGACCAGATCGTCGGGCTGGACCAGCTGATCGGCGAGATCTGGGGGGACCGGCCGCCGCGCCGGGCGACCGCGGGCCTGCACGTCTACATCTCCCAGATCCGCAAGTTCCTGCACCGCGCGGACCGCGAGGGGAGCCCGGTGGTGACCCATCCGCCGGGGTACGTGCTGCGCGTCGGCTCCGACGAGCTCGACTTCCACGCGTTCCTGCGGCTGATGAACCAGGGCCGCTCGCACGCCCGCGACCGGCGGCACCCGCAGGCGGCGGAGTGCTTCGAGCAGGCGCTCGGGCTGTGGCGTGGACCGGTCCTCGGCGGGCTGCTCAGCGGCCCCATCGTGGACGGCTTCGTGACGTGGATGAGCGACGCCCGCATGGAGTGCCTGGAGATGCTGAACGACGCCCAGCTCGAACTCGGGCGGCACCGGGAGCTCGTCGGCCGGCTCTACTCGCTGATCACCGAGCACCCGCTGCGGGAGGCGTTCTACCGGCAGCTCATGCTCGCGCTCTACCGCTCGGAGTGCCAGGCCGAGGCCCTCAAGGTCTTCCAGGTCGCCCGGCGGACGCTGAACGAGGAGCTGGGGCTGGAGCCGTGCCGCGCCCTGCAGGACCTGCAGCGCGCCATCCTCACCGCCGACGACCAGCTGGAACTGTACGCGGCCGCGGTCTGACCCGGCCCGCCGCGCCCCGACGAAGTGGGAGATCATGACTGAGAGCCTCGTCTCCGAGCCCCCGGCCCCGGCCGAGCCGCCCGCCTTCCCCGAGGCGCGGGGGTGCCCGATGGACCCGCCCGACCGGTACGCCGAGTACCGGGCGCGGGAGCCGGTCAAGAAGATCACGCTGCCCACCGGGCGGACCGCCTGGCTCGTCCAGGGGCACGAGCACGTCCGGCGGATCCTCAACGACCCGCGGGTCAGCGTGGACCGGCTCACCGACGGCTACCCGCACCTGGTCGAGATGAACCCGCAGGCGCTGGCCCTGCTCGGGAAGATCAACAACTCGCTGATCGGGCTGGACCCGCCGCGGCACACCCTGCACCGGCGCATGATGATCAACGAGTTCACGGTCCGCCGGTTCCGCTCGATGCGGCCGGTCGTGCAGCGGATCGTGGACGAGCGGATCGACCGGATGCTGGCGCAGGGCCCGCCGGTGGACCTCGTCCAGGCGCTGTCGCTGCCGGTGCCGTCCCTGATGATCTGCGGGCTGCTCGGCGTCCCCTACGAGGACCACGACTTCTTCGAGGGCAAGACCCACGTCATCCTGGACCGCACGTTCACCACCGAGCAGCGCATCGCCGCGTTCCTCGAACTCATGGGGTACATGGACGAGCTGGTCACGTCCAAGGAGCGGGACCCGGGCGACGACCTGATCGGCCGGCTGGTGGTGAAGTACCGCGACCAGGACGCCTACGACCACGAGCACATGCTCGGCCTGGCCATGCTGATGCTGATGGCCGGGCACGAGACCAGCGCGAGCATGATCTCGCTGGGCACGCTCGCCCTGCTCCAGCACCCCGACCAGCTCGCGCTGCTCAAGCGCGACCCGGGCGTGACGCCCCGTGCCGTGGAGGAGCTGCTGCGGTACTGGAGCATCGCCGACATCGCCAGCGGGTCGCGGGTCGCCACCGCCGACATCGAGATCGCGGGCCAGGTCATCCGCGCCGGCGACGGTGTGGTGGCGCTGCTCAGCGGCGCCAACCGCGACCCGGAGGTGTTTCCGGACCCGGCCGAGCTCTCACTGGAGCGCGGCGCCCGGCACCACGTCGCGTTCGGCTTCGGCATCCACCAGTGCCTCGGCCAGAACCTCGTGCGGCTGGAGCTGGAGATCGTGTTCAACACGCTGTTCGCCCGCATCCCGGACCTGCGCCTCGCGAAGCCGCTGGAGGAGCTGGAGTTCAAGGACGACGCAAGCATCTACGGCGTCCACGAGCTGCCGGTCGCCTGGTAGCGGAGGGGGCCGGCATGAGGATCGCCATCGACCGGGACAAGTGCATCGGGTCGGGCATGTGCGTGCTCACCGAGGACACCGTGTTCGACCAGAGCGACGAGGACGGCCGCGTCCTGCTGCTGAACGAGCGGCCTGGGGACGACCTGGCCGACGAGGTGCGGTACGCCGTCAAGTGGTGCCCCGGACGCGCGCTCACGCTCATCGAAGACTGAACGGGAACACGAAGGAGGGCGGCCCCGCCGTGGGGCCGCCCTCCTTCGTGTTCGAGAACCGCTCGCGTTCGGGGTTCAGTTGCCGGGGAGCGCGCCGCGCAGCCGGGCGGCCCGCCACAGCAGGTCGAACACGGCCCGCTGCGGAAGCCCGGCCCCGCTCATCCGGACCAGCTCACGCAGGCACCACAGCTGGGTCTCGACGGTGTGCGCGGGCGAGCCGTGCACGTCGTCGTGCACGAGCATGCGCAGGTCGCGGACACGGGAGGGCAGCCGCGCAGCCTCGGCGGGCGGGATGATCTCGTCCCGGGAGCTGGCCACGTACCGGACGGGGACGGCCAGCTCGGCCAGCTCCGCGTCGCTCAGCGCGAACGTGGCCAGTTCGCCGCCGAGTTCGTCGGCCGGTACGCCCGCCATGTGGGCGAGGGTGTCCATCGTGATGCGCGGGACGCGGGGCCGCCAGGCCGTGTCGGTGAAGAACTCCCGCACCGGCGCGCCCGTCGTTATGACGCCCCTGATCCGCGAGTCGTCCAGCGCCGCGCGCAGCGCCATGTGCCCGCTGAAGCTCAGCGTCATGGCGTAGGCGCGGGACGCGTCGGCGCGGCCGGCCACCGCGTCCAGCACCGCGGACAGCATTCGCGGGCTCTTGGCGTCGTACCGCAGCGTGTTCTCGCCGGTGCCGGGCATCTCGGTGACGATGCCCGCCATGCCGAGCCGCCCGACGCGGGCGAGCACGGGCGCCCACTGCTCCTTCACGGTGACGATCCCGCCCATGATGACCAGCACGGGACGCGGCCGGTCGGCGGACAGCCCGGCGGTCCAGCAGCGCACCAGGCCGCCGGCGGTCTCGACGTCCAGCCGCTCCACCCCGGCGGGCCTGGCCTGCTCGAACGCGGCGGTGCAGCGCTCCAGCGCCCGCTGCCGGGCGGGCCCGTCCACGTAGGGGAAGCGGGCCATGGCGTAGGCGCGGCACGCGTCCATCACGCGCCCTTCGGCGCCCAGCCGCTCGGCCGCCGCCGACCATTCGCCGACCCAGGAGCCGGGGGCGTCCCCGTCGTCGGTCTCGATGCGCGCCAGCACCTCCCGGTAGCCCGGGAGGTTCCCGCTGCGCGCGTGGACGACCGCGAACCGCTTCAGTTCCGCGACGTCGTTCATGGGGAGACCGCCTCCAGTCCGTCCTTGATCTCGGCGAGCACGTCGGCGGCCTCCGCGCCGTCGATCACCCGGTGGTCGAAGGTGAGGCTCAGCCGCATCACCGGGGCGACGGCGACCGCCCCGTCCCGGACCACCGGACGGTCCGCCACCCGCCCGACGCCCAGCGTCACGGCGGTGCCGCCGTAGGAGTGGAAGGCGTCCACGGGCCGGTGCCCCAGCGAGGTGACCGCGACGGTGCCGAACACCGCCGGGCGGCGGCCGAGCGGCCCGGTCACCGCGCGGTACAGCAGCGACCCGGCGGGCCACGGCAGCCGGTGCAGCAGCCGCGCGCCCGCGAACTCGGGCGCGGTGCGGGGGTCGGCGTCCCGGATCCGGTCGATCTCGTCCTGGATCCGGTCGAGGCCGGCGGTGTCGAGGTCGGGCAGCAGCGCGGCGAGCACGACCCGGTGGCCGTTCAGCGTCCGGTCGAGGGTCAGCTTCCCGGTCACCGACGGGTAGCGCGCGACGCGCGGCCAGGGCCCGCCGCTGATCGCGGCGTTGGCCTCCGGGTGGTTCGCCAGGACGCGGCCCGCCGTCCGCAGCACGTACGCGACCAGCGAGTACTTGCGGGCGGTCTCGCGGTGCCGCAGCACGCCGCCCATGTCCACCTCGATGTCGAGGTACACCGGCGCGGCCGGACGGACGGCGCGCAGGAAGTGCAGGGTGTGCCGCCGCTCGCGGGCCACGGGCGCGGTGGTCATGTGCCGACCGCCAGTGCGTACACGTCCCGCAGGCTGGTGGCCTCCAGCATCTCGGGCAGCGGCACCCGCCGCCCGGTCCGCCGCTCCACGGCGGCGAGCAGCGCCAGCATGTGCAGCGAGTCCCAGCCGGCCAGCTCGTCGAAGTGCCGCCCGGCCTCCTCCGCCGTGACGGGCAGGCCGAGTTCCTCCTCCACCAGGAGCATGAAGTCGTCGATGGTGTTCAACGGGGGTCCCCCTCCAGGTCCGCTTCCAGGTCCGCGGTCAGCTCCAGATGCCCCGGCACGCCGACGATCTCGGCGAGGTCGTGCCGGAAGGTCCGCGGCCACGGCCCGTCCACGGCCGGCGCGAAGCCGTACCGCGGGTACAGGTCGGCGACCTTGGCGTTCCGGGGGCTCTCCCGGTACCCGGCGAGGACCGCGCGGGCGCCGGTCGCGCGCGCGTGCCGCAGCACCGCCGCCAGGCACGCCTGTTCGAGGCCGCGGGCGAACACCCGGCAGCTCAGCAGGAAGTTGTCGATGTGCAGCTCGTCGCCGTCCCGGCGCAGGAACAGCGCGCCGACCAGGCCGTTCTCGCCGAACCGGTCGCCGCTGCGCAGGGTGAGGACGAGCGCGTCCGGGTCGTCGGCGAACGCCCGCACCTCGGGCCGCTGCAGCCGCCGGGTCGTGAGGTTGAACTGGTTGGTGCGCAGGGTCAGCTGCGCGACGCGGGCGGCGTCCTCGTCCCGCATCCGTTCCAGCCGCGCCCGCACCCCGAGCTCGCGCAGGTAGTCCTCGATGGAGTCGAAGGTGTCGAGGAAGTCCTTGCGGTCGAGCTCCGCGCGGTAGCGGGCCGCGCGGGCGCGGTCCTCGGCGGTCAGCTCCAGGACGTCGAACCACCCGTCGTACAGCAGCCGCTCCATGTGGAGGGCGGGCTCGCCGTCGATGTCGACGACGGCGGTGCCGGGCAGCGAGTGCCGGACGAGCCCGCGCTCGTAGGGGCTGTCGTCCACGAAGACGAAGGAGTCGGCGCCGACGTTGAGTGCGGCGGCCAGCTCGGTGAGCGCCTCGGGCTTGGGCCGCCAGCTCGCCGCGACGCGGACGAAGTCGTCCTCCCGCAGCGTCATCCCCGGATGGTCGCGGAGCATCGCGCGGACCGGTTCCGGGTCGTTCTTGCTGACCGCCGCGAGGAGCGGGCCCTGCGACCCGAGCTGCTTGACCACCCGCTGGAAGGCGGTGAACGCCTCGCCGCGGTAGCCCTCGGAGACCGCCAGGCCCTCCGGGCCGTCCTCGCCGAGGACGCCGCCCCACAGGGTGTCGTCGAGGTCCAGGGCGAGGCACTTCTTCGTCCGGCCGGCCAGATGCCGGGCCAGGTGCCCGAGCTCGCGGGCGTACCTGCCGAGCAGCTCGGCCGACAGGTGCGCCTTGGCGTACAGGCTCAGCCGGACGTCGTCGGCGGGATGCCCCTCGGCCACGAGCGGGTCGAGGTCCACGACGGCGACGGACGGGTGCTCCTCGGCCAGCCGCAGCAGCCCGATGTTGAACTCGCGCCAGCGCACGCCGAGTCCGGCGCGGGAGGCGTGGTCGACCAGCTGGGCCCGGTACCGCTGCGGCAGCGGGACGGTGTTGAACACCAGCGTCCCCCGGCCGGTCTCCTGGTAGCGGGCGGCGAGGCGGCGCAGTTCGGCGAGCCGCCCGGCGGCGGCCTCGGCGACGTCCTCGACCCGCCACGGGACGTGCAGCCGCCCGAAGACGAGGTCGGCGTCGAGCACGCACACCACCAGGTCCGGGTCGGCGGCGTACAGCTCGCTCTCCGGGTCGCCGAGCGCGAACACGTGCCCGTCGTACTCGGTCACATGGGGCCGCATCAGCAGGCCGTGCCGCGCGAGCTGCCCGGTCAGCGCCGGGACGAGCGCGGCGAGCGTGCCGTGCCCGGTGACCGCGACGGTGACGGCCCGCACCCCCGGGTGGGCGCCCGCCACCGCGGCCGGGTCGAGCCGGGCCAGCAGCCGCCCCGCCGAGGCCAGCTCCTCGTCGGACAGGCCGTCCAGCAGCCGGACGGCCGCCGGGAAGCGGTCCGCGAGCTGACCGTCGCGGTGCAGGCGCAGCAGCTCCGCGTGCGCCGGCGGGGCGCCGTCCAGCCGGCCTTCTCCGGTCATCCGGCCTTCTCCAGGGCGAAGCCCGCCTTGATCCACTTGCTCGACTCCACCGCGACGCCGACGACGCGGTCGCCCTCCGCGAGCTGCGGCAGGACCCGTTCGAGCTGGAAGAACGGCAGCGCGTTGCCGGTGTTGCCGGTCTCGGCGACGCAGTTCACCTGGCCCGCGCCGGGCAGGTCCAGCGCCGCCGCGATCCGCTCGGTCATCCGGCCGGAGAGCTGCGGCGGCAGCAGCCGGTCCACGTCGGTCTCCGCCCAGCCGAGCTCCTCCAGGATCTCTTCGAGGATCTCCACGGCCATCTTCGGCACGGACTCCTCGATCGCCTTGTAGTCCTCGCTGAGCGGCTGCCGGCCGGAGTCCCGGTCGCCGCGCCCGAACCACTCCACGATCTGTCCGGGCTCCCGGTTGAGGCCGGTCAGCCGGACCATCGTGTGGCGCAGCACGGCCGAGCCGGGGCCGGGTTCGGTGGACAGCACCGCCGCGCCCGCCCCGTCGCCGAACAGCACGCCGTTGACCTGCTCGGCGTGCGGCAGCGCGGCCGCGTCCACGGTGAGGTCCATGTGCTTGGCGCAGGTGTCGGCGCCCAGCACCAGCGCGGTGCGGTACGCGCCGGTGCCGAGCAGCCGCCGGGCCAGCTCCAGCGCCTGGACGGCACCGCTGCACCCGGACTGCAGCTGGTAGGTGGGGATCTGGTCGATGCCGAGCCGGTCGGCGACGACGTTGACGGTGCCCGGCATCAGCCGGTCCGGCGACGACGTGCCGAGCACCATCAGGTCGATCTGCGACGGCCGCGTCCGCGCCGCCGACAGCGCCCGCAGCGCCGCCGTCTCGCCGAGGTCGGCGAGGGTGTGCCGGATCTCGCCGGTGTCGAGGTCGAGGGCGAAGTGACGGGTGCGGATGCCGATGAAGGAGTCGATCCACTGCTCCCAGACCGGCGGCATGCCGAACCGGCGGGTGAGGGCGGCGTTGTCGACCGGCGGGCCGGGGAGCGCCGTGCCTACCCCGAGCAGGTGGACGTCGGGACCGTTCGTCATGCCCCCATCGTCGGACGCGGGGCTAAAGACGCCCTTGCGCGCCGGCGGGGACCGGGTCGCCGAACCAGGCGGCGAGGGCGTCGCGGAGCCCGGCCGCGCCGCCGTCCCCGGCCGCCCACGCGACCCTCCCGTCCGGGCGCAGCAGCAGCGCCGTCGCGTCGATCTCGGCGGACGGCGCGGCGCGGACGACGTCGACCCGGCCGGCCCAGCCCGCGGCCTCCTCGGCGAGCGCGCCGCCGTCGCCGAGGACCAGCAGCACCCCGCGCGCGGCGTGCAGCGTCCCGGCGAGGCCGATCCCGCCGGACGCGGTGGTGAGCGGCACGTCGGGCAGCCGGTCGCCGACGAGCGGGTGGTCCGGCCCGAACGCGTAGCGGACGTCGCGGGCCGCCGCCATGTCCACCAGGAACTCGTTGACCTGGGGCAGCTCGACGAGTTCGGCGAACAGCTCGCGCAGCGGCGCGATCCGGTCCATCGGGTGCATGAGCGCCGACTGCGCCAGCGTCGTGCGGCGCGCGCGGGCCGCCACCGGGTGCCGCTCGGCCTCGTAGGTGTCCAGGAGCCCGGCCGGGGCGTCGCCGCGCAGCGCGGCGGCCAGCTTCCAGGCCAGGTTGACGGCGTCCTCGACGCCGGTGCTGAGCGCCTGCCCGCCGAGCGGGAAGATCACGTGCGCGGCGTCCCCGGCGAGCAGCACCCGCCCGTCCCGGTAGCGCTCGGCCTGGCGGGTGCGGTGCCCCCAGCGGGCGAGCCAGTGCGGTTCGGGGAGGTCGAGGTCCCGGCCGGTGAGCCGCCGGGCGGCGTCCCGCAGCTCGGCGACGCCGGCCGGGGCGGCCGCGTCCGCCGGCTCGACGCCGAACTCGCCGGTGGAGACGCGCAGCACGCCGGGGGCGGACGGCGCGACGGTGAACATGCCGCGGTCGAGCTGGTGCGCGCCGAACCAGGCGGACAGCGCGTCGGTGGCCGGCAGGTCCCCGGTGATGCCGTGGAACGGCAGGTCCTCGCCGGGGAAGCCGATCCCGGCGAGTGACCGGACGGTGCTGTCGGCGCCGTCGCAGCCGATCAGGTAGGCGGCGCGGACCGGCTCGTCCTCGGCGCCGCCGGACGTCCGCACCCGCACGGTCACCCCGGTGCCGTCCTGGCTCAGGCCGACGACCTCCGTCCCGCGCCGGACCTCGATGCCGAGTTCGGCCGCGCGCTCCTCCAGCCTGCGTTCGAGCCGCGCCTGCGGGACGATGAAGTTGTTCTCGCGGCGCCCGGTCAGCCGGGCGGGGTCCAGCGGGATGTGCGCGAAGTGCGCGGCGGGCCACGACAGGCCGTGGGGGCGCAGCCCGTCCATGAGGCCGCGCTGGTGGAGCAGTTCCACGACGGTCGCGTTGATGGCCATGCCCAGCGCGTCCCGCCGCGGTTCGGGGGACCGCTCCAGCACGACCACCTCCACCCCGGCGACGCTGAGCTCGCAGGCCAGCATCAGGCCGACGGGCCCGGCTCCGGCGACGGCGACTGCAGGACTCATGGCGGTGTTCCTTCCGTTGTCAGTGCTCTTCGGCGGCGACCGGGCCGGCGGCGCCGAGCTGCGCGCTCAGCCGCCGCGCGAGGGCCGCCGGGGTCGGGTCGTCGTACACCTGGACCGGCGGGAGGCTCAGCCCGGCCGCGCTCAGCCGGTTGCTCAGCTCCAGCGCGGTGAACGAGGAGAAGCCGAGGTCCAGCAGGTTGCCGTCGGCCTCGATCTCGGCGGCGGACGGCAGGCCGAGCACGGCGGCGGCGTGCCCGCGCAGCAGCTCGGTGAGGATCTCCCGGCGCTCGGCGTCCGGCGCCGCGGCCAGCCGTCCGGCCAGTTCGGCGTCGGGCGTCACGGCGGTGGCGTCGGCGACGCGCCGCGCCTCCGGGACGTCGCGGACCAGCGGCGCGGGCCGCTCGGCGGTGAGCGCGGGGAGCAGGAGCGGCCAGTCGAGGTCGGCGACCAGCACGGTGGCGTCGGCGGACGCGGCGTCCTCCAGCACGGTCATCGCCTGGTCGGGGACGACGGGGTTCAGCCCGCGGGCGCGCAGGACGTCGGCGGCGGGATGGCCGTCCCAGGGCCCCCACGCGACGGCGAGGGCGGGTGCGGACCGGGCCCGGCGGCGCCGTGCCAGCGCCTCCGCGAACGCCTGGCCGGGGGCGGTGCCGCCGAGGCCGGGGCCGCCGAGGACGGCGTCGGCGGAGCAGAGGACCACGAACGCGTCCACGTCGCCGGCCAGTTCGTCGAGGTTGGCCGCCGCCCGCACCGCCGGGTCGTCCATGCCCCGGCCGGCGGCCTCCGCCGCGACGTGCACGACGGCGGTCACCGGATGCTCGGCGAGCAGCGCGGCGAGCGCGTCGCGGTCCGCGGGGTCGCAGTCCACGGCCGTGCCGGGGCCGTCCGGGTCGGCGCCGCCCGTCACCAGGACGCGTTCGGCGCCGTGTGCGGCCAGCCAGCGCGCCGCCGCCGCGCCGAGCGCGGTGCCGCCCCCGGTCACGAGCACGGTGCCGCTGGGACGCCAGCCGCCTTCGCCGTGCCCGAGCCGGGTGCGCAGCAGCCTGCGGCCGAACACGCGGTCGTCCCGCACTGCGACCTGGTCTTCGCCGGACGCGCCTGCCAGCACCGCGGCCAGCCGCCGCCGTGCGGCGGGGCCGGGCTCGGCGGGTAGGTCGACCAGACCGCCCCAGTGGCGCGGCCATTCCGCGGCCAGGACGGGGCCCAGGCCCCACAGCGCTGCCTGGTCGGGCGCGGTGAGCGGGTCGTCGTCGCCGACGGAGACCGCGCCGCGCGTCAGCACCCAGAGCGGCCCGCCCAGCCCGGCCGGTTCCAGCGCCGCCGCGAGCCGCGCCGCGAGGTCCAGGTCGGGCGGGCAGAGGATCCCGGGCCCGGAGGCCCCGGTGGTCCCGGCCGCGCGGCGCAGCCGTCCGGCCAGTTCGTCCGCGTCGGCTCCGGCGGGCAGCGGCACGGCGGTCACCTCGGCGCCGTGCTCGGCCAGTGCTTCGGCCGCCGCCGCGACGAGCGGGTCGGCCGCGCTGTCGCCCGCGTTCTCGGGGACGACGGCGAGCCACGCGGCCGTCCGGGCCGGGGCCGGGACGTCGGGCAGCGGGGTCCAGCCGATCCGGTAGCCCCAGTCGCGCCGCCTGCGGAACGCCGACAGCGCGGGGAGCAGCGACTCCAGGGCGCCCCGCTGCCCGCCGGACAGCTGGAGCCGGTCCGCGAGCCCGCCCAGGTCGCCCTTCTCGACCGCGTCCCAGAAGCCGTGCTCGTCACCGGGCCGCGCCGGGGCGGCCGGGTCGAGCCGGTACCGCCGCCGCTGGAAGGCGTAGGTCGGCAGCGCGATGCGGCGGGGCGGCTCACCGGGGAACCACGTCGACCAGTCCACCGGATGCCCGGACACGTGCAGGTGGGCGAGGGCGGTGAGCGCGGTCCGCGGCTCGGGCCTGCGCGCCCGCAGCACCGGTGCGAGCGCCGCGGGCGGCGCGTCCAGGCACTCCTGGACCATCGCGGTGAGCACGGCGTCCGGCCCGACCTCCAGGTAGCGCGTGACGCGCCGGTCGTGGAGCGTGCGGACGCCGTCGGCGAAGCGCACCGTCCGCCGGATGTGGTCGGCCCAGTAGGCGGGGGAGCACAGCTGCTCGTCGGTGGCGATGTCGCCGGTCACGTTGGACACGACCGGGATCGCGGGCGGGCTCATCGGGATCTCCCCGGCGGCCTTCCGGAACTCCGCGAGGATCCCGTCCATGTGCGGGGAGTGGAAGGCGTGGCCGACGCGGAGCCTGCGGGTGCGGCGGCCTTCGGCCTTCCACCGCGCGGCCAGCTCCAGCACCGCGCCCTCGTCCCCGGAGACGACGGTCGCGGCGGGGCCGTTCACCGCGGCGATCGCGATCTCGTCCTCCCGCCCGGCGATGGCCGCCGTGACGGCGTCGGCGGGCGCGCGCACCGCCACCATGGCGCCGGCGGCCCGCGCCGAGCCCATGAGGCGGCCGCGCAGCGCGACCAGGCGGCAGGCGTCGGCGAGCGTGAACACCCCGGCGGCGTGCGCGGCGGCCAGCTCGCCGATCGAATGCCCGGCCAGGTAGTCGGGGCGGACGCCCCACGACTCCAGCAGCCGGAACACGGCGGTCTCCACCGCGAACAGCGCGGCCTGGGTGTACTCGGTGTGGTGCAGCGCGTCGTCGTCTGAGCCGCCGTCGGAGTCGCCGAAGACCACGTCCTTGAGTGGCCGGTCGAGGTGCGCGTCGAAGTGCTCGCAGGCCGCGTCGAAGGCACGGGCGAAGGCCGGGGCGGTCTCGTACAGCTCACGGCCCATGCCGGGACGCTGGCTGCCCTGCCCGGTGAACAGGAACGCCAGCTTGCCGCCCGGCACGGCCCGTCCCTGGACGAGTAGCGGATGCGGTTCACCGCGTCCGAGGGCGCCGAGCCCGTCGCGGAAGTCGTCGGCGCGGTCCGCGATGAGGACCGCGCGGTGCTCGAACGGCGTGCGCGTCGCCGCGAGGGCGTGCCCGACGTCCCGGACGGGCGCGTCCGGGAGTTGCGCCGCGAGCCGGGACGCCTGGTCGCGCAGAGCCTGCCCGGTCTTGGCCGAGACGAGCCAGGGGAGCACGCCCGGCATCGGGGCGTCGCTGACGTCGGCGTCCGCTGCTTCGGCTTCTCGCTCCTCGTCCTCGGGAGGGGCTTCGAGGATGATGTGGGCGTTGGTGCCGCTGATCCCGAAGGACGACACCCCGGCCCGGCGGGGCCGTCCGGTGTCGGGCCAGGGGGCGGCCTCGGTGAGGAGGGAGACCGCGCCCGCCGTCCAGTCGACGTGCGGGGACGGTTCGTCCACGTGGAGCGTCTTGGGCAGGACGCCTTCCCGCATGGCCATGACCATCTTGATGATCCCGGCGATGCCTGCGGCGGCCTGCGTGTGCCCGATGTTGGACTTGATGGACCCGAGCCGCAGGGGTTGGTCGTCCGGCCGGTCCTGCCCGTAGGCGGCGAGGAGGGCCTGGGCTTCGATCGGGTCGCCGAGCGTGGTGCCGGTGCCGTGGGCTTCGACGGCGTCCACGTCGGCGGGCCCCAGCCCGGCGTCGGCGAGCGCCGCCCGGATCAGCCGCTCCTGGGACGGCCCGTTCGGTGCGGTCAGCCCGTTGCTGGCGCCGTCCTGGTTGACGGCGCTGCCGCGGATCACCGCGAGGATCGGATGGCCGCCCGCCCGGGCGTCCGAGAGCCGCTGCAGCACGACGATCCCCGCGCCTTCGGACCAGCCCGCGCCGTCGGCGGCGGCGGAGAAGGACTTGCAGCGGCCGTCCGGCGAGAGCCCGCGCTGCCGGCTGAACTCGATGAAGACCGTGGGGGTGGCCATGACGGTGACGCCGCCCGCGAGCGCGAGGTCGCATTCGCCGTTCTGGAGCGCCTGCGCGGCGAGATGCAGGGCGACCAGCGAGGACGAGCAGGCCGTGTCGACCGTGACCGCCGGGCCCTCGAACCCGAACGTGTAGGCCACCCGGCCGGACGCGACGCTGCCCGCGCTGCCGTTGCCGAGCAGGCCCTCGAACCCGTCGGGGACGTGGTGCAGGAGCCGCGCCGCGTAGTCCCCGTACATGACGCCCGCGAAGACGCCCGTCCGGGAGCCGCGCAGCGACGCCGGGTCGATCCCGGCCCGCTCGACGGCCTCCCACGCGGTCTCCAGCAGCAACCGCTGCTGCGGGTCGATCGCGAGGGCCTCGCGCGGGCTGATGCCGAAGAACGCGGGGTCGAAGTGGTCGGCGTCGTACAGGAACCCGCCCTCGCGCGCGTACGTCGTGCCGGCATGGTCGGGGTCCGGGTCGTACAGCGCCGGCAGGTCCCAGCCCCGGTCGGCGGGCAGGCCCGAGACCGCGTCGGTCTCCTCGGCGACCAGCCGCCACAGCTGCTCGGGCGACCGGACGCCGCCGGGGTAGCGGCAGCTCATCGCCACGATCGCGACCGGCTCGCGGCGGCCCGCCTCGGCGTCCCGCAGCCGCTCGCGGGTCCGGTGCAGGTCGGCGGTCACCCAGCGCAGGTAGTCGAGGAGTCGCTCTTGGCTCGGCATCCGGCATCAGCCCCAGAACTGGTGGTGTGGTCGGCCCGGCCGGTCAGGACCGGCCGAGTTCCCGGTCGATGAATTCCAAGATCTCGTCGGCGGAGGCCGCCTGGATGCGGTCCGCGACCGCGGCGGGCTCGGCCCGTTCCGTGCCGCCCCACTTGGCCGCGAGGGCGTGGAGCCGGGCCGGCACCGCGGGGTCGGCGCCGCCCGCGCGGTCGGCCGGCGCGGCGGCGAGCGCCCGTTCCAGCTCGTCCAGCGCCGCCAGCACCGGGTCCTGCGGGACGGCGGGCTCGGCGGGCGCGAGCCGTTCCCGCAGGTGGGTGGCGAGTGCGGTGGCGGTGGGG
>NZ_VCKZ01000653.1 GCF_005889745.1 Actinomadura geliboluensis
GGTCGCCGCGTTCTCCAACGGCATCCAGCGCGCCGCCGCGGCCCAGCCGCTCGGCATACCCGCCACCATCGCCACCGACCAGGAGGGCGGCATCGTCGCCCGGATCCAGCCGCCCGCCACCCAGTCGCCCGGCGCGATGGCGCTGGCCGCCGGACGCCGCACCGGCGACGCCCGCGCCCTGGCAGCCGTCACCGGCCGCGAACTGCGCGCCGTCGGCGTCAACCAGGACTACGCGCCCGACGCCGACGTGAACACCGACCCCGCCAACCCCGTCATCGGCGTCCGGTCCTTCGGATCCGACCCCGCCCTGGTGTCGGACATGGTCACCGCCCAGATCGGCGGATACCGGTCCGCGGGCGTCACCGCGACCGCCAAGCACTTCCCCGGCCACGGCGACACCACCACCGACTCCCACACCGGCGTCCCCCACATCGACCACACCCGCGCCGAATGGGAGCGGCTCGACCTGCCGCCGTTCCGCGCCGCGATCGAGCACGGCGTCGAAGCGATCATGACCGCGCACATCGTCGTGCCGTCCCTGGACCCCTCCGGCGACCCCGCCACCCTGTCGCGGCCCATCCTCACCGGCATCCTGCGCGACCGCCTGCACTACCGCGGCGTCATCGTCACCGACGCCCTCGACATGCAAGGCGTCCGCGACAAGTACGGCGACGAGAACATCCCCGTCCTCGCGCTCAAGGCCGGCGCCGACGTCCTGCTCAAACCGCCGCTGGACGAGCAGGGCCAGGGCGTGTTCCCCCGCCAGCTCGACGCCGTCGTCGCCGCCGTCGAGAACGGCGAGCTCACCGAGCGGCGCATCGACGAGTCCGTCTACCGCATCCTGGACCTCAAACGCCGCCGCGGCCTGTTCCGCGACCCCTACGCCGACGAAGGGGAGGTCGCCCGGCGCGTCGGGACCCCCGCGCACCTCGCCGTCGCGCAGCGCGCCGCCGACCGCACCACCACCCTGGTCCGCGACGACGCCGGCGTCCTGCCGCTGCGGCCCGGCGCCCGCAAGGTCCTGGTCACCGGATGGGGCGTGTCCACCACCGCCGCGCTCGGCACCGAACTCGCCCGCCGCGGCGCCACCGCCACCGTCCGCCAGACCGGCCTCAGCCCCGGCCCCGCGCAGATCGACCAGGCCGTCGCCGACGCCCGCGGCCAGGACCTCGTCGTCGCCGTCACCAACCGCGCCTGGGACGTCAAAGACGAAACCGGCCACAACGGCCCCGGGCAGATGAACCTCGTCAAGGCGCTCCTGGCCACCGGGACGCCCGTCGTCGTCATCGCCGTCCGCGACCCCTACGACATCGCCTGGTTCCCCGAGGCCCCCACCTACCTGGCCACCTACTCCTACACCGCCGAGGCGCTGCGGTCGGCCGCCAAGGCGCTGTTCGGGGAGACCGTCCCGCGCGGGCGGCTGCCCGTCGCCATCCCCGCCCGCGACGACCCCGCGACCGTCCTCTACCCGTTCGGGCACGGCCTGGGCTACTGACCCCCCCGGCATCCGCACCGGGCGCCGGGCACCGGCCGCGAAGACCGGCGGCCCGGCGCGGGGACGGCAGCCGCCGCCGCCCCCGCACCGGGCCGGGCCCGAACCCCGCGCTCAGCCGCGCGTCACGCCTGCCGCGCCCCGATCGACTTCATCAGTGCCGGCCAGATGGACTGCGACTCCCGCACCCACGCCGGCCAGTTGTGCCGCCCGTCGCCGTAGATGTGCGCCGTGTAGGGGATCTTCAGCTGGTCCAGCCGCTTCTGGAAGTCCTTGTTGTTCGCGCCGACCGCGATCTCGCTCAGCAGCCCGATGTCCCACGGCGCCACGTCCGGGTCGCCCGGTCCCGGGCGCCCGGTCGTCCCCGCCGAGAAGAACAGCTGGGTGCCGCGCAGCTTGTCCGCCAGCGAGTACGGGTCGTGCGCCGCCCAGTTGGCGTCGTCGACCCACGGGATGCCCCAGATCGCGAACGGGTCCTGCCCGTTGCCGGCGTTGGTGAACATCAGCATCGCCGGCATCCCGATCGAGCGCATCGACAGGATCCCGCTCAGCGACGCCGCGTACTTGAACATCCCCGGATGCCGCGCCGCGTACGCCATCGCGCCCGCGCCGCCCGAGGAGTTCCCGATCGCCGCGCGCAGCGCGCCCGCGTGGTAGTTGCGCTCCATCAGCTGGCGCACCTCGGCGGTGTGGAAGGTCTCCCACTTGGGCGACCCGCCCTTGCCGTAGTTGTACCAGTCGGTGTAGGAGCCGTTCTCGCCCTCGGGCATCACCACGATGACGTTGTACTTGGCCGCCCACGCCTCGATGTCGGTGTTCTTGGTCCACGAGGTGTAGTTGTCCTGCCCGCCGTGGAAGGCGTACAGGATCGGCCACGTCGCCGCCGAGTCCCGCGTCCAGCCCTTCGGCAGCAGGATCCGGGTCTTCACCGACTTGCCCAGCGCGGGCGACTCGATGGTGATGTCGACCTCGCGGGTGCCGACCTTCGTCTCCGCGGTGATGCGGGCGCCGTCGTCGGCCTTGGCGGACGGCCCCGCGAGCGCCAGCGCGCGGGCCTGCGCCGGGACCGTTCCCGCCGTGCCGATCCCGGCGACGAGGACGGCGCCGATGGCGCCGGAGGCCAGCGAGCGCCGCCAGCGGACCCGGTGTGACCGACGGCGGACGGAGGGTGTCATCTGCTCACCTCGCGGATCAGGCCCGACCCCCGGCGGCCGCGCGACTTCGGGAGAGTGTCCTCGCACCCGCCGAAATGATCTACATGTGCGGGTTACAAGAAATGGGCGCGGCGCTGTGGAGAAGTGAGTCATCCGGCCGCTTCGGCCAGCAGCGCCGCCAGCGCCGCCGGCTCCGACAGCATCGGCC